>JAAESG010000619.1 GCA_024229615.1 Gammaproteobacteria bacterium | reverse complement strand
GCCAGCAGCCGGACTTTACCCTCTGCGACCCGCCTGATCACGGCCGCATCGAAATCCGCCAAATCTGGACCACTGCCGAACTCAACGGCTATCTGAACTTTCCTCACGTCGAACAAGCTTTTGTCGTTCAGCGCGAGTTCACAGATAAAAAAACCGGTGAAAACTCCTGTGAAATCGCCTATGGCATTACCAGCCGAACTGCTGAGCAAGCCGACCCTCAACGCGTGCTTGCCACCAACCGCGGCCACTGGTGCATCGAAAACAGCTGTCATTACATTATCGATTGGAACTATCACGAAGACCGCAGCCGGATACGCACCGGCCATGGCCCGGAAAATATCACGCGCTTGCGCCGCTTTGCCATTAGCATCATCAAATCCAAAGGTGGGCGCAGTGTCGCGCAGAAAATGCGACAGCTCACGCTCAATGTTCGCTTGGTCTTTGACTATCTGCGGATGACTGAAACCTCATGTGCTGGTGCCTTTCGGAATCAGAACAAATTTACCGTGGACTCGCCTGAGAT
>JAAESG010000618.1 GCA_024229615.1 Gammaproteobacteria bacterium | reverse complement strand
CTGCATCGAATGGCGCATTGGCCAGAAAGTAAGCGGTACCATTCACGCTCTGGATACGTAGTATCGATTGCAGCGATGCCGGTACACCTACCTTGACCGGGCCCGGAAAATGAACCATTCGTTCGTGGCTGATCTTGAGATGGAGCTGTATGGGGGTCTTGTTCCATTCTATTCGCTCCGTGATTCCGGATTCGGCATACACTGTCGATTGCATCAGCATTAACGAGACTCCCAGCCAAAACTTGATGCCCTTTACCAAATTACTTGTCTTATTCATTCGCCGATCCTTGCCAGTTTCCTTCTACAGGCATTTCGTTAATTTCAGATTCACTCAATCGTCGTGGCCCCTTTTCCGCGAATCCGTCCAGCGCCAGGCCCCAGGGATTCGACTCCGGATCGACGGCAAGCCGCACGACTCGCAGTGGATAGCGAATCGTCGTCTTTTTCACCGTCATGCCTTGCACTGACTCTAAAAGATCGAGATCCAGCCAAACGACCCATACCCCCGGGGCGAGTATGTCGACCCGGCGTTCTTCATATCCGTGGCCCGGAACCTCCTGGACACCGCGCACACGGTAGGCCAACTCACCTTGTTTACCCTTGAGCTCCAGGTCCGCGATCAGGTCGGCCCGATAGCGGGGAGTGACATAGGGCGAGATTCGAAAAATCGCTTTGCCATAGTCACGTGATCCGTCCTCGGGCCAGCGATTGAGTTGTTGAAAGATGTAGAAGGCGAAGGAATACACGTTGGATGGTGGTATTTCATCGACGGCCAGTTCCGCACCAGAGCGCAGGTCAGGTGGAACGTGAACGGTCAGACTTTGGGGTGCCTGACTCCAACCGAACCAAAGCGCCAGGATGATGACAATCTGAACGCCGATGATCACCCACAGTGATCGAAGATGAGCGCGTACGTTATCGATTTCGTAGCGGTAGCGTCGCACTCCGACTCCTCCCGATATCCCAGGCACCACTGCGTCGGATGAACGGTGATCGACGCAAGCCATGATCATCAAGATGGATTGCAATCCGCTGCAGGTAGTAGCCATCCGGTCGCCCGCGCTTGAGGCGCTGAAACAAGGTGGCCATGACGATCACGGTAACAACCACACCGACCCCGGCAATGCCGAAGCCCATGGTGACCGCGCCCATCAACCATGCCAGGAGGAGAGAGACAGGCAACCAGATGAGCGCGGCCACACTTACGATGACGCCCAGCTCGGACGACGAACAACCCCTGAAAATCGCCGGCTCGGTGTTGAGCCGATTAGCCAGGATGTCGTCACGAGCTGACATGGCGTTCTAGATAACACCTGCGGCTTCGGTCAGCAGGTAGCTCGCGAAAATCAGCACGATGGCGCCGACGATACCGAGTACGCCGACCTCGGCCCATTCGGCCTTGCCCTGCCGCGCTTCGTTGAACTTGGCGAAGCCGAGATAGGCAATCCACAGGAATCCGAGTACGGCGATGGCGAGGCCAAGTACCAGACCGCCGTCCTTGATGTAGCCCTGAATCAGTCCGATCCAGTCGCCAGCCGCCGGCGCCGTACTCGGCGCCACCGGCGTGGGTAGGGCCGCCCATGCTGACTGATTGGCGGATATCGCCAGCAGCCAAAGCCCGGTGGTAGTTATTTTCTTTGCTTTAAGCATGATTGCTTTCCTCTGAGATTGTGAGGTTTCCCCCTTAAACGAATGCCGGGATATTCCCCGAACCCTTGCCGCGACAGCCTGTATTGGTGCCATCACCGCAAATAGAAACCCAACACCATGAGTACGATGCACGCGCGAAGCGCGCTCCACACCACATCGAATATGCTGACCTGCCCGCCTTGCCAGGCCCGGAAAGTGCCGAGTGTCACCCAGAGCACCCAAACAAAAGCGAGTACGATCACGATTGAAGCGATGGCCGTCAGTAGCGTCGACGGGGTTACGCCGGAACCGGCCTGAAATGCCGCATTTTGAGCAGATGTCATAGATTTCCATCACCGCCGATAATCACCGCGCAAAGGCGGAAAGGTTCTGGGTTCTGCCCGAGGTGCATCGATGTGATCCTGGATGCCTTGTTGCATCCTCGACAGATCCTGGCGCAGCCAGTCGTAGCGAAAGTGAATGCGGGCATCTGGTTCAGCCTGTGATTCCGCCTTACGAATCAGTGTATTGAGAGCATTAAGTTCATGGACGATTCGCGCCAGCATTTCACGTTCGGCATCGGCATCGGCCAATACTGGCTGGAGCGGTAAAACAATCCCGAGCAGCCCAACGGTTAGCAGGCGAGTGATGTGCATCATTGCCGTCCTCATATTTTTACGAAACGCCATGGTGTGGTATCAGATCAGTAGGGGATATGGAAAATCAATTCCGTTTGGGACGG
>JAAESG010000617.1 GCA_024229615.1 Gammaproteobacteria bacterium | reverse complement strand
GCGCCCTGCCTTCGAAGCTGACATAGGCTTTCACCGATGCGGCCCTCTCGGATTTGCTGGCACTGTCGTCCTGGCCGTTCCGCCTCAGGCTGCGAATCAGGTTTTCAGGCAGGTCGACGGCGACATCGAGTCGGTTTACGTTCTGTAACTGGAAGATCGGCTGGTTGCTGCTCACTTCCTCGAAATTTTCCACTTCACGCTGGCCGATGCTGCCGGCGAAAGGGGCTTTCAGCTCGGTGTAGGTCAGCTCCTGATTCGCCAGTTCCAGTGCCGCCAGGCTGGTTCGATAGTTGGCTTCCAGCCGATCGAAATCGAGTTTCGAAATGGCTCCCTTGTCGATCAGCTCCTTGCCCCGCTTGAAGTTTTTGTCGGCGTTGTCGAAAGTTGCCTGGCGGTCCCTCAGCTGGATCCTGAAATCGGTCGGATCGAGTTGCGCCAGTACTTGGCCCTTTTTGACATTGTTGCCTTCCTTGACCAGAATTTTCTGCAGAGACCCGCCGACCTTGAACGAAAGCTCGGCTCGCTGAGACGCCCTAATCGCTCCGGGAAAACGACGTAACCCGGCGTCCCCGGCGCCTTCCACGATAAACAGTTTGACCGGTCGAACCGGAGGCGGCGGTGCGACCTGCTCTTCAGCGCTACAGGCGGATAAGGTCACAATTATCGATATCAGCAACAAGGATCTGTGCATTCCATTCACCATCACGCTCTGTCAAATAAACCAGCACAATATTAACACTTTACGATTGCGACCGTGAATCAGAAATATCGCCTTATCTGAGTATGCTGTACGGATTCAGGCTTAAGTAAGTGTCATTCTGACTCCAATCACAATCCTTAGATTTAGGAAAAGAGGTTCGTAATATGAAAATATTGTGAAACCTTTTCCGGTATCGACAAAATGGCTGGAAAAGACAGGCTAGTGTAGCCAAACTGCGAGTAATGTTATCCCGAATTCGACACAAGTTTTTTGTTGCAATACTGGTTGCTAATAGCCTGCTGTTGGTAGTGGTGTATCTGACTGCCAATTGGATTTTCAGCACCAGTTTTCGTGACTATCTCGATCGTAGCGAAGCCGATCGATTGCAACCACTGGTACAAGAACTATCGCTTTTATATCAACAGCGGGGTGGTTGGCATTGGCTCAAGGGTCCGGGCAACAAGATCTGGAATCGGTTGATGCGGGAGCACCTCGACAACAGAGCCTTGCGATTGCGGCCGAACCAGGACCGGCACAGACCTGCGCCACCACCCGGTCTCGCGGATCCCGATCGCCCGCCACCACCGCCACCGGGCCACGTGGATCCCGATCACCCACCACCACCTGGTCTGGCGGGTGGTCCGCTGGCAATTCGTTCGGGTATTTTACTCAAGGATACTGCCCACCGATTGGTCATTGGGCGACCTCAAAGCGAGCCGAAGGCTTACTGGATTTCGATCGTTGTTAATAGCGAAACCGTTGGTTACCTGGGATTTGTGCGACGTTTGGATATCGATGGTGAGTTAGACCGTCTGTTTGCCGATC
>JAAESG010000616.1 GCA_024229615.1 Gammaproteobacteria bacterium | reverse complement strand
CTGTTGCCAAGAGCGAGCAGGCGGATTTGATAACCATGGGCAGCCGCGGTCTCGGCGGGGCCGAAGGCCTGCTCTCAGGTAGTGTGTCGTACAAGGTGAACCACAGCGCGCCCTGTAACTGCTTAGTTGTACGCTGATACCCTGAAGTGCTGTAAGTGCACTCCGGCGGCACTTGCAGCCGCTAGCAAACACAGCGCCTCGTGGCGCACAACTTGTTAGCACCGTAGCGTCCCCTTTAAACCTCCTGGTAATGTTTCCACGATAAGTGGGATGCGTTAACATTCCTGCCTCTAATATCACAAGCAGGGTTTTCAATGAAGGCTATGGACCTTGGCTGATACTAACTATGATTATGTCATCATTGGTGGGGGCACTGCCGGTTGTGTGCTTGCGTCCCGACTAACACAGGACCCCGCGCTCCAGGTTCTGTTGCTGGAAGCGGGGCCCGACTACCGGGGTATTATGACTCGTGTGCCCGCGGGAGTTGTCGGACTCTATCAGGCGGGCAAGTACCATTGGGGCTATAGATCCGAGCCAGAGGAGTATGCGGCGGACCAGACGTTACCCTATAAAATGGGGAAAATTTTAGGTGGTTCATCATCGATTAATGCAATGGTTTGGGTGCGTGGCGCCCCCGCGGTATATGACGGCTGGGCGGATGCCGGTTGTAACGGTTGGGCCTATCGTGATATCGAACCGATTTATCGTCGCATAGAACGATTTAGCGATCCGGGCGATCCGTATATGGGGATTGATGGTCCGATCTCCATCAGCAAAGGTAATCCCGATACGTCACCGCTCAATCTGGCTTTCCTCCAGTCCGCGGCCGAGGCTGGATATGCACTTACTGATAATTACAATGGGCCGGACCAGGAGGGTTCCTGTGTGCTGCACCGTAATATCGCTGGCGGCGAACGCAGCGATGTATACCGCGAGTACCTGGGACGCGCGCGCGAACGCATGAATCTGACAATTCGTTGCGGTGTTCTGGCCGAGCGTTTAGTGATCGAGGGGGATCGCGTCTGTGGCGTTGAATGCCGCGTTGGTGATCGGCTGGAACGGATCACTGCCAAGTGCGAAGTATTGCTTAGCGCTGGCGCACTGGCATCGCCACAGCTACTCATGCTATCGGGAATCGGTGACCCTGATTTGATGGCACCCTATGGAATAACGAGCAGGCATGTACTTCCAGGCGTCGGCAGGAACCTCCACACCCACCCCACGATTCGGATCAGTTATAGCTGCAGGGAACCGGTAAGCCTGTTGCCCTGGACCAAAGCTCCGAAGAAGTGGCTCGCCGGCATCGAATGGCTGCTGAAACGAACGGGTATGGCGGCGACCAATCACCTGGATGTCGGATGCTTCGTGAAGACACACGCGGATCTCGATTATGCCGACGCCGAAATCACTTTCACACCGTTGATTCTGGGGCCTGAATATGCAGATGGCAATGTCGAGGGTTTCGATATTTACCTGGAACTCGTCGGCGTGAAAAGCCGGGGACAGGTAATGCTGCGATCCGACAATCCCACGGACCCACCAGAATTTCGTTTTAATTTTTTGCAGGACAGGCGTGACCTCGAGACCTTACGAGCAGGCGCAGGAATCATGCGCAAGATAGTTGCGCAACCTGCCTTCGACGACCTACGCGGAGTGGAGCTCGATCCGGGGCCCGGTATTAGCCGTGACCGTGACCTCGATCGGTGGATTCGAAACACGGTCAATATCAGCCACCATCTGGCGGGAAGCTGTCGTATGGGCGCTACCGACAACCCTGATGCGGTGGTCGGACCCGATCTAAAGCTGCGTGGGCTGGATGGCCTGCGCATCGCCGACAATTCGATCATGCCATTTGTTTCGAACGGCAATACACATGCCCCGGCGGTTATGATAGGTGAGAAAGCATTCGACATTATTCGTGATGGACTCTGACCCGAATTTTCTGGAATTGACGATAAATGTGAAACGATGGATACTGCCAGTGTCCTAATATGCGCGTTCTGGCCAATCATCTACACCCGAAACCTGCCTCCGTCCAGGGGCATCCTAAACTTCTGCAAATAGTTAAGAAAATTCTATGAATGGTGCCGATCTGATCGAGGTATAGGAAGAATTAATATCAAATTTTCCTTGTTCAACCAAAAAAGTAAGACATCAACGACACCAACCAGCCCTGAGGCATCCGAAACCCGTCTGATTCCAGCCGACACGCCCAATACTGCTCCTTACGGCCGGTCAAACCTGCCACAATCAGCCACCAGGCATGCCGACCACCTGCCGCCACTTTTGCTCGCAGCAATTTGGTGAGTTGACTGAGTCAAACTGATCTCGTCGGCTAGCCGAACAAACCTGTTTGGGGCGGTGCCTTTATGCCCTGCGGGTGCTGCTCTCGGGTAATGGGTTGAATTCTTTTGGCTCCGCTTTTCTCTGTTGGTGTGCAAGTATCCGCTTGATCACCACGGGGTCTTCGATACTTGATTGCCAATTCGCTTGGTGTTTGAAAGGCGGATAAAAGCGTTCCCAGAATAATTATCAGCCATTTACTCATGGCGTAGAGACTAGCCACTATTGACTAAAAAGCTCAATATAATCAAATCGGATGAGTTTTTAGAAGGGACAGCGTCAGCCTCTGTCACGAGCCTCTATCACGGATCTGGACTAGCACAGGGGCATTGCTTAGGGAAACTCT
>JAAESG010000615.1 GCA_024229615.1 Gammaproteobacteria bacterium | reverse complement strand
GGTCGATATCGATGCCGAGCAATCCAACCGATTCGCAATCAGCCATGCCGACACGTACCACCATGCCGAAGTATGCCCCTGGGTGCAGCATCCTTCCCCGCTCTGAGTCGACAGCGAATCCGTTTATATCTAAAGTGTCCCCATACCTCCGCTATAGTCCGTAACTAATATGTCGGGTAACGCAGCTTTTAGAACCAACCGATTACCGCAATTTGGGCTATTGCCCAGGGACTTACGGTTTTTCTACCTGAACACCTTAGCCTTCGATCGGCTTTAAGTTTATTAGACTGTTTGGCATCATGGCCCAGTGAAAAAGACGCAGCTAATTCCGTTTGTATTCATCCTTCAGTTGAGCACTATTGCTTTTGCAGACTTTAACAAAGGAGCAGATGCCTACCAAAGTGGCGACTACCCCGGAGCGATAAAGGAGTGGACGCTAGCCGCCAATGAAGGCAATAGTCGTGCTCAATACCTTCTCGGCCTCATGTATTTTCATGGGAAAGGAGGCTCCCCGAATTACCAAGCGGCGTTCAAGTGGTTGAGACTGGCGGCTGATCAGGGATATGCAACGGCCCAATTCAATATCGGAACCCTGTACGAAAACGGACTGGGGGCATCCCAGGACCTCAAAGCCGCAATCGAGTCGTACGAGTTGGCCGCCAATGGCGGACTGGGTGTTGCTCAGAGTCATCTGGGTATCGTCTACTATGAAGGAATCATTGCTCAGCAGGACTACCATGCGGCATTTAAGTGGTTAAAACTCGCGGCTGAACAGGGTATTGACAGAGCACAATTCGTTCTAGGTTTGATGCATTACCAGGGGAACGGCATTCCCCGGGACGATGAAGCTGCCTCCAGCCTGTTTAAGCGGGCAGCTGAACAGGGATACGCGCCGGCGAAGTTCAGGCTTTCTGCCGAACAGGGAGATGCCGAATCACAGTTTAAGCTGGGCTTGATGTATTACCGGGGAAACGGCGTTCCGCAGGATTATCAAGCTGCCTTCAACCTGTTTAATCGAGCAGCCGAACAAGGGTATGCTGCTGCACTGTTCAAGCCTCTCGCCGAACAGGGGGATGCCGAATCACAGTTTAAGCTGGGTTTAATGTACGAACATGGCTTGAATGCCACACAGGATTACAGTGTCGCAATCAAATGGTACAGGCAGGCAGCCAACCAAGGGCTTGCGCAAGCGCAGAACAATCTCGGCTCGACGTACTTGACGCTTGAAGATGAGTTCCACGCGCACATGTGGTGGAACATTGCGGCATCAAACGGCCATAAACAGGCGCTTTCGCATCTCGACAAAGTCGAAAAAAAGATGACTGTCGAGGATATCTTGAGATCGCAGAAACTAGCCCGTATATGTATGGCGAAAGACTATCAGTATTGCGACTAGAGTGACTGGTTCAACTGCTATGCCAGTTATCTCAAGCATCTCTACGATGATGGACGGAGCTCGATCCAAGCGAAGTTCTCGTAGACAAGAATGCCAAGGCCAAGCGCCAACAGACCGACACTCCACAGCTTCAGCCGATGATTCGACCCTTGATCCCCATCCACAACAATATCAGGCCAATCGGAATCGACATCCAGTACGCCATATCCATCATCATGTGAGCATTTTCAGTATAAGGGTGGCCTGGGTCGACTTCCTGACCTTCTCGCCAACGTATCGTCTACAGTTTAGTCCAATAGCAGGTTGAAGTATCGATTAGTGATTTTACGGAATCAATCGGATTAAGCTGACGGTCCTATAATCCCAGCTAGAAAATTTCGCCATTCAATCTACACAAACAGAGCTTAAAAAATTGCGCTCTGACGGTGACTCAGGGAACAGCCGTGGCAATGGCTAGCCCGCATTTCTCACCACCACTCGTTGCGAGACGACGAGAGGTCGTGCCCTGCCTGTATTTTGCGCTCTGACCGAGCCAAATGCAGGCAGACTGCGGCATAGCGTCGTCACAGCACAAGGGTGGTAAGAAATGCGGGCTAGCTACGGGGATGGGTGACACGGGAGCTCGTTCTCATATGTCACAGGCCCTTTTTATTAGAGCCGATTGGCTAAAAAATTAGAGGTTCAGGACCGTTTAGCACCGATATACTGGTTTAGCAATTCGATCAAACCCTTGATGCGCGGGACATCATCATTCGAATTATCCAGATTTGTCGAACCGTCAGAATCCAGCTGTTGGTCCTCGTTAGAATCGATAGGTTCCTTTGTTTCTGCGCCTTCGGAGTAATGCATGGAAATGCCCTTCAAACTCACATCGGGTCATTTTGACGCGGTCAGTAGGAGTTTGACGTGAAATGGCTCACGCTAAAGGCGAAAAAGCGAATCCAGTTAGCTTCTCAGAATGGGACGGCTCAGACAGGTTGGCCCACCTTCGCAACCGATACAAAGGGCATCACCGTCGAATACCGAAACCGAAATACCAACCTGCTCCAGTGCAGCTCTGGTCTCGGGATACCCATCGATCATGATGCATTGACCCGGTGCCAACGCGAGAATATTGCCACATAAAGTCGCACTCGACTCATACTCATCAGCCGGAAGATTGATCAGGGTGTATCCCATGGCCTGCATCCTTTGATACAGGCCAACCGGAAACAGCGTTTCAAAAATTACCGCAGTTCGTGTATCAACCGGACTAACGAGTGACATCAAATGCAGGCAGGCATCCGCACCCTGAAATACCGGTAGATCGAAAGCACAGACCTCGATCGCATGTTCGGCCAGCAAAGCGGTGAGTTGATCGATACCGGATTGATTGGTGCGAAAGCCCCGGCCAACGGCAAGCGTTTTGTCGTCAAGCCACAGCGTGTCCCCTGCCTCACTGGTACCTTCTCCAGATATCTCTCCGATCACCGGAATACCCTGACGCTGATAAAACTGTCGATGCAATTCCTGTTCGCCTCTTCTCAATAACTTGCCTGGATTCATCAACACGGCTCCGGCGGGCGCCATCAACGATGCATCATAGGTAAATACCGCGTCGGCAATTTCCGGATTATCATCGTCCATCCAGAGAATCTCGGTACCGTGGCTGGCAATCAATTGTGTAAACGCAGCATGTTGCGCGGCTACCTTGTCACGATCAAAGGTCGGTCCATAATGCCAGGCATCTGCATCCGCTTCGAGCATCGGAGCACCTGGTTTTCTGAGCGCTACACGACGTAGCTCGTCTGTCATAGATGATACACCGTACATTATTCATTCCCCTGATTACGATTCAGATTCGGCATATCGGAAACACAGAGCGACAGAGCATCTTCACTGGATATCGCCGTGCAAAATTCTCCATGCAGGGTAGCCACTGCCATCTGATGCACCAATTCGGGTTCGTGGTCCACACCGTCGGGGCCAGTCCGATTGGTGGTGGCACAGGCGTCTTCAACCAGATAGGTATCAAAACCGAGATTACCGGACATGCGAACCGTGGTTTCGACGCAGTGGTTGGTAAAAAACCCGGCAACGACCAGGCGTTGAATGCCGGCACGTCGTAGTTGAATTTCGAGCGAGGTGCCGATGAAACCACTGTTGACGTCCTTGACTACCACAATATCGTTATCGCCGATCTCCAACCCGTCAATCTGAGCACCGGTTTCGAGTGACAACTTTAGCGGTGACGCGGCTTCACGAGAATCGTGGCGGGTAAACCCTACCCTGTTCCCGTTTTCTCGAAAAGCCTTCAATAAACTGCGCATCTTGTCTTCGGCATGCGGATTATTGCGACGACCATTCTCGCCACCCCAGTGCCTGAATACATTTACTCCAGTTTGAACATCGATCAATAACAAGCAGCTATCGCTGCCAAATCTGGGAATCATGGCTTTACTCGGCGAATTCAAATCGGCGCTAAAGGTAAAGGATTCCTGAGGCCGATACAATTGATATCGCTTAAGCTGATGGCGTTTTTTAACCTGGGAAGCCGTAAGCTTTTCTCGTGCCTATCGGATTTTCCGAGCCATAGGTACCGATACTCAAAACCAATATCCTGAATATACGGGGTCGGTATACCTGTTTTCCAGCTCCCGACCTCCATCCAGGAATCAGGTGTACTGCCCCCTGTTTTCGGCAATCTCAAATAAAAACGGGGTTCGACTGGAACCCCGTTTTATTACACTGGATGAAGCCAGGATTGGGATGTCAGGCAAACCACCAGCGACTGGCTGAACGGGCACCATCCATGGCCCAGCTTGCCGCCAACTGCCCGCTGTGGCGCACATTTTTCCGACGACCGAATACAAAATTCGGGAAGTAGGGCAACACGGAACCGCCATCGTCACGCATTATCATACCCATCTCGTGGTACATTCCGGCACGCTTGACATCGTCGAGTTCTGCCTTGGCTTGTAAAAGCACCTCGTTGAACCGCGGGTTCTCCCAATGTGATTCGTTCCACGGAGCACCTTTCTTGTAGGTCAGGCTGTACATGACATCAGGCGTCGGGCGTGCGCCCCAGGTGACCATGCACCACGGCTTTTTCAGCCATACATCCGACCAGTACCCATCGTTCGCCTCACGCACGACATTGATTTTGATGCCGGCCGCTTTCGCATGCTCGGCATAGAGAATCATCGCATCCACGGCACCCGTGGTGATGGAATCTGCAGAAGAAATGCTGACTTCGAGGTTTTCCATGCCCGCTTTCTTCAACAACGACCTGGCCTGGTCCGGATCATATTGACGCTGGGGGATATCCGCCGGAAAGTACGGCATCGCCGGCGAATGGTGGAAATCGTTGCCGATGGTCGCGGCGCCGAAGGTGATCTTTTCGATGATTTCCTCGCGATTGATCGCCAATTTCAGCGCCATGCGCACATCCGGATTATCGAACGGTTTCACATCCACGTGCATCGGCAGCGTGATCGCCTGTGCCGACGACACGTTGTCGACCTCGATATCCTTGTTACGGCTCAGCAGACTGAGTGTTTTATTTTCGAGCAGGCTGGTAGCGTCAACATCACCCGTGATCAATGCCGTCTGGCGCGCGTTCGGGTCATTGATGATCGAGTACTCAACCTTATCAAAGTACGCGCCTTCGCCGTGCCACTCATCGTGACGGACAAGACTTGCCTGAACGCCCGGGGCAAACTTGACCAGCTTATAAGGGCCACAGCCATCACCGGATTGCCAGTTGGCTGTTCCGTCAGCATTCCCCGGTACGATTGCCAGGTGGTAGTCGGGCATGATCCAGGGAAGATCGGCATTCGGTGAACCCAGCTTGATTGTGATCGAATGATCACCGTTGTCGACAATTTCTTTCACATCCGTCAGGAATGCCGCCGCGGCCGAGGTGTTGCCTTCGCCACGGTGATGGTTCAATGACGCAATCACGTCCGATGCTTTCACCTTGGCGCCGGAATGGAATGTGGCGCGTTTGTTCAACTTGAATGTCCAGTTTCTCGCATCCGGTGTTGCCGACCATTCCGTTGCAACATCCCCTCCAAGCGTTTGATCGGGATTGATCTGTGTCAAATACGCACGAAAGGTATGCGCCAACGCGATGGTTGCAAACGAAACGTATTTGCCCGGGTCGTGGTTGTCAGAGGTGTTGCCATCGTGCTGCGCGATGCGAAAAGTGCCGCCTCGTTTCGGAGTTGCAGCGGCTACTTCGCTGGTCCAGAGCCCCGATGCGAGCGGTATGGTCATACCGGCCGCAACGGCGTAACGCATAAAGTCGCGTCGACCCAGTTTGCCGCTTTTCGCGTCCCGGGTAATTAAATCTTTAAAATCTTTTTTGTCGCTCATTTGTCGGTTCTCCTCAGTTTCATATTCATCTACCGTTTTTCGGTTAATTTTTTACTCCTCATATTTCTTTGCACCGTGCATGTCTTCCGTGGTGCTTATCTTGAGAAGCTGGGCCAAATTCGCCAGTACAGCTTCGCGCAAGTCTCCCTGAGGCAGGAAATCACTGATGAAATATTATCATGTTCGCCGTCTAAACATTGCGCAGAACTCTACCCATTCCATCTTAGGTGCATTTTTAATCTACTTCGGGCAAAATTCAGGAACGAAATAGATGAAAAATAGAACCGGTAAGACATTTGTGACAGGTCAGACTAATAATATGAGCGAATTGTTTTCTCCTGAGCGACCCGCCGATGTTGAGCCCGACGTTCGCATAGCATTTATCCTGGCACCGGCGTTTACCATTCTGCCACTGGCTGGCTTCATCGACGCTGTGCGCCACTCGTCAGACGAATCCGATCGCAGCCGGCAAATATTCTGCAACTGGGAAGTACTATCGACCGATCTGAATCCTGTGATGTCGAGCTCCGGGCTATCTGTTTTACCCTGGAAGACTTTCGAGGACGCCGGCGATTACGACTACCTGGTGGTTGTCGGGGGATTGATCGATCGATTGCACGAGACCCACTCCGATACGCTCGACTTTATCAATCAGCAATATCTCAAAGGCGTGAAACTGATCGGACTTTGTACCGGGAGCTTTACCATCGCAATGACGGGACTCCTTAAAGGCAAACGCGCCGCAATCCATGTTCACCATCGACTGGAATTCCTCGAATTGTTCCCGGATGTGGTGCCTGTTGAAAATGAACTCTACGTCAATGACGAAGATATTCTGACCTGCCCGGGAGGTACCGCGGCAATCGACCTGGCAGTTGAAATTCTGATCGAGCATTGCGGCAGATCCCGAGGAATGAAAGGCTTGACTGCTCTGGTTGTCGACGAGCATCGCTCGGCGCACAATGTTGGACGGTTACCTTACAGAGACCTGGAAGAGTGTGGCAACTGGCGTGTCGAGCAAGCCGTAAAAATCATGCGACAGAAAATTTTCGAACCCGATACGACCCAAAAGCTCGCGCAGATGTTGGGATCTACCGTGCGCCAACTCAATCGCGTGTTTCTCGAACATGCAAAAGCTTCGCCACAAGAAGTCTGGCGTGACATGCGTTTGCAGCATGGCCGCTGGCGGCTGATGAATTCAAAACGAACCATCACGCAAATCGCGTACGAATGCGGCTTCGCGGACAGCAGCCACTTTTCCAGATGGTTTAAGACCAGATTCGGAGAAACGCCGAGAGGTTACCGCGAACAACGTTTGGCTCGGCAGCGATAGTAAGACGAATGCAAGGTTTGGGTCATCTTGCCGGGACATAGGATAAATTAACGCCCGATTGCAATGAGTCCGACACCATCGACTCCTGTGAACAACCACCGGCTAAAGCCGGTGGCTTCCGGTTACGGCTAAAAGCCGGATCGATCGACCATTCGGCCGATTATCCTGACCGAGTGCACCGGCGCGCGTCATCACACACCTGTCATCCCGCCTAACACGCCTGCCACCCCGCCTAACACGCCTTTCATCCGTCGCCGAAAGGTGAGGGGTTTACGAATCCCCTATCGGGGACTCAAAATTTAAGGACGATCCGAATCACCCGGACCCACCGG
>JAAESG010000614.1 GCA_024229615.1 Gammaproteobacteria bacterium | reverse complement strand
GCTTAACAATTACCTTCCAGGCCGGAACGCCTTTAAGACGCGCCATTTCGACATACGGCGAAGACAGCAGGTTGATAATCGATGCCCGTGTCATGCGCACCATATGTGCGACAACAACCAATACCATGGTTAGCGCGGGTAAAAAGGTACGGTTGAGCTTCTCCAACAGCGTCATACCATCGTCTATTTTCGCAATAGCCGGAAAATACTCACCTTTGACCGCAAGGAACAGAATCAATATATAGCCGAGAAAAAACTCGGGCGATGATATCGACGTAAGCGTCATGACATTCGCTACCCGGTCAAAAACCGAGTTTCTGAATAATGCCACCAGTACCCCGAGGAAAATTGCGATTGGTACCGAAATTACCGCAGCGTATACCGCCAGGAACAGGGTATTGCCGAATCTTGGGCCAATGGCGTCGGATACCGATTTTTGCGTTACCAGTGAAGTGCCAAAATCTCCAGTGACGGCGTTGCCTAGCCATTCAAAATAGCGAATCGGTGCGGCTCGATCGAGGCCGATTTGTTTACGAAATGCCGCAAGATTTTCCTCGGTAGCACCCTGACCCAGAACCGCCTGGGCGAGATCACCGGGTAATAATTCCACCGCACCGAAGATAATGACTGAAATAACAAGGAGCGTTACCAGCCCCAGTCCCAGTCTCTTAAAGACTATACTCGCGATATCGCCCATAGCTTCTTCCCCCTGAAGTGGTACCCCTACTGCGGAACCCCTTGGTTATACTATTGTTGTATCCTGCCTGCCCCGGAGAAACCGGGACAGGCAGGTTGGATCATATTCTGACTTGCTCTATATCAGGCAAACCACCACCGACTGGCTGAACGCGCGCCATCCATAGCCCAGCTTGCCGCCAACTGCCCGGTGTGGCGCACATTTTTCCGACGACCGAATACGAAATTCGGGAAGTAGGGCAGCACAGAGCCACCATCGTCACGCATTATCATACCCATCTCGTGGTACATTGCGGCACGCTTGACATCGTCGAGTTCCGCTTTGGCCTGCAAAAGAACTTCGTTGAAGCGCTCGTTCTCCCAATGCGACTCGTTCCACGGAGCACCTTTCTTGTAGGTCAGGCTGTACATCACATCAGGCGTTGGACGGGCACCCCAGGTGACCATGCACCACGGCTTTTTGAGCCACACATCCGACCAGTATCCATCGTTCGGCTCTCGCACCACATTGATTTTTATGCCGGCCGCTTTGGCATGCTCGGCGTAAAGAATCATCGCATCCACGGCACCGGTGGTGATGGAGTCTGCAGATGAAATGCTGACCTCGAGGTTTGACATACCCGCTTTTTTCAAAAGCGACTTTGCCTGGTCCGGATCATATTGACGTTGGGGGATATCCGCCGGGAAGTACGGCATGGCGGGCGAATGGTGAAAATCGTTGCCGATGGTTGCCGCACCGAAGGTGATCTTGTCGATGATTTCCTCGCGATTAATCGCCAGTTTCAGCGCCATGCGCACATCCGGATTATCGAATGGCGCCACATCCACGTGCATCGGCAGCGTGATCGCCTGTGCCGACGATACGTTGTCGACCTCGATCTTCTTGTTACGGCTAAGCAGGCCGAGGGTTTTATTTTCGAGCAGGCTGGTAGCGTCGACATCTCCGGTAATTAATGCCGTCTGGCGCGCGTTCGGGTCGTTGATGATCACGTACTCAACTTCATCAAAGTAGGCACCCTCACCATGCCACCCGTCGTGACGGGAAAGACTTGCCTGAACGCCCGCTTCATACTTGTCCAGCTTATACGGACCACAGCCATCACCGGATTGCCAGTTGGCTGTTCCGTCGGCATTTCCGGGAACCATTGCAAGGTGGTAATCGGGCATGATCCAGGGCAGGTCGGCATTCGGCGAACCCAGCTTGATGGTGATCGAATGATCACCGTTGTCGACTATTTCT
>JAAESG010000613.1 GCA_024229615.1 Gammaproteobacteria bacterium | reverse complement strand
GGTTATCACACCGCCCTGATCGGGAAATATCATCTCGGGTTTGCAGATGAACCCCAAAACGGATTCAAGCATTGGGTTGTGATGGAAAAGGGGACGATGGAATCGTTCTATGGCGTCCCAATGATCGACAACGGTCAACGCCACACGGCATCCGAACATTCGGTCGATTATTTCACCAGAAAATCGCTTGACTATCTCGACAAGCATGCAAGCCCAAACGAGCCGCCTTTCTTTCTTTGTTTGACTTATAACGGCCCCTACGGAAATGTCCCGGATCCGGACCATCGATACTCCCACCTATATGCAGATCTACCGATGAATTCGGTTCCACGGGAAGGGTTGAGTCCGGAACTCGTCGATTGGATATTGTTGTGTAAAGAGAAATATCCTGCTGAAGATTTCGCATGGTACAAGCGGCTTGCGGAGCAGCCTAACAATTTACCGGCGATGCGGCGATTCTACTCCCAGGTGAGTATGGTGGATGACGGCGTCGGGCAGGTGTTGGCGAAGTTGCAGGAGAAAGGTGTATTGGAAAACACCCTTGTTATTTATACAGCCGATCACGGTAAGTCGGTGGGCCATCATGGTTTTTGGGGACATGGAGAAGATACCTGGCCGTCGAATATGCATCGCTCGGCAAACAACATTCCACTCATCATCAGCCATCCCGATTTTAAAGAGCCAGGCAGGCATGTGGAGGATCTGGTCGG
>JAAESG010000612.1 GCA_024229615.1 Gammaproteobacteria bacterium | reverse complement strand
GGATAGCGCCTCGCTTCGAGAGATTCGGTCGCCACCCTTGTTTCGGTATGTCTGCTGGCTTGCCACCTTCGCGAAGGTACTTCGATACGTTCTGCAAAAAAATGGCGTCCACAAATGAGAGCATATTAAAGTTAAAAAGCGCACCCGGACGGATGGCATCATATGGCGCTGCTTCCGGGTTCCTCATTAACTTTGAAATGTCCTTACCTTGCAGGTTCATTCGTGGATCGGGTTTGCCTCCGGCCAAGCTGATCAAAGTGGTCGCAATGTCTAAATGTGAGGTGACGGCTTTGCACCGCTGGTTGCCAGGAAAGTCCGGGTGCGCCACGATAAGCGGCACATTATTCTGTTCCCGGTAGGCCGTTGCTCCCTTGCCGTTGATACCATGCGCACCGCCGAGTTCACCGTGATCCGAAGTATAGATGATGATCGTATTGTCTGCCAGGCCCTGATCATCGAGTTCGTCGAGAATGCTCGATACATGTCCGTCAGCGCTTTGAAGGCAATTAAGGTAGTAATTGTTGAGCCGTCGCCACCGGTCGTCTTCGTTCGGAATCCGGCCAACCAGAGCGCCACGGGCATCAGCAAAATCCAGGTGAGCTGCCGGTCGATCCGGCCCTGAAACAGGCTGATTTCGGGATGCTGACAGCGTAATATCCCACTGTTTTCTGAACTGTGCGATACCCGGGTCACGATTCAGATGCATCATAGCTGTTGCTGCCTGCTTGGGCGGCCCGTCCTGCAAATCAGTATTGTAATACATCACATCGTGCGGATTGACGAGATTCACCGCCATAAACCACGGTTTGTTTTCTGAATTAAGACTCCTTGCTCTTCCGCGTAACCAGTTTTTGGCCGTTGCGGCGATCACGCCATCGTGGAGATAACCCCCTTCGGTATGTCCAATGATGTCGCCTATGCCGAAATAATCGGAAAATCCGTACTCCTCCATTTCCTCACTGAGCAATTTTTTCGGCATAAGAAGGTCATTCGCTGTTTCGAACTCATCTGTCAAATGCCATTTGCCCTTATAGGCGGTGTAATAGCCCTGACTACGAAGCATGTCTCCAATGGTGGGGATGTCCGTCGATAAACTATTGGCCCATGGAAAGTTTGTGTTGTCGAACATCCTATTGTTTTGGATGTGCAGCCCTGTATAGATAACAGCCCGCGACGGTGTGCAGACACAGGAGGCGGTTTGGTGGTTCTCGAAAACGATGCCGCGAGACGCGAGTTTTTCATGCGCGGGCAGCCGATATCCGGC
>JAAESG010000611.1 GCA_024229615.1 Gammaproteobacteria bacterium | reverse complement strand
TGGAGGTTTTCGATATGATAGTGCAGCAAAGATTTGCCACCAAACCGCAGCAAAATCTTTGCTGACTGCTCATTTCTTGCAAATCCAAGCCTGGCGCCGATTCCCGCCGCCAACATGACTACTTTCATACGTAATATTCTACAATAGCGACCGCTTACGACAACATTAAAGACACGCCGAATGAGCGGCCAGGCAGCTCAGCGCATTGCATTCTTCAACGGGTAAGGGAGAAAAAAAGACTAGTTACGACAATCTAACACGTGGTGTCCAAGTTGGCTAGCCGCTGAAACCAATGGGGTCAATATGATCGATTTTCAAAATACCAAAAAATCAACCCCCGAACGACCGCCCCACAATACCCCTCGGCAGAAACAAACGAATTTTCTGTTCAGGTGTATCGTGACAGGTAGCTGGCATGCCTGGTAGCTGAAATTTGGTGAGTTGACCGGCTGGAAGGAGCAATATTGTATCGCGAAAGCTCCGCTTAATTTAATCAAAACAGCTCAATCCTGCAATTAGTCGGACTTTCACTGGTGTTTGCCTTCCCGTCGTTGGTCACCTGGTTACCAGCAATGGCATACGGGAAGTAATTCCAGTATTCTAAACACCATAATCACAAAGCAGTAGCCTACAGACATTAACTCGAAGTAAGGGAGAATAATTATCATGTTCCAGGTACGTATACACGGTCGCGGTGGTCAGGGCGTAGTCTCCGCTGCCGAGATGTTGTCACACGCCGCATTCGAAGAAGGCAAGCATTCGCAGGCGGTGCCAAGCTTCGGTTCGGAACGCATGGGTGCACCGGTAGTCGCCTATGTGCGTATCGATGACAAAGAAATTGAATTACGTGAACCGGTACTGGATCCAACCTTACTGATCGTGCAGGATCCGACGCTATTTTCCGCTATCGACGTATTCGCCGGGCTTCGCAATGATGGTTACGTGTTGATCAACACGACAAAAACGCTCACTGAACTCGGTATCGAGGAAACCACGAGCAAGCTTCCGGCCGGCCATGTCGCCACCGTTGGTGCCACCGAGCTGGCGATGAAACATCTCAGGCGCCCGACCCCGAACACGGTGTTACTGGGTGCCTTCACCGCGATGAGCGATACCGTACAGATCGACTCGGTGTGTGCTGCAATCCTGAAAAAGTTCCCCGGCAAGATTGGTGAAATGAACGTCGAGGCGGCACGGGCCGCGAAGGCAGCGGCGGCGGCGGCATGATCCAGGAGAGAAAAAAACATGTTGAAACAAGTCGAAGGTTCGCACGCGGTTGCCGAAGCGGTGGCTCTGTGCCGCCCTGAGGTCATCTCCGCCTA
>JAAESG010000610.1 GCA_024229615.1 Gammaproteobacteria bacterium | reverse complement strand
TGTCTGAGGCCAGGATTCCATGGTCGCCCGGACACCTATGTCAGCCTTTTCCTTGATGTTGACGTCGTTTTTTCAACCTACAAGGAGCGTAAGCAATGAAAAAACGTCATTCAAATTTACAGATCCGTATCGAGTTCGAGCCGAATCGGTTCTCGTCCGACTGGCTGGTCAAAGTGTACGAGCAATTAAGGCCGGTAGATTCTCGTATCGTTTCAAACGAACGTCAAGAGAATGAAGATGCCAACACTGAAGCAGCGATTGAAGGAGGTGGGAAATGAACAAGGACAGGGTCGTTGCGATATACGCACGAGTATCATCGGATCAGCAAGCTAAAAATAATACGATAGGGAGTCAAATAGAATCACTGCGAGAGAAAGTCGCAGCCGATGGTGAGACACTCATCGAAGAAATGATGTTCGTCGATGCGGGCGTGAGTGGCGCAACCCTGATACGCCCACAGCTGGAAAGGTTGAGAGACAGTGCATCGCTGGGATTGATGGATCGGCTCTATATATTATCACCGGACCGTTTGTCTCGAAAGTACGCGTACCAAGCATTATTAATGGAGGAGTTTTCGGATTCAGGCGTTGAGGTGCGCTTTTTGAATCACGCCATCGGCAAGACGCCGGAAGAGGAGTTGTTGCTGCAGATGCAAGGCATGATATCGGAATACGAGCGCGCCAAGATCATGGAGCGCAACCGTCGAGGCAAGATCCATCGAGCGAAAGGCGGCAGTATCAACGTATTATCCAATGCGCCTTACGGCTACCGGTATATACGCAAGCAATTGGATGGAGAGCCTGCACAGTACGTGATCAACTTGCCGGAAGCCGCGACGGTACGCCGGGTATTCCACTGGATCGGAGTCGAGCGGATGAGCATAGGCGAAGTATGCCGGCGTCTTGGGGAGGCGCAAATTGAGACGAAATCGGGAAAGGCCCACTGGGACCGGAGTGTGGTATGGGCGATGCTGCAAAACCCCGCCTACATGGGCAGAGCGGCCTTTGGCAAGACCAGAGCGAGAGATCTCAGGCCCAGGGTGCGTCCGCAGAAACACAGCGCGGAGACGCCTAAGAAGCCGTATTCAGTAGAAAGGACAAAGCGAGAGGACTGGATAGAGATACCGGTGCCGGCTATTATCAGCGAAGAACTGTTTCTGGCCGTCCGGCATCAGCTGGATGAAAACAGGAAGCGTGCCCGACAACGGCGCAGGGGAGCGGCCTATTTGCTCCAAGGGTTAACGGTATGCGGGCATTGTCATTACGCGTACTACGGAAAGAAGATCAGTAATGCGGCCAGCAAGGGTAAGAAGCAATATGCGTACTACCGCTGCATCGGGACCGATGGCTACCGATTTG
>JAAESG010000609.1 GCA_024229615.1 Gammaproteobacteria bacterium | reverse complement strand
TAGCGCTGCAGCAGATAACCGAGGTAACGGGTGGAACGCTGCCCCAGATTGGGAATTTCGAACAGGTCGGCGAAAATGTAGTAACCGTCGTAACGCAACAGGGGATTGCCGTTGAACAGCAGGGTTGAGACCCCGCCGATCAGCATGACATTATAGGCCAGCGCGCTGATCAGGCCGGTTTCGACGTTGAGCCAGACGAACAGAGCGAGCGAGGCCAGTAGCAGTTCGACCATCATCCCCATGGCGGCAACGCCAATCCGACGATGCTTGTCGGGAAAAGAGCTGGAGGCAGTCGCATCGATGTAAGGGATCGGAGTCAGGGCCAGCAGTATAATCCCCATCTCATGGACTTCGCCGCCCCACTTTTTCACCGCGAAGGCATGACCGAACTCATGGAGAATTTTGACCAGCGGGTAGACCAGCCAGAGCAGCAACAGATTGCTCGGCAAAAACAGCTTATCAGCCAGGCTGCCGGAAAGTTCGGGCCAGTGCATAACCGCCGCTACAATGGCGGACAGCACTACCAACAGCCAGAGGATAAAAGTGCCGCGGCTAAACATGGGGGCCGCTAGAGAGCGCCACCTCTCAAGCAACCATTCGGGATCGCAGAGGGGGAAACGCAGTGAAAACGGATTTGACACCCGCTGCTTCCAACCGTTGCTCGGCTGCCCCTGGGCCTGGCGGAACAATTCCACCGTGCTGGGCAGGATGTCACTCTGAATCAGGTCGGCATCGTGCAGCCGCCCGAGCAGAAGAATGACTTCATCCTGGGTCGGGGAAGCATCGATCGACAGTTTGTCGGTGTTCTCCCAGATTTCCTGAACAGTCCGCTGACCGTCCATCTGGCCGATCAGTGCATAGGCAGCCGCATTGAATCGATGGTTGCGCCCGCTGAGGCTGTTTCTCAGCACATACCACGGCTGCCCCCGGTAGACATGTCGGGAAATTATGGCGGCATCGCGCAACACCGGTTTGAGGTTGGCGACTCGATACCAATATGTACTGAATGTGGATTCACTCATGTTTATTAGTTTTGAGTTGTGAGTTTTGAGTTCCTAAGCCCGCACCCGGATAAACCGGAAACAACAAATCTTAAATAAATAACAAATTACAAAAAGCAAATTTCAAATAAATTCCAAATTA
>JAAESG010000608.1 GCA_024229615.1 Gammaproteobacteria bacterium | reverse complement strand
CGATCGCCTTGTAGGCCGCCGCCTCCAGGCGATCGATCCATTTGCCAAGCTGATGGGCGATGGCATGATAAGTGTCGGTCTGGCGGAGTACCTCGCTCATCGTCTCGGTCTCGGCGTGGCCGGCGCATAATCCCGTGCCCTCGTCGGTGACCAAATAGATCGCTTCCCATCCGTTGTCGTAGAGGCATTCAAAGTGGTTTCTCCAATCTTTGGCTTTCCGGCTGTCGGCCAACTCGATGCGCAAAATCGCAGAACTGATCGGGTCCACGGTCACCAGGATCGGTATCGTTTTCGAAAAGATTTCATCGCTGGCGAACACCAGATAGCGGATGATGCCGTCTTCTGTGGACAGGGTCATTGGCAGCAAGGCCCCGATACGCGACAGTATCTGGCTGATGGAACCTGTGGCGGACAGCTTCAATCCAAATCGTTTCATGATCGTCGAAATCGCGCCATTGCTGCTTCGTCCCTCCAATCGAAGGGATAACATCATTTGAATGGATAGCTCGTGAATCGAAGGGACATGGGTAAACCTTG
>JAAESG010000607.1 GCA_024229615.1 Gammaproteobacteria bacterium | reverse complement strand
GTTTCCCGTTCTTTCAAACTCGTTAAAATAGTTTCGACAATTGAAATGGCTCCTGATTCTTTATTACCCAACAGCAAGCTCATCGGGCCGATATAAAAGTGTGTGTCCCACTTGTGTGCGTATAGAGAGTTCTGAAAACCGGGTGCTACAGCAAACCGGTCCAAAGCGGGTGAGACCCACGTAGCAGGCTGCAAGAATTAATCAGCGCCACCCGGGCGAGAGAATGGCGGATTGGTAAATCTTCCTTGTTAGGTTCTGTTCATCAAGTACTCAATATGTATTCATGTTAAATGCCGACAATACTTACGTGCTCGCGTTAACGCCGTGTTTCTGGATGTCTTTACGGCTCCCGGATATTTGCTGCATATCGCGCGAATGGTAACCCGGCTCACGGATTTCATCCGGCCCGGGTACTAACGTATATGACACCGGCGAGGTTGCCCGTTAGAGGCCCCACACGGTCGGGTTTAACAGGAGAATGTATTATGAACATCATCAATAAAGAATTAAAGACGATTCAGGACGCTCTCACCGAAGGCCCATCTTTCTTCGGCGCGAGATACCGAGGGGCTGGTTTTATGCGGCAACGAAACCGGGTCGTCCGTTTTATGCTTGCTAGCCTGGCGTTGTTTAGTTTGAGCCTTCCGGCGGCGAACGCTGCGCTCGTGACTCCTCCCACTCTCGATAAACTCGAGATTAACGGCAGTTTTTATAACGTGGAATTCCACACCGGTTCGTTTAATCAACTATACCACCACCATTGGGATGCGGACTCCGCCAGAAGCGTTTGGGGGGGGGGTAGCCCGGCATTTTTTGGTGACGTGGCGGAGGCGAGCCGAGCCCTGACCGCCATTACTGATGCCCTTGATTCACTTTACCATGCACCAAAGTATGCAGGGAGTTACATCGATCGCCTTTTTATGCCGGCGATTTACGGACCCGACATGGCGCCGGGCGCGATAGGGGGGAATGTGGCAGGCCGGATTGGGATATTTCAAGGATATTTCGATGGTTACAGTCAGGGAACGCACGTAGTCGGGGCGGCGGGGGCCTACCAGCCTGACCTTACATGGGCGATCCTCACCGAAGTCCCCGGAGTTAATACTCCGTCCGCCGTTCCCGTGCCCGCCGCCGTCTGGCTATTCGGTACGGCGCTGGCGGGGTTGGTCGGGTTCGGTAAACGTAAAGCCAGGATTGCCGCTTAACCCTTCTATCGTAATACCCTGTAACCCTGCGGCAGCCCATCGCTACCAACGCGTTACACACTGCCCCAGAGTAAAAGCCACCTCATCCGAGGTGGCTTTCTTTTGTCTCAGTCGCTCGTAAAGCCGGGCGATATGTAATGCGTGATGCTCGAGGGTTTTACCGGCGATCTTCAACGCCGCGCGTGAGAAGTGATAGCCGAAAAAATCAAACCCCTTGTCGATCTTGCCGATGAAGGTTTTATCGGGATGTTTTTCCACTTTCAATGTGTTTAATATCCGGTTCAATCGTTTAACCGCCCTACGATTCTGCCAGCGTGTTTTAGTCAGGATCAGGATGTCATCCATGTACCGGATGTAGTACAGGTTGTTACCCGAGAAATGATCATCGAGTGTTTTCAGATACAAGGCACCCAATAGCGGGCTGATGGGGCAACCCCTGGAAATGCCGCTGTCAATCTCCCTGAACTCCCCGCCAAACTCGACCGTGCGGTGGATGATCTGGTACAGGTAGCACCGTAAATCCCGGTCACTCACCGAATCGTGGATCATTTCCATCAACCGATACTGATCGATAGTCTCGTTGAAATGCTTTACGTCGGTTTTACACACATGCCGGTACTCATCCAGATGGTGGTGAACATCGACGATTGATTGTTTCAAGTCGCCATGCCCTTTGACGTGCGTACAGCGGGGCGATAGCGGCAAAGTGACGTCAGCTTGTTTGCGATTAACTTCATCACCAGCACATCCTGCGACCCCCATAGGTGTATGGTTTCCCCGTTGGTCTTGATGATTTTCTGTTGTGCTGAAAGTCGGTATACGCCCGCGTTGATCTTCTCCAGTAACTCTGCCCTGGCGGCGGAATAGCAATGCCGGAAGTGCCAGATATCGGCATCCGGCGGGAAGTGTTTGCGTTGTAGGCGCCGCCATTGATAGGCATCGTCCAACTGGGAAAATGTGAAGTTCATATTGCCGATAATACGGTGAGAGTATATGAAGAATTAACGCCTATTTACAATGGCCCTGGTTATATTGGTTAATGGTGCAAACGGCATCGAGCAGAATTTGAGGCCGTTTTCGTCGTAAATTCTTGAGGCAATTCCACGGATACGGGCGAAAACTCATAGTTTCGATCACTCGTTCTGTCCATTTCCGGCCACCAGGTCAAGCCGACTCTCGCTGCTTTCGTCTGAAAGAAACCCGGGGGAAGCGGTATGGATTTGGGCTATCGTAAGCCCGGCTGGTATCCGGGGGGGCGCCTGGCTCTCGGGCAACGAACCGGAATTCTGAGTGACAACCTTCTGTTCCAGATGGAAAAGGATTTGCTTAATTACATGCGGATCTTCGATGCTTGCAATGATCTTGACAAACCCACCGCATGCTTCACAGCTCGAAATATCGATATCGCCTAAAGCGCCTACTGTTGGTGCAACTGAACGCAACCAGGCGTTCCTCGTGGCAGGTTTCGCAGCGTACCTGCAAAAAAACCACGTTCAAACTTTTCGCACGTCAGGTAGTCTTCGAACTCCCGTTGCACGTAACTCGGCAGTGTCCTGCCTTCCTCGTACTACTTATGCCTGAACACTGGGTAGTGCTTGGACACCAGCTGATAGAGTAGCGTCTTCTCGGGTCGACGACGCTAATAGTGAAAAGCACCGGGGTCCGCACAGGCATTCCTTGCCGTGCCAATGGTAGACATGATTCGCTTCCTTGCGACTCTAGAGTGGAGATCGAGTCTAGCGAGGGATGATCAAATGGGCAAATCCGAGTCTAGCATCGACGCCGACCTTAGATATCGCGCGGCTATAGCAAGTGAACATTGCCTGTCGCTGCCGATTTAGGGAAATTTCATGTTTAGTTTAGACCTCCTTCATCAAGCCGATAATTTCCATTCAGGTCTACCCGCTATCATTTGGGATGATTCCTGAGTCAACGCGATTCAACAACAGGAGCAAGAACATGAATACGAATCTAATACCACTGGTAGATGATAAATCTCACCCGGGCGATTACGAACTGTCCGGTTTAGAGGCAGAACGCACTCCCACATCAACCAAGTGGCGCTTTATCATACGCAATGTGGATATGGACAACATCTCCCGCGTCACCGTTCTGGATCGGCTACTACCTAATGTACACCAGATGCGAGTCAAGGGGAGTCAATGTGAAAAAACAGGCAAAAGCCAACCTGGCGTGAACACTTTAGGCAAAAGTAGTCAGCCTGCATGAAAGAAGTGTGCCGGTGTTAACGCTTCGTATGGTTAGTTATTCCAAGTTGAATAAATACGCGACAGGACGAGATTAATGCCTGTTTTAAAGAGCACCGGTAAAGTCGATCTGGCTTTATTAACAGTGAGTAAAGGCCGTTTTTATGAATATTTTAATTGCTCCATCGGGGCTCAAGGAAAGCATCAGTGCCAGGCATGTCGCAAAAGCGATTGCACGGGGAATTAGAAAAAAACTTCCGGCAACACAAATTGAATTATCGCCTTTGGCCGATGGCGGCGAGGGATTTAGTATCGCAGTTTGTCCAGTGCAGTCAAGCTGCGGGATAAAACACAATCCTAGCGACGTGAACAAGTTACCGCAAAAAGTTGGCAAGTACGAAATTCGATCATCGCTCGGTGAAGGTGCGATGGGGATCGTGTACGAAGCCTTTGACCCTGACATTCGACGTCGGGTTGCGATCAAGGTTCTGCATCCCAGACTGAGCGACAAGCGACAGGGAGAAGAGTTTTTGGGGCGCTTTAAACGGGAGGCACAATCGGCAGCACGGTGTACCCATCCGAATATCGTCACCATACTCGAGTATGGTCAGGACGGCGATATGCCTTTCATCGTCATGGAGTTCGTCGAAGGTTCGTCCCTGCAGGACCTGATCAAACTTGGGCAGGGCATTAGCTTGCAAAAAACCCTGTCGATCATTTCCCAATTACTCAAGGCCCTGCAAGTCGCGCATCGACTAAGGATTATCCACCGGGATATCAAGTCCGCCAATGTGATGATTTTGAAAGATGGCGGTGGTGTCAAGCTGGCGGATTTTGGCATTGCCGGGGTCGCCGATAGAGCGGAGTTAACCATGACCGGGGCTGTAGTCGGTACGCCGAAATACATGGCGCCTGAACAAGTGTTTGGTTTGAAAGTCGATTCGCGCGCCGATTTGTTTTCTGTCGCAGTGGTATTTCTCGAGATGCTGAAGTTGCTGCCCCGTAGTGCGGCCATACCGCTTTCCAGTTTGCCGGAAATTGTTAATCTGCCGCCAAACAATAAAATTGATTACTCGATACTCTATCCGACGGCGTTAATTCCGGTCTTGACTAAAGGACTTGCCGTTGCGCAGAAAGATCGTTATCAAACTGCGCGTGAATTTGTGCAGGGAATCAAGGACGTGTTACCGAAATTGAAATCGACGGTATCTGATTGCGCGGACGACCCGACCGCAGTAACGCAAAAATCAAAACAGACTATCACTACCAGCGACGATGAACTCGATTCGATGACACGATTGCTGATCGACTACGTTGGCCCGATAGCTAAAAATATCATGATTGCACATGATGCGAAGAACACATCGGTCACCAAACTGGCGACCGAGATCTCCAGAGGAATTCCCAAACCTGAAGAACGTGAAGCCTTTCTCAGGCGTTGGGAACATATCAGTGAGACCAGACTGAGTATATCCCGGCACGGCGATTCGATAACCTCGCCCGATCATAGTGGAACTCGATCATTCGACAAAGGAATGCTGGAAAATTAGATACCTGATCAGTTGAAGATGGATTATGTCCTGTGGACACGCAAGGCAGTTGGTGAACGGGTCCAGATCAAACTGGGTATCGATTTTCCGGTTCGAACGGTCGGCGGCTGCTCGAAACGCTGGGGCATAACAGGGCGAAAACCGGTCAAACAAGCCCACGAGCAGAGCCCGTAGGCCGTCCAACAATGGTCGGATCAAGACTATCCAGAGATCAAGGCACAGGCCATCAGCCATGAAAAGCCGTACCAAATCCAACCTTTTACAAATCCATTTACCGCTCCCTTTTTATTCTCCAGGCAGATTCGACAGAG
>JAAESG010000606.1 GCA_024229615.1 Gammaproteobacteria bacterium | reverse complement strand
TAGTCGCGATAACCTTTTTCCAGACGCAGGCTACTCAAGGTCTGCAACCCGGCGTGAACCAGACCGTGCGCCTCGCCTGCGTCGACGATACGGTCATAAGTTTGTAATGCATGTTCGGTCGGAATATACAGTTCCCAGCCGAGTTCACCTACGTAGGTCACTCGCATCGCGATTACGCGAGCGTAATCGATGTCGATCACTTTCAGACTCAGGTATGGAAAGGAATCGTTGGACATGTCAGCAGAGGTCAGGTCTTCCATCAAGGCACGAGATTTCGGGCCGTGCAGGTTCAACTGAGCATAACTCGAGGTCACGTCGGTCGTAGAAATTTGCTCGCCGGGAGCAATATGACGTTGCATCCAGGTCTCGACGTGGCGGTGGGTTGTATCCGAACACACGACCATGAACCTGCCCTGGCTCAGGCGCGAAACCGTAAGATCCGCTTCGATGCCGCCTTTTTCGTTGGTCCACTGAGTATAGACGACGCGGCCCGGCTCGACTGCGATGTCGTTGCAACAGATCCGGTTCAGGAACTGCTCCGCATCCTGACCCTGTACCAGGAACTTAGACATGAATGACATATCCATCAGGGTAATCGTTTCACGACAGGCGCGATGTTCTGCAGCGTGATAATCGAACCAGTTCTGCCGCCCCCAACGATACTCGTTTACCTCGGGCGCGCTGCCCTCAGGGGCATACCAGTCGGCAATTTCCCAGCCGGCGGATTCGGTAAAGTGCGCCCCCCGGGCGAGCAGGCGCTCATGCAACACCGATTGCCGGGCATTTCGGGCCGTTGACGCGGGCTTGTTGGGGTAGTGGATTTTATACATCTGGCCGAGCATTTCGACGGTGCGGTCGCGACGATACTTCGGATTGTTATGAAAACCATGAAAGCGGTCGATGTTAAGCTCGGTCACGTCCATATCCGGCAATCCGTCCACGATCCATTGCGCGAGAAGTTGGCCGATTCCGCCGCCGGTGAGAATGCCGAGCGAATTGAGGCCCGCTGCGACAAAGAAATTACGCAGTTCGGGGGCCTCACCGACGATCGGTGATAAATCGGGTGTAAAGCTTTCCGGGCCGCAGAAGAATTTGCGCATGCCGGCATCAATCGCGACGGGAACACGCTCCAGGGCTACTTCCAGGTACGGCATCATACGATCCCAGTCGGGCTCAATCTCGCCAAAACTGAAGTTGCCTGGAATCGTTTCGATATTCCAGGGTTTTGCCACGGGCTCAAACAGGCCGATCATCATGCCGCCAACTTCTTCGCGGTAGTAGGCGTAGCGGGCCGGATCCTCAAGCACCGGTGTTTGCGGGTCGAGACCTTCGATATCGCCGGTGATCAGGTAATAATGCTCAGCGGCTTGCAAAGGTATGTTCACCCCTGCCAGAGCACCGAGTTCGCGAGCCCACATGCCGGCACAGTTGACAACGTACTCGGCCTTGATATGGCCCTGATCCGTTACGACGCCGGTCACTTGACCCTGATCCCGAGTTATGTCGGTTACCCTTACACCCTCATAGATTCGAGCGCCACCGAGGCGCGCGCCTTTGGCCAGGGACATGGTGACATCCACCGGGTTGGCGCGGCCGTCGTCGGCGACATAGTAGGCCGCTAGAACGTCGTCAAGGTCGGCATGCGGCCACATCTCCCTCGCCTGTGATGGGGAAATTTCTTCCGAGTTGATACCGAACAAGCGCGCCAGATTCGACTTACGCTGCAAATCCTCCAGCCGTTCCTGATCTGCGGCTATCTGTAAAAAGCCGACCCGTTTGAAACCGGTGGAAAGACCGGTTTCCTGTTCGAGGTTGGTGTAAAGTTCGCGCGTGTACTTGGCGATTTCGAGGGAGGTCTCGGATTCGAAGCCGCTGGATACGACAAGTCCGGCAGCATGCCAGGTCGTGCCTGATGTCAACTGATCGCGTTCGATAACGACAACATCCTGCCAACCTAGTTTGGTCAGGTGATAGGCAACGCTGCAGCCGATGACACCACCGCCAACAATCACCACCTGGGCTTGCTCGGGAGTGAGCTTCTGAGTTACCGCGTTCATGGGTTTTCCTCGGGCAATGGATTACAGCATTATGTCCGAGGAGCCAGATAGGCGCTATGATTAAATCCGATCTTGAATAGGTAACGGGTATCTTTGAAACATTTCTATCAAGATATCGAGCCGGGCTAAATGATCTTCAAGATCGCAAACCGTGAGACAGAACCGATGATATAACCAAACTGCTTAACCGATGACTTCGCAATGGCAACGATTTCAAAAACACGTGCCTCGAGTTCCTTACAGGGTTGAAACTGATACCGCCTTGCTTTGCGTGTTGATTATCGTCTTCGGTCGATCCGAATCAGGCTACAATCACATGGAATGGTCGGCGCTGAAATCAGGTTCCTCGCTTGCGATTTTTCGCAACCATGCCACGAAATCGATGGTAGCCTTTTTCGTTTTTGACTGGCGTGATACCAGAACATGATTACCGCTGGTCAACTTGACGGGAGCATCGACGGCGGCGGCCAGTTGTTGAGTCGAAACGAGATCGCCAACGACCGATCGCCAACCGAGCATAATACCCTCGCCGGCCAGGGTTGCCTGGACCGCCTGGACATAGTTGCTGAAATGGGAGCCTTTTGAGCGAGAAGGACTTGTCACGCCCAGATTTTCGAAGTAAGTGGTCCAGTCAGGCCAGGATGGATCGCTGACGTCGACATGAATGAGATTTTGTCTGGCAACACTTTCCGGACCATCTATCGGCCCGTTTCGTTGCAGAAAATCCTGTGAACAGGTCGGAATCAACACCTCCTGAAAAAGCAGGTCGCCGACACCGTCCGGCCACTGGCCATCGCCAAATCGT
>JAAESG010000605.1 GCA_024229615.1 Gammaproteobacteria bacterium | reverse complement strand
GTTTAAGCACGAGCTAAAACTGATCACGCGCCGATGTCCAGGCATTTCCATAGGGTCGCGAATCATTCGCCTCAGGCAATATGCTCAGGGCTGGATGGGGCACTATGGATGCGGGCTGAAGTACAATGATGCGGTTGCACTTGACGGTTGGATTAGAAGGCGTTTAAGAATGTGTTATTGGAAACAATGGCGCAGACCGAGACGTAGAATCGGTCAGCTGATCAAATTAGGCGTTAGCAAGCGGGATGCGATCCGATTAGGTTTATCTCGCAAAAGCTACTGGCGTCTCTCGAAGACATTGGGCACTAACATGGGGTTGAGCAATGCACATTTCGAAGAAATAGGACTCATTTCCTTGCGTACGTTATGGTGCAAGATTCACCATCCGGCTACGGCCCGATAGACACTTGATATGGATTCGATTTGCCCGATGAAGTATCTCTGCGAATAGCAGGCTAGGCGCCGTATACGGACCCGTATGTACGGTGCTGTGGGAGGGGGCCGCTAGAGCGGCT
>JAAESG010000604.1 GCA_024229615.1 Gammaproteobacteria bacterium | reverse complement strand
AGGGCATCGGCCGGAATTTCGAATGGATCATCCGATAGTACGATCATGTCTGCCAGCTTGCCCGGTTCAATTGAACCCTTGATATGTTCTTCAAATCCAGCAAATGCCGAAAAGGACGTGTAAAGACGGATGGCATCGATCACGCTCAAGCCTTCTTCGGGGCATATCTCGCGCCCCCTGCGGGTCTTGCGAGTGACCGCGCACCAGATGCTCCACCATGGGTTCAAAGACTCCGGTTCAGTACCCATGCTGTCGGAGTTTCCTGGCGGCATGAATCCCATATCCAGCAGGGTCCGATACGGAACCGCTTTGTCACCGGGCCTGGCGGTCTCGAGCCAGTCATCACCGTACCAGCCTAATGAGCTGTAAGGAGTTGGCACAGGAATAATTCCCAGGGCTTTCAGCCTGGCCAGTCCCTCGGGCCAGTAGTCGCCTGCGAAGTGTTCAATCCTGTGGCGGTGGTCGGTGCGAGGGGTGTCGCTCAAGGCAGCTTCGACGGCGTTGATCGCCATCGTCTGGCCATCCCGTGAGGTAGCATGCATCATTGTACGGATACCGGCACGATTGGCCGTTGTGACCAGGTCGTTAAGGGTGTTCTGGTCGATGCGTGGCCATTCGTGAAAAACACCGTGGTCATCTTTGCCCTCGACATCGGTAAACAGTTTGGCGCTGCCAAACTTGACCCACTCGTTGCCGAAGCCGGTCCGTAAACCCAGCTTCGCCAGAGTATCCATATCGAGTGTTTTATACATTCCCCAGACGCACGGGCATAGCTGGACCCGCAAAGGCAGCGTTCCCTCATCGTAAAGGTCCTGATAAATCCGGCTGCTGTCTGACCAACTGATGAATTCGTGAATGCCGGTAACGCCGAAACTTGATGCCTCGCGGCAAGTCTCCAGGATTGCTCCCTTGAGCGCCTCATAGGGCCAGGGGTTGCGCATTCTGAAGAGCCAGTCATTGCATTCGTTGAGAACTCCGGTTGGCTCACCGCTTGACAGGTCGCGGACCACCCGGCCTCCGGGTGTGATGGCATCCAGTTCCGCTTGCGAGGGCCCATCTGCGGTGATGCCCGAGAGCGCCAGCGCGCGGCTGTTGAGAAGCTGGCAATGGGCGCTGTAGCGGATAGCTACCGGATGGTCGGGAGCCGCCACGTCCAGTTCGGCGCGGCTCGGTGAGTTGCCGTCATCGGCCAGAATGAATCGGCCCTGACCGATGATCCATTGCCCTTCGGGTTTCCCCCCGGCCTCGGTGGCGACCCAGTCGAGAATTTCCTCGCGGGTGCCGGCTACCTTGTTGACCGCGATATAATCAACCGGCGGTATATGGCAGCCCCCGGCCAACTTGGTGTGGGTGGCAGTACAGTCGACATGGACGTGTGTATCGATGAATCCGGGCAGAACCACATGGCCTTTCAGGTCGATAATTTCAGTTTGCGGACCGATTAGCGGCTCAAGTTCGGCAGCAGATCCAGTGGCGATTATGCGTTCACCACTCAGCGCCACTGCCTCGACAGTTGTTCCTGCCGGATCCATGGTTACAATTTGGCCGTTGGTCAGGATACGCCCGGCGCTCACTGGATTAATCCGGCCTGTCCATCCGGCGCTCGAAACCGGGCACCTCGGTCATAATGTAGAAGAACTTGCCCGGTGTGCTCCCGGTGTTCCTGACCTGGTACTTCCAGCCGGTTGGATAGTAGGCACAGTCGCCGACAACCAGCTTACGCGAATGGTCCAGGTTGGTGGCGTCGGTTCCCCACCAGAGAGTGAATTCTCCTTCAAGGATATAATAGAACTCATCGGCCGGGCCATACTGGTGAGGTGCTGTGCCATCGTCTTTTTCCTCCAGGGCAAAGACGCAGGTTTCATCGCCAGGCATCATGTGGCAGACGCCGACGCCCATGACATCGTCTATGTCGTACAGGCGTTTTATGGGTACGGTAATGTAGTGGTCGTCATGACCAGGTCCGACCATCTTGACATCGTGTTCATTGACAAACTGCGGTTCGACAAATTTTGCGCACATGCGGATTCCTCCTTTGGTGGTTCTGTTACTTCCAGAGCCCGGGTGATTTTTCGGCAGTAGATGAGACAGTTTAGCGGGTTTGTGAAAAATGGCTACAGCAGGATATTCCAGTCACCTGTTAATCAAATTCCTTCAGGCTTTCGATTCAGTTATCGAAGTTGCTACTGTCACGGCTACGAATTATTCATCGATGCTACAGGATGTAGCTCACCAGCGGCAAACGGAAATCGAGTTTACTAATAGCTTTCTCTGCGAGCAGACCAGGCAAATATCATTGATCAGTGACAAGTGACCAGAACGCATTGACTAGCGGATTCTTCAGGTTTTTTTTCAAGGCAAATAAGCCAATATCATAAGGGTCTAGCGCAGGTTGTACATCTAGTATCTGGATGCGATCACTCATCGGGCTGTGTTCTAGCACGATGGCCGGCACGACACCGATACCTAGTCCGAGACTCACCATGCTGACAATAGCTTCGTTACCCGCCACCTGGGCATAAATCCATGGTTTCACGCCGATATTGCGAAACCAGGAATCGATTCGATTTCGGGCAATGCCACCTTCTGCCAGAATCATAGGAACCTGCGCCCAGTGGGCGGAAGAATCTGGTGGCACGACAGGCACTTCTAAATCGCTTTGTTCTGCCTGGCCAATAAATACCAATGGTGAGACTGTGATGGGTTTAAACGCCAACCCTCTGGGTAGTGAGCGTGGATGGGCGGCAATGCTGATATCTTCCTTTTCGGCGATGACTCGAGAAATAGCATGTTCGGGGTCACCGGTGTGTAGCTTAATTTCGATGCCGGCAAAATCGTGACGGAATCGATTGAGTAAATCAAAAAGCAGGCTGTAAACGGCTGTCACCGAGCAGTACAGGCTAATTTCACCGTGGAGCGAATCCGAGTTATCCGATAGCTGATTGCGTATCTGACCCCAATGTGAAACGGCCTCTCGCGCGTATAGCTGGAATTTGTAGCCCTGCTCAGTGAGCACTACCGAGCGATTATCGCGTTTGAACAGT
>JAAESG010000603.1 GCA_024229615.1 Gammaproteobacteria bacterium | reverse complement strand
TATGACGATGGTTGCGAGCTTAAGTAGGTGCCGTTGAGAACAGTTGTTTCAATTCCTGGCCGGGATCTGGAGCACGCATGAAGGCTTCGCCTACCAGAAACGCATGCACCTGGTGAGCGCGCATCAGTTCGACGTCGTCGCGACTATGGATGCCGCTCTCGGTGACGACCAGGCAGTCATCGGGGACCAGCTCGAGCAGATCGATCGTGGTGCCGAGGTTGGTTTCGAAACTGCGTAAATCACGATTGTTAATACCGATTAAATCCAGCTCCAGCCTGAGTGCTCGTTCGAGTTCATTGCGATCGTGTACCTCGACGAGGACGTCTATCCCCAACGACCGTGCCTCGTGATAGAGTCTTGTCAATGTTTCGTCGTCAAGCGCCGCGACAATCAATAGAATGCAATCGGCGCCTATCGCGCGGGCCTCGAGCACCTGATAGGTATCGACGATAAAATCCTTGCGAATCACCGGCAGTTCGCAGGCAGCACGCGCGGATTTCAAATAGTCCTCATGCCCCTGGAAATAATCCCGATCGGTCAGCACTGACAGGCAACTGGCTCCTCCTGCCGCATAGGATTGCGCGATTTCGACCGGGTCGAAATTTTCACGAATAATACCTTTACTCGGAGAAGCCTTTTTTATTTCCGCGATTACGGCGGCGTCACCAGACTCGACGCGGCATTTCAACGCGGCTACGAATCCCCGTGGAAGCGGTGCTTCTCGCACCAGCTGATGCAGACTATCTAGCGACAGTTGCTGGCGCCGTGCTGCAATTTCCTGCTGCTTGGTAGCAAGAATTTTATTCAGAATATCGGGGCGCGAGGCACTCATGCAGCGCTGGTCCTGTCAACCAGCTCCTGCAACACCTCAGCGGCCCTGCCACTGCTGATCGCATCGCTCGCCGCCTCGACCCCTGCAGCAAGCGAATCGACACGACCGGAAACATAAATCGCGGCACCGGCATTGAGGCAAACGATATCGCGCGCCGCACCGGCTGTGTTTGCGAATACCGAACGAATCACAGCCAGGCTTTGCTCGGCCGAGTCGACGCGAAGCTCATCCAGGGAGGCTTGCGCCATGCCAAAATCGGATGGAGAGATTCGGTAACTGCTGATTTCACCATCCTTCAGCTCGGCCACCTGCGTCGGCGCGGAAATACTGATTTCGTCCATGCCATCTTCGGCATGCACGACCATTACGTGTCGGCTTCCCAATTGCTGTAACACGCGCGCCATCGGCTCGACCAGTTCGCCATCAAACACGCCGATGATCTGGTTAGGCGCACCCGCGGGATTGGTCAGGGGTCCGAGCACGTTAAACACGGTACGCACCGCCATTTCCCTGCGCGGGCCAATCGCATGTTTCATCGCACCGTGGTGGGCCGGTGCAAACATGAAGCCAACGCCTACCTGTTCGACACATTCACCCACCGCGGTCGGGCTGATATCAAGTTTCACACCGGCCGCCTCGAGTACATCGGCGCTACCTGAATTACTGGTCATCGAGCGATTACCATGCTTGGCAACATGGGAGCCCGCCGCGGCCGCGACCAACGCACTCGCCGTCGAGATATTGAAGCTGCCCGATGAATCGCCACCGGTACCGGCGGTATCGACCAGAAACTCGACATCGACTTCAACCCGTGTCGCGAGTTCCCGCATAACCTTTGCCGCCGCGGAAAGCTCATCTACGGTCTCGCCCTTCATGCGCAATCCAACCAGAAAACCACCGATTTGAGAAGCGGTACACTCACCGGTCATGATTTGCTGCATCACCGAAGTCATATCCTCAATGCTCAGATCCTGCCGCGCCATCACCGATTTTATTGCTGACTGTATATCCATCACTCCCCCTGGTCGATACTCTGCTCTAAAAAATTGCCTAACAGCTTGTGACCGTGCTCTGTCAGGATCGATTCTGGATGGAACTGGACACCCTCTACCGCAAGATCCCGGTGCCTCGCACCCATGATTTCATCGATACTACCATCCTCGTTTTCAGTCCACGCGGTGATTTCCAGGCATTCGGGAATAGTGGCCCGATCGATCACCAGTGAATGGTAACGCGTCGCAACAAAGGGATTCTCCAGCCCGGCGAAAACGCCGACACCGGTATGTATCACCGGTGACGTCTTGCCATGCATGATTTCCCGCGCATGCACGACTTCACCCCCGTAAACCTGCCCGATGCTCTGGTGCCCGAGACATACACCGAGAATCGGCTTGTGTCCAGCCAGCGCCTCGATGGCGGTCATCGACACCCCGGCTTCGTTCGGGGTACAGGGCCCCGGAGAAATCATGATATGGCTCGCATCCGAGTTGAGGATCTCATCGACCCCGATCTGGTCGTTACGCGCCACTTCGACTTCGGCACCCAGTTCACCCAGGTATTGCACCAGGTTATAGGTGAAGGAGTCATAGTTATCGATCATGAGTACTTTCATGACTCGGCCCCCTCTTCCTTTGCACAGGGATCCCGTGACGGTAAACCCGCTTCAGCCAGCGCAACGGCGCGAAATATCGCGCGCCCCTTGTTCATGGTTTCGGCCCATTCATTGGCTGGAACCGAATCATATACAATTCCGGCGCCGGCTTGAATATAGAGCTGCTCATCCTTGATCACCGCGGTCCGAATCGCGATCGCAGTATCCATGTTGCCGCTCCAGGATATGTAACCGACGGCGCCCGAGTAAATGCCGCGTTTTACCGGTTCCAGCTCGTCGATTATCTCCATCGCACGAATCTTCGGAGCGCCGGAAACGGTACCGGCCGGAAAGGTTGCCCGCAACACATCGAAGGCCGACATAGCGGGCTTGATCTGTCCCTCGACATTGGAAACAATGTGCATCACGTGCGAATAGCGTTCGACGATCATCTTTTCGGTCAAATTGACACTACCGACCTGGCTGACACGTCCGGCATCGTTGCGTCCGAGGTCAATCAGCATTAGATGCTCAGCGAGCTCTTTCGGATCGTTCAGCAATTCGCGCTCGAGTTCGAGATCAGCCTCTGGCGTTTTACCGCGTGGCCGCGTTCCCGCAATCGGTCGAACTGTAACCGCCTCATCTTCGAGCCGCACCAGGATTTCTGGTGACGAACCGACCACGTGGTGGTCCTCGAGATTCAGATAGTACAGATAGGGTGACGGGTTGAGACTGCGCAGCGCACGGTATAAATCGATCGGCGCTGATTTGTAGGGAATCGACAGACGTTGCGATAAAACGATCTGCATCGCGTCCCCATCGATGATGTACTGGCGCGCTTTTTCGACCGCCTCCTCGAAACCCTGTTGGGTAAATTCCGATGTAAAGTCCTGTTCGCTTACGGTTTGATGCCCGCTACCGGTGACCGAATCGAGTTGAATCGAGCGCAATTTTGCCTCGAGTTCATCGAGTTGTCGCTGACCTTCGTGCCAGGCATTTTCGCTGCAAGGCTCGACATGCACAATTAAAAACATCCTCGATGACAGGTTATCGAATACAACCAGCTTGTCGCTTAGCATTAGTAGAATATCGGGCGTATCGTGTTTATCGGGGTTAGGGCAAGATGCGAGTTTGGGCTCGATGTAACGAATCGTATCGTAGCTGAAATACCCCACCAGGCCGCCATGAAACTTGGGCAGGCATTCCGCCTCTGCGACTTTGAACTCAGCCAGGTACTCCTCGATAAACTGTAATGGATCATCACTTTCTTCCTGTCGGACGATCTGACCGTCGACTTCGACCAAAACCTGACTGGCGAAAACCTTGAGGCGCGTGTTGCAGGCTAAACCGATGATCGAATACCGGCCCCATTTCTCACCGCCCTGTACCGATTCGAATAGATAACTATAGGGCTCGTCGGCGAGTTTCAGGTAGGCACTTAGCGGGGTATCGAGATCGGCGAAAACTTCACGTACCAACGGGATGCGATTGTAATCGCATTTGATTTGATTGAATTGCTTGAGATTCATGAGTGACTCTTAAAACAAATTAACAGAAAAGGGGGAAAGACAATAAACGCTCGCGATCACCATCGCCAGCGTTGAATACCCTCTATTTTCTGAACCTGTTTTTGAGTCATTTGAAATGATTTTTCATGTTAAGTGACAGAATCTAACACAGCAAAACGAGCATGGCTATGACTATTTGCTGCAGCAATCAGACCGAATTCGCGCTCTCAAGCCGGTCACGCATTTGTCGTAGAATACTGTCGTATCGATTTGGATCGCCTGCTTGTGTGCAACCAAATATCCCCGAACCGGAGACGAAGGTGTCGGCACCGGCAGCGGCAATTTTGGCAATATTATCGACCTTGACCCCGCCATCTACTTCAAGCCTGATATCGAATCCCGAAGCATCGATAATGCTTCGCGCCGTGCGCAACTTGTCGAGTGTCGCGGGGATAAAGGTTTGCCCGCCAAATCCGGGATTGACCGACATCAGCAAGATCATATCAACCTTGTCGAGCACATGATCGAGGTAACTTAACGAGGTCGCCGGATTGAATACCAGGCCTGAGCGACAACCGCTGTCACGGATCAGTGACAGGCTACGATCGACATGTTCAGAAGCCTCCGGGTGAAAAGTGATGTAACTGGCTCCGGCACTTGCGAAATCCGGAATGATACGATCCACCGGCTTGACCATCAGGTGTACGTCGATCGGCGCTTCCACACCGTGCTTGCGCAGGGCCTCGCAGACCACAGGACCGATCGTCAGATTCGGCACATAGTGATTGTCCATGACATCGAAGTGGACGATGTCAGCACCTGCCGCGAGAACATTGTCGACTTCTTCACCGAGGCGTGCAAAATCGGCTGATAAGATCGAAGGCGCTATCTGGTAGTCGATCATGGCATTTCCTGATTGTAAGTGGCAGGCAATTTACACCATTTCTGTTACGATTTCAGCCGATCAAAATGGATACGCACCACTAACCCATTTGAGAAAGAAAGTCCCCGACGGCTAAACCATAATCGCCGGGATATATGGAGCAACCGAAATGTCGGTCGAACAACAACTCAAACAGGAGCTCGCCGCACTACGTCACGAGCTGCGGCGAGTCAGCGACAGCCTGGAACGCGGTAGTACGCATGACATGGAACAGCGTGCCCGACAACTGCGCGCCAATATCGAACACTGCGAAACTGAATTAAAGCGCTACACGGGCATTGCAATCGACTCGAAACAAGACATAACATCCTGACCATGTCTATCAACACCATCGAAGAAAATCGAAACCGTAACCTGTTCGGCGACAATGACGAAGTATGGCTATTTGGCTATGGCTCACTGATCTATCTGGTTGATTTTCCCTACCTCGAATCCAGGCCAGCGAGCATCCGCGGCTGGAGTCGCCGCTTCTGGCAAGGTTCGCATGACCATCGCGGCACGCCAGCCAATCCCGGTCGGGTAGTGACATTGATCGAAGAATACGACGCGGTTTGTGGTGGCCTCGCCTATCGCGTTGAAGCATCGGTATTCGAGCTACTGGACGAACGTGAAAAAAACGGATACCTGCGATTTGCGACCGAAATGACTTTTACCGATGGCTCACACGCCAGCGGACTGATTTATATCGCGACGCCGGATAACGAAGCCTACCTTGGAGAAGCCAGCGAGTATGAAATCGCGCAACATATCTGTCGCGCCGAGGGTGCGAGCGGCGCCAACAGCGACTACCTGCTCGACCTGGCGCGGGCACTACGCGAGCTCGGCCTGGAAGATCGCCACGTATTTGATATCGAGGCACATATTCTGCAAAGCATGGATTCCGGCTGAATCCAGTCGCTCAACGGGCAATCGGAAACCGTCGGGGCTTTAATCGAAAAATGTACATGGCATTACGATACGCATAACCCCTATGCCTGGGCTTCGTGGCACGGGACCCAGGCCAGAAAACATGACCGGAATCTCACCTTACGTTCCGCTGGAACGTGGTACCTTACTACCAACCTGCCTGGTGGTTCTGGCCTGTTTCTGTTTCGGCACGATTCCGTATTTTGCCAAGTCCCTGAGCGACTCCGGGATGGCTTCTTACGCGGTCACCGGCAGTGTCGAGTTACCGACGATGTTCTTTATCGGTTGGTACGCGTTGGGGGAGGTGATCGGCGTGGCACAATGGCTGGCCTGCCTGTTGATAACCCTGGCGATCCTGACGACACCCGCACGCGACCCGCAACCTGTCGACCCAAATGGTGCTGCCGAGCAAGACGTAATAAAAAAGCCGGCATTTGCCGGCTCTTTCTGATTTCAATCAGGCGGGGTTACTTGAGACTACCGATATAGGCAGCCAGATTTTCGATATCCACGTCCTTGAGGCCAGCCGCCATCGCGTTCATAACCGGATTTTTACGCGCACCACTACGAAAATCAAGCAGATTTTTACGCACAAAATCACCTTGTTTGCCCTTCAGTGACGGGTAAGTAGCAATAACACTTTTACCCCCGGGCCCGTGACAGCCGATACAACCCTTGGCCGCATAGGTAGACTGACCCGCGGCAACGTCTGCCTGGACAGCGCCGGAAAAAATCAGCATCAGTGAATAGCAGCAAGCCAAAACAAATCTCATAAACCTAAGCTCCCAGGTAGTAATCTTTAAATCGCCATTAGATAATGACGCTACAAAGTAGCGCCATTGTTACAAAGCCAAATGTCGATGTAAAGCATAGCAACCGGGGCTGAATCCGTGCTTAATGACCTAGAACAATACAACCGAAAAATCCGCCAGGACCTGTCGATCGAGTACCAGGGAATCGAGTTTTACACCACCTGGGGCCTGTTTTCACCGAGGGCAATCGATGATGGTTCGCGCCTGCTACTCGACTTTCTGGAGGTCGAACAAAGCGACACCTGCCTGGATCTGGGCTGTGGATATGGTGTGCTCGGATTAAAAATGGCGAAGATGACACCCGCTGGACACACGCTGTTGGTGGACAAGGATTTTGTTGCCGTAGACTACGCCGAAAAAAATCGGCTGCATAACCACATCGACAATGCGAGTTGCATCTTGAGTAATGGTTTCGAGCAGATCCCACGGCAACAGTTCGATGTCATCGTGTCGAACATCCCGGCCAAGGTCGGCAAGGAAATGCTCTATATATATTTGTTCGACGCGCTTCGCTATCTGAAGCCCGGGGGTTCGTTTTACATCGTTACGATTACCGGCTTGCGCCAGTTTTTCAAGCGCGGTTTCACTGAAGTTTTCGGACACTACGAAAAAATCAAGCAGGGCAAAACCTACACAGTCGCCCGTGGCATCAAACAGTAACGTACCAGCGGGAAACATGCACAATCCCGTCACGGGTACCGCATTACCCCTGACGGGGAATCCAGATCCTTATCAACGGCTATTCGCTATACTCCTCGGTCATTCCGATAAATCAACCCAGCGTGCGCTGGGTGGTCGCACTGCTTCTCCGTCATTCCGATACGTCGGACCGCCGCGTAATCGGGAATGACATTAAGTTTATGCGAGGATGACGACGATATGATCTTTGTCAGGCGAGCTTGTCGCGGACTTTTTCGAGTAAAGACAACGCTTCGCCGAGGCTTTCACCGAGACAATTGATATGCCCCATCTTGCGACCGGGTCGCGCCTGGCTTTTGCCGTAAAGGTGTAGCTTGGCGTGCTCGAGCTGAAAAATCGCATCCCAGTCGGGAATACCTTCCTCGGGCCAGACATCGCCGAGCAGGTTCCACATCGCAACGGAGGTATGTAAATGGCAGGATCCCGCTGGCAATCCACAAACCATGCGCACCTGTTGTTCGAATTGTGAACTCACGCAGGCATCGAGCGTATAATGCCCCGAGTTATGCGGCCTTGGGGCCATCTCGTTGACCAGCACCTTGCCATCGGTCGAAATAAAAAACTCGACCGCCAGCACGCCGCAATAATCGAGTCCATGAGCGATCCGGGTTGCCGCATCGATAGCCTGTTCGGACAATGCATTTGAAATTGACGCCGGAACCAGCGTTACGTCGAGAATTCCATTTGAATGACTGTTTTCGGCAATTGGGAAACAGCTGACATCGCCTTCGAGCGAGCGGCATAACACGACCGAAACTTCGCTGGCGAGATCGATGCGCTGCTCGAGCACGCAATGGATTTTACCCACTGCTTCGAAGGCCGGTTTCAGATCGTCGAAACTTTGACAAACGATCTGCCCCTTGCCATCGTAGCCCAGTGTCGCGGTTTTGAGAATCGCAGGAAAAGTAAAATCGCGCGCGGATTCCAGATCAGCCTCATTTTCGAGATTGATAAAATCCGCCGTATTCAATCCCTGCTCACGAAAAAAATCTTTTTCCAGTTTCCGATGTTGCGCAATATGCAATGCCCCCGCTGAAGGATGTACGGCAACCGTTTTTGCCAGGTAAGCCAGGGTGACCGCGGGAATATTTTCAAACTCGGTGGTCACCACCGCGCAGCGTTGCGCGAGGTAGTCGAGTGCTTCGGTATCGTCGTAGTCTTTTGCCAGATGCTCGCTGGCAAGCCCTCCGGCGGGACTATTTTCGTCGGGATCGAGCACGATCACATCGTAGCCCATGGTTCTGGCCGCGGTGATGAACATTCGTCCGAGTTGCCCGCCACCGAGCATCCCCACTGTGCTGCCGGGAAGAATCGTCATGTTATTGCTCAGGCGGCAGCGTCATAGCGAGTACCGTATCGCGCTGTTCGCTACGGAAATCCTCGAGTTTCCGCACTAGCACGGAGTCGCTATCAGCCAGCAAGGAGATCGCGAACAAGGCCGCGTTAATCGCGCCTGCCTTACCTATCGCAAAGGTTGCGACCGGCACTCCCTTGGGCATTTGTACGATTGAATAGAGTGAGTCCTGTCCGCGCAGATGTTCGCTTGGCACCGGCACACCCAGTACCGGGATCGTGGTGTTCGCGGCGAGCATACCGGGTAAATGCGCTGCCCCACCGGCGCCTGCGATTATACAGCTGAATCCGTCCGCGCGGGCGTTCTTGCCGAACTCGGCGAGCAGGTCTGGAGTACGATGTGCCGAGACGACGCGCGCCTGATACTCGACACCAAATTGTTCGAGGGTTTCAGTCGCGTTCTGCATGACAGGCCAATCGCTGGTGCTACCCATCACGACGGCGACTTTTGGATTCGACATGACTTGCTCCGGGTTATCCCAAAAAAGCGACCGATTATAACGCGAAACGGCACAAAAAATTAACCCCGAATTGATTATTACTGCAGGAGCACATGATATGATTTGCGCCCTGAAAATGCTGGAAACCGGAATGAGTGACGACGCAGTTTTTGAGACCGACATCGATAACCTCGAACTGATCGCGCGCGGCAAGGTGCGCGACATATACGCCATCGACGACGCGCATATGCTGATCGTAACCACCGATCGGTTTTCCGCCTTCGACGTCGTCTTTGCCGAACCCATGCCGCATAAGGGTGAGTTGCTGACCGAGGTGTCGAATTTCTGGTTTGCGAAAACGGCTGACACAATCCGCAACCACCTGAGCCAGCTCGAGTTGCGCGACTACGTCAGTGAAGCCGACTACCAGCGCCTGAAGGCGCGCTCGATCATCGTCAATCGACTCAAACCCCTACCGATGGAAGCCATCGTACGCGGCTATGTGATCGGCTCTGGATGGAAGGACTATCAGGCAACCGGAGAAATTTGCGGGATTCAACTGCCGCCAGGCCTGCAGCAGGCAGCCCAGCTAACCGAACCAGTTTTTACACCCTCGTCCAAGGCCGAGGTCGGCGACCATGATATCAACGTAAGCTTCACCGATATCGTCGCCAAAATCGGAGCCGGCAAGGCTGAGCAAATCAGGGAAACCAGTATACGGCTCTACCAGCTGGCCGCAGATTATGCGCGCGAGCGCGGTATCATTATCGCCGATACCAAGTTTGAGTTCGGCGTGGATGCGAACGACGAACTGGTATTGATCGATGAAATACTGACCCCGGACTCATCGCGCTACTGGCCCGCCGACGAGTATCGCATCGGCATCAGCCCACCCAGCTTCGACAAGCAGTTCGTGCGCGACTATCTCGAAACCCTGGACTGGGACAAGACGCCGCCAGCACCACCGATTCCGCCAGAAATAGTCGCGAAAACCCAGCAAAAATACCAGCAGGTACGCGATATTCTGCTCGGCTAGACGCAGATTGAATCGAGGCTGGTACTGATGCAGAGCGGATACTGCAAAACACTCCTTTTCCCAGCTATGAGACGCATCCTGCGGCCAATTTTGTGTTGAAACATCCTGGCTCCGGCTTGTGCGATTCGGTAGGAATCCAGTAAAAACTGGTAGAATCGACAGTATCAGCACTTGAGAATTCGAATCATGTTCAAATCAATCGGTAAAACCCTGCTCACCGGCTTTATCACTGTTTTGCCGATCATACTGACGATCTACCTGCTGTACTGGCTGGCGGTTACCTCCGAACAGGTGATGGGCACTGCGTTACGCTGGTTGTTACCGAAGGTCGTCTACTTCCCGGGACTCGGCACCCTGGTCGGGCTGGTAGCGGTTTTCCTGGTCGGCTTGTTGATGAAGGCAGTACTGGTGCGCCAGCTGTTTTCCTTCGGCGAACAGATCCTCTACCACCTGCCGATCATCAAAACCGTTTATCGCGCGATTCGCGATATGTTCGATTTCTTTTCGCCGAAGAAGGAGAATTTCGGGCGGGTTGTCATCGTCAAATTCAACAACATGGAAATTATCGGTTTCATCACCCAGGAAGATCCGGAACGCTTGCCCGAATCGTTTCGGAATTCCGACAGCGTACTGGTCTACATACCGATGAGCTACATGATCGGCGGATTTACCCTGCTGATTCCGAAACAGGATATCAAACCCTGCCAGATGAGCATGGACGAAGCCATGCGCTTCGCCCTGACCGCGGGGATAACCGGCAAGAGTGACAATACTCAAAAAGGCCTGAGGAACAGATGAAAGCGATGATTCTGGAACAGCCGGGTACGGCGCTGAAACTGGTACAGCGACCCGATCCGCCACCCGGCCCGGGCCAGATTCAAGTGGCAATTACGGCCTGTGGCGTATGCCGCACCGATTTGCACGTGGTCGATGGCGATTTGACCGAACCCCGCTTGCCTATCATCCCCGGGCACGAAATCGTCGGCCGGGTGAGCGCGCTCGGCGCCGGTGTAGAGGGATTCAAAACCGGTGATCGAGTCGGCATCCCGTGGCTCGGCCACAGCTGTGGTTGTTGCAGTTACTGCCAGTCGGGCGCCGAGAATCTGTGCGACGAACCGGGCTTTACCGGTTACCAGATCGACGGTGGTTATGCCGACATGACCGTCGCCGACGCGCGCTTCTGTTTCCCGCTGCACGGTGAAGCCGGCGATGCCGAGTGTGCGCCCCTGCTATGCGCGGGCCTGATCGGCTACCGTTCGCTGGTAATGGCAGGCGCCGAGTCGATGCGCCTGGGTGTTTACGGATTCGGCGCGGCCGCGCATATCGTCGCGCAGGTGGCCTGTTATCAACGGCGCGAAATTTACGCCTTTACCAGTCCGGGCGATGCCGCCGCACAGGCCTTTGCCCTCGACATGGGTGCGGTCTGGGCCGGCGATTCGGATAAAAGTCCGCCACGGGAACTCGATGCAGCGATCATCTTCGCCCCGGTCGGTTCGTTGGTCCCGGCTGCGCTACGTGCGGTGCGCAAGGGCGGTGTCGTGGTCTGTGGTGGCATTCACATGTCGAATATCCCGAGCTTTCCCTACGGCATTCTGTGGGGGGAGCGCGTATTGCGATCGGTTGCTAACCTGACACGTCAGGATGCGATTGACTTCCTCGAACTGGCGCCAAAAATTCCTGTGCGAACTCATATCGAAGAGTACCCGCTGGAACAGGCTAACGAAGCCCTGTATGCCTTGCGCAGCGGCAACCTGACCGGCGCGGCTGTGCTGCGCCCATAACCTGGGAACGGGACATATCGCGGGCTAGACGAAAAACCCTTCGGTCTGTTCGAAGATACTGCCTTCCAGGTCATGCTGTTCGACGCTAATGACATCGATTAACTTTTCGGTCTGTCGAATAAGCTGTTGCAATCGCTCCTCCTCGTTGACCAGTAACCACATACGGCTGCGCTTCGAAGCGCCACCGGCAATCGGCCTGACCATCACGCCTTCCAGATTGTAGGCTCGCCGCGCGAACAGGCCGCAGACATGGGCCAGCACACCGGGGTGATTATTGACCGTCAACTTCAACAGTGAGATTGTACTCATGCGCTTTCTCCGTGGATCATTTCGCGGTTGGCGCCACCCGGGGCCACCATTGGAAACACCATTTCGGTTTCACTGATCGGCAGGTCGATAACGCAGGGTCCGTGTTCCATCAATGCCGACTCCAGCTCGGCCAATGGGTTATCCGAGACCCCGAGGTCGATACCTTTCATTCCCATGGCCCTGGCCGTGAGTGCATAGTCGACGTTTTGCTGAAATTCCACCGCCGACAGATTCCTCGCGTAAAACAGGGATTGCTGCTGGCGCACCAGGCCGAGATGACGGTTGTTGAGAATGACGATCTTGATATCGAGATCGTGTTCCGCCGAGGTTGCCAATTCCTGAATATTCATCAAAAAGCTCCCGTCACCGGAGAAACAGACCACCTTGCGTTCAGGCTGCGCCAGCGCCATGCCGATCGCGGCCGGCAAACCGAAACCCATGGTGCCGAGTCCACCGGAACTGACCCACTGCCCGGCCCGTCTGAACGGGTATGCCTGCGCCACCCACATTTGATGCTGCCCGACGTCGGTGGTGATGCTAACCGAATCGTCGAGTATCGAAGCCACCGCCTTAATCGCGCCGTAAGGACGAAACAGTTCGTCCTCTCCATCCAGCATCAACGGATGGTTTGCTTTCAATTGCTCGACACGCCTGCGCCAGATCGGTCGCGATACCGGTTCGAGTATGCCAATGGCAGCTTGCAGCACTTCGCCAACATCGGCGCGAATTGAAATTGCGGGGCGCATGATCTTGTCAATTTCGCTGTGGTCGATATCGACATGGATGATTTCCGCCTGCGGACAAAATTCGGCGACCTTGCCGGTGGCGCGATCGTCGAAGCGCACACCCAAACCAATCACCAGATCGCATTCCTCCAGCACCAGATTGGTATAGGGAGCACCGTGCATACCCAGCATGCCGAGCGACAGCGGATGGCCGTCAGGCAATATGCCAAGCCCCATGAAAGTTTGCACCGCGGGCAGATCCAGACATTCGGCAAACTGAACCAGTGACTCGGCAGCACCGGCGTAAACAATGCCGCCGCCAATCATCAGTAGTGGACGTCGTGCACTCCAGATGCGCTCCAACATCGATTCAACCTGCTGCCGATCGAACACCGGATTCGCCTGACGACGGCCCGGCTCGGGCAGACACTCGACTTCGATCAGTTGATTCTGCACGTCCTTGGGGATATCGATTGAAACCGGGCCCGGACGACCGGACAGAGCTATTTCAAACGCAAGAGGAATCACCTCCAGTAATTCCTCGGCCGAGCGCAGCATCCAGTTGTGCTTGGTGATCGGCAGCATCAGGCCAAAGGTGTCGATCTCCTGAAAGGCATCGGTACCAATCATGTCCTGTGAAACCTGACCGGTAATCGAAATCAACGGCACCGAATCAAGCCTGGCATCGGCGACCGCGGTAATCAGATTACTGACACCGGGACCGGAGCTGGCAAGGCAGACCTGGGCCTTGCCGCTGACACGCGCCATGCCCTGGGCGATAAACCCGGCACCCTGCTCGTGTCGGGCGAGTACGTGTTTGATACTCGAATCGGTCAGCGCGTCGTAGATCGGCAGATTGGCGCCACCCGGCACACCGCTAACGTGGGTGATGCCCTGGCGCTCGAGTAGTTTGATCAACAATTGGGAGCCCGAGAAGCGGGGCTGGCTACAGGTTGCTGGGTCGATAGCTGAATCAGTCATGGTTATCCGTCAATAAATTAAGGGCAAAAAAAAACCCTCCGACTCTCGCCGAAGGGTTTTTAGAATAAAGTGTCTAACAAACCGCTACGGCATGAATTCTCCCACCACGATCACAGACACGACCACGCCCACTGTTGCGCCAGGCAGCAGTGTCAGTGATTGCAGAACTGTGTTGTTCGTGTTGCTCATTACCGTAAATAAAATTACAAAGTTTGTTCCTACCCGGTAAAACTACACTGTTAATAGTTTCGGGGTCAAGTTTAATTCAATCCGCTGTGCGAGTGCCTGACCGTTTTTTATCCATCAAAATCAGTGATCAGCGTGAACACGGGTTGTTGGCTCATAACTCCGTTATTCGACCCCGGCATAACCGAGTGTGGTTTTGTCAATGGCGAGTATTTATACTTTCTACCCACCTGGATAACCCTGGTGTTCGCTTTCGAGTAAAAAACGAATCCGAGTATCAGCTGGAGGACACACAAAATTACTGGTGAGCTCAACAAGGTTTTTCTTTCCAGCATCATGGTTGTTTGTTGCATTTTCGCGAGCCACCACTCACTGGGAGGTGACGATGGCCTGAGCTACGCTTGCGATAAAGGCGGCGCTACACGCTATGTGGAAGTCGTCAGCGCGCCCGCGTATGCCTGCCGCGTCAAGTATACGAAGGCCTCCGCAACGACCTTTCCGTGGAATGCCCGCAAGGACGCCAGCTATTGTCCGCCCAAAGCCAAAGGTCTGGTCGCAAAACTGGGTTCTCTCGGCTGGGAGTGCGACTCGTCCGAGGATGTCAAATCAATACTACTGGCACAAATCGAGCGTTATGATCGATATATAAAAATTTTAAAAAATGTCGGCAGAACTTGCAATTTCTACCCTACCGAAGCTCAATTCGGCAATCTGTGCGGAGACGCGCGTGACGAAGCGATCATTGTTTATAGTTGCGAGGGCGACAGTGACGGCTGGGATCAACACCTGGCTGTATTTCTGGAACTCGAATCAGATCCTCTGATCAGCGTGGTCGGCGACAGCGAGCATCGCCAGGTAAGTGCCTACTACATCGAAGATAAAAGAGTCGTCATGGAAACTGAAAATTTCGACCCTGTCGAGGACTCAAATGCCACTCAACAGGCGGCTACGAAAGCTTCGATTCAGTGCCAGTACTCTGCCGCTTCCAAATGGGAATTGATCGAAAAATAGCAAACCGAGTTTTCGCCGGGTAACGCGGTGGGGAATTGCAGACGCCTGAGTCAGCAGCCATGATTAAAAAAACAGCTGTCCGAGGCAGGTTTTCAACATCTACCGGTGTCCAAAACAGATCGTTACGGCACTGTTATTCAGTCGATTGTCGGCGCTCGATATTCTACTATGCGCAATTTAGACAATTTCAAATGGTCGAGTTCTCCGCTGGGTTTGTCTATCAACTTATATCAGAGGTGCGCCATGGGGATGCCTTACAATCATTTCAGTCGAGAAGAGTACGCTGAACGCCAGCATAAAACTCGCCGTAGCCTGGCCGCCATGGAACTGGATGGATTGCTGCTCTTCAAAATCGAGGACATGTACTGGCTGTGTGGATTCGAATCCGATGGATTCTGCATTTTCAGCAACATGTTCATCGGTACCGAGGGTGCGTTAACACATCTTGTGCGCCCGGCAGATTTAGGCAATGTCAATTATTCTTCGTGCTGCGACGATGTCAGGATATCGCTGGACTCGGAGACTACTACACGCTCATCGGCTATCAAGGAAATGCTTCAGTCACATGGAATGGAAGGAAAACGGATTGGCATTCAGGTCGATACCATGGGTCTCACACCCCGGTTGTTTCTGGAGATTCAAGCCGAACTGGATGGCTGGTGCGATTTGATAATCGCCGATGATTTCATTCGCGAGATTCGCCTGGTCAAGAGTCCTCATGAACTGGAGTACCTGCGCAAGGCAGGCAAGATCATGGACAGGGTTATGAATGACGTGATCGGCGCTACCTATCCCGGTGCCTTCGAAGGTGATATCTATGCGACTTTCTACGACAGTCTGTTTCGTCAGGATGCAGATCTACCGGCACATATCCCACCATTTGGTAGTGGAGAATCTGCGTTAAATCTGCGTTATACCTCCGGCCGCAAAGATGTTCTGCAAAATGATCAGGTAACTCTGGAGCTTGGACTGGCCTATCGCCGATATCACACGGCCTGTATGTGTGTCGTCCTGACCGGGCCTGATATTAATCAACGTCACCTGGACATGCACGCGGTCAGCGTAGAAGCGCTGGTCGCGGTGCAGGAAAAAATGCGCATCGGTAATACCGTGGGAGATATCTACGCTGCCTACAGTGATACCTTGATCAATAGCGGGTTTGAAGATTCGTTACTGTCGGTTTGCGGCTATACCATGGGGGCCACTTTTCCACCGACATGGATGGAACAACCGCTGATATTTTCCGGCAATCCAACGCGACTGGAAGAAAATATGTGTTTCTTTACCCACATGATTATGAACGATCGCAACGCCGGGCTTTCCATGGCGGTGGGAGAACAGGCGATTATTACTCGTGGCGCCCCGGAAATTATCACCCAGGCGCCTCGTGAACCGGTGATCCAGATGCCCAGATAACTTATGCAGAGCTTCCCAAACCTGATTCGATGATTCTGTTGGCCCTGGTCATCAGGTTAAGCGTCACCGAAGTTGATCTTCAGGTGCTGTTATTTAATGCCTGCCTTGAGGCTGCGTGGACAAATAGTCGAACCAGCTGACTCGGAATCATAAAGGGCAACGCGATAGTCAATCCACATCGTTCGTAATCCGAGGATTTAAATCAGCTACCACAGGGAAGTGAGCAGCCAGATCAGACAGAGTACAGCTACCGAGTAAAAAACCATCGCAAACCAGTACGGCCCCGGTTCATCCTCGCGCCCTCGCTTGTGCGCCCATTCGCGAAAGCTGACTATTCCCCTTCGGTTACCCTTGACCCAGACTGAACCTGTTAAGAATCCATTTACTACCAGGTAACAAAGTACCAGCATGACCAGGACTACGAAGAATGATTCCAGGGTTTGCATGGATCAGATCAAATCTTTAAGAATCGTCAATAATGTGCACATAAGCCTGAATCCGTGGGTTCACGGATTCAGGATAAGGTTATAGACCAGCGCTGTTTTCACTATCCCGTATACCAAGCCCATTTAAACCTGTTGTCCGAAGGAATGGTTTGCCCTGGGTAAAAACAATGTTGCGCCGAAGATCAACAAAGCGGCCACTGCGAGCACGCTGAACAATCTCGAAAATCCCCAGTTGGCGTGCAGCCATCCAATCAGTGGAACCGCGGAGGCCATCACCGAAAAGGTGACCACGTAACGCAACGCAAATGCTCGACTGCGCCATTCGCTGCGCGTCATTCTACCGACCAGTACATCGTTTATCGGGATCTGGCCAAACACCACAAACATGAATCCGAAAGCCACCAAAAGTGCACCGATTCCATCGAGATGCGTCATCAGATAAAAGAACGCCGCTTGCAGTAACGCGACCGTCGCGAATACGATTCGCAACGAGTGATGATCCACCAGGTAACCGATCAACAGCTGTGCCAGCGCGGCGAGCGAAAACACCAGAAAAGCATACCAGCCAACCATGCTCGCACTACCGGCAAAATCAATCAGGCGTTCGGCGAATATTTTGGGTAGCGCAAATGTCGTACTCTGAAATATCAGCCCACCGATCGCCGTGGTGAAAAATATAATGGCAAAAACCCTGATCAGCGTATTTTTCGGGATCGCCGCTGTACTCGGCTTCGGGCCTACAGAACTGGTCGAAACCTCAGCGGCAGTGGTCTGTTTCTCGGTAAAGATAAAAAACCAGTACGAGATTCCGAGCAGAATCGAGATCGTGCCGGGAAGATAAAAAGCACTACGCCAACCGATGCTGTCAATCAGCAGCCCCGTGAGCAGAGCAGCGCTGGCGACGCCCAGGTTACCGAAGATGCCGTTAATCGCCAGCGGTATACCTGTTTTTTTACGTCCCTGGACAACCATCGCCAGGCCAACCGGGTGATAGATTGCGGCGAAGACCCCGATCAAGGTCAGGCCGATGGCGATTTGAATCGGGGTATTCGCCAGACCGGACAGTATCGAACTGACACCAATTCCGATGAAGAAGACGACGATCATCCCATCACGGCTCCATTTGTCGGCGATCCAACCGGCCAGAAGGGCGCAGACACCGAATGCGATAAAACCCGGCGTGGCGTAAGGAATTAGTTGTGCGTAGCTCATGTTCCACTCACTGGTGAGACGCAACGCAGCAACCGAGGCGAAAACCAGCATGAACAGGTGATCCAGGAAATGACCCAGATTGAGATAGAAAAACTTGACCTGACTGTGTTGCACGGAAGGTTCTGAGGTTGACCGGGTCTTCATTGTGATCAAAAATACTGCGGCGCACTCGCCACAAAAGGACAGAAAATGTCGAAATCTGGCCAAGTTATCGTCGCTATCAGCGAGGACATGAAACGACTCGAGGATCTCCCGCAATCGATCGTCGCCCATGGTCGAGATCTCAAGGAAGGTGAAATCCTGCCTTTTCATAGTCATCGACGCGCGCAACTGGTGTACGCCAGCACCGGTGTGATGACCGTTACAACCCGTGAAGCGTCATATATAGTTCCGCCTCAACGTGCGGTCTGGATGCCTGCCGGTATCGAGCATCAGATTGACGCTCGCAGCGAGGTCAGCATGCGCACTCTGTATATTGATTCGCAGGCGTCAAAAAAATTATCCGCCGAAGTAAGAGTGCTACAGATTACACCCTTATTGCGTGAACTCATCATCGCCTCGGTCGCATCCGGTCCGGATTACACCCCGGATAGTCCCGAGGCAAGAATCATGGCCGTCATTCTCGACCAGATCCTGACTCAACCTGTCACCTCGCTCTCGTTACCGCTTCCGTCTGACCCACGCTTGCGTCGAGTCACGGACGCGCTCATCAACAACCCAGCGGATGCACGAGACCTCGACCAATGGGCGAATGAGGTGGGTGCAAGCAAGCGAACCCTGGTGCGCCTGTTTCCTGCACAGACCGGTATGACGTTTCGCGAGTGGCGGCAACAAAGACGCCTTCTTAGAGCCCTCGAATTACTCAATAAGGGCAATAGCGTAACTTCGGTTGCACTGGAAACAGGTTACGACAACAGTAGCGCCTTTATCGCAATGTTTCGGCGCTGCCTCGGAACCACACCTATGCGCTACCAATCGGCAAATGGCCAGGCTTCACCTGGCGGTAGTAATTAAGCTATCTCTGTCAAATGCAGAGTTTCCCTAAAATGGCTTTTGATTGCCTGTCGGCGGCGACAGCATTGCTTTGCCCGGAAAAATCGCCTTGGCTACAAATATAATCTGCCCCCGGGTTCCAGCTTTAGGTAAACTGAAAGCAATGCTTTAACCAACAGTCTACAACCGAATATGTCCCTGGCAGCCAAACTACGGCGCATCGCACTGAACCAACAAGGCTTGCTCAAAACCAATGCATTCGGTCGCGGCAAAGCCGCGACTTTGCGGGCCATCGAACAACTCGGCTATGTGCAGATCGACACGATTTCGGTGGTCGAACGCGCCCACCACCACGTGCTCTGGTCCCGCGTGCCGAACTACCGGCCGAAGTTTCTCGAGCAGCTGGTGCGCGAGCGCAAGCTGTTCGAATACTGGTATCATGCGGCAGCCTGGTTGCCGATGGCCGACTATCGCTTCGCCATGCCGCGCATGGCGCAAATGAACGGAGAGCGCGGCTGGTTTGAAAACTGCGACCGGAAACTAATGCATGAAATTCTGCAACGCATCGAGACTGAAGGACCGCTACGAGCGCGAGACTTCGAAGATACGCGCGCAAATAACACTGGCTGGTGGGACTGGAAACCGGCCAAACAGGCGCTTGAGCAACTGTTCATGCAGGGTGAACTGATGATCAGCGGCCGTGAAGGATTCCAAAAGGTCTATGATCTGCCGCAGCGCGTATTGCCAGACTGGGTCGATACCCGAATGCCGGACATGAATGAGTTTGCCTGTCATTTAATCGACACCACGCTGCGTGGACACGGTTTTGCGACACAGAATTCGATGACCTACTTGCGCAAGGGGAAAAAACTGCGCGACACGGTAAAACAGCAGCTCCAGCAGCGTGTGGAATCGGGCTCGCTGACGACGCTGACGCTGGGGAAAAACAGTCCTGTTTATATCGACCCCGAGCTTCTCGAATCTCGCGCTCCACGCAGCCGGGCCCAGGTGCGCATCCTGTCACCGTTTGACAATTGCGTCATCCAGCGCCAGCGTAACCGCGATACCTTCGCCTTCGACTTTCAGATTGAGTGTTATCTGCCGGAGCCACTGCGCCAGTTTGGGTATTTTTGTCTACCACTGATGTATCGGGATCGCCTCGTCGGTCGAATCGATTGCAAGGCGCATCGGGCGGATAATCTACTCGAAATAAAGTCGCTACACATGGAACATAAAGTCGATCAGGATTTTGGCGATTCGCTCCATCGGGCGTTGCTGTCATTCGCGGCATTCAACAACTGCGAGCGTTTGCGGATCCGGTCGCCTGAAGCAAATCAATTTCTGCAACGCATCGCAGTGCAGACCTAGCCCGTATTTCTCACCAGGAGGTGGGATGATCGCGCAGGGCTTTGGATTCACAAGAGATTTTCTGAAGGAGCGGAATAACAGTGCGTAACCCGCCTGAAGAAAATCCCTTGTGAATTTAAAGAACAAGCGAGGGCCCGCCATCCTGGTGAGAAATGCGGGATAAAAACCTGTCCCGGGTACGCAGGAAAAGACCGACGCAAAACTACTCTACTCGGACAATGAATTCCTCCTGTTCCGATTGAAAACATGATATCAGATATCGCCGTCGACTCGGCTTACTGTGGTCAGTTTAGAAGTAATAGGCCATTTCCAACAGCAGGTGGTCGTCGTTCTGCAGCGCGGCGAGCACATCGTTCGAATCAATATCTGAAAAGATTTGCAATTCCAGCGTCCCCTTCCAGCTTTCACCAAAACGACGACCACCCTCAACCCTGAAGCTCCGACCCTGGTTATCGGTATCGATTACCAGACCCGCGAGGATTTCACTGGATTGGGCATCGTTAAAAGCGAAACGACCACCGACAAACAGGTCACGATTAAACACACCGGCCTGTCCTTCGGGTCGGTTGTCATGTGAAAATTCGGCGATGGTGCCCAAATTCATATCCGAGTCGAAGATGCCATAAAAAGTGTATTCAAAACCAAAAGTAAACGCGTCGCGATCATTCGACCTGGTTTTACGACGTATCAGTTCGAGGCGCCAAATCCAGTCCTCGTAAATCAGCTGCGCGTCCACCCCGAGTTGAGTCATCTGCTCGTAAAACGGGATTAACACCGCATTGCCATCATTGTCGCTGCCGGGTAAAAACAATGGATCGCGGTTGGTGCCTTCAAACCACGACAAGCCAATATCGAGATCAGCATAGGTCTGCGAAAAGCGCAGCGCGTAATCGACATGCCGCTGTCCATCCGAGGATTCGTATTCAGGCTGGCCGATATCGACCACTAACGGGCCGCGCAAACGCCCTTCCTGTGCCTGAAAAGTACGCTCGCGGAATCCGGGCAGAATCAGAAAGTCGAGTACACCCCAGTCCTGGTAACGCTTCAGGTGAATCATCGGCTGACCCAGTTTATCTTCACCATCGATGCCCTCGACCCCGTCGATCTGGTTGACCACGTCGACCAGATGCTGAGACTCAGTGACACCCCAGAACATGGTGTTAATACCAACTCGCCACTCGTTGTCACCATCGATATGTAACCACAGCAATTCTCGAATATCGGCATGCTCGCGTCCGCTATCCTTGTCATCGACGCGCACGAAGAATTCGGCGCTCCAGAGATCGGCGCCGTCATTCCATTCACCGTCCCACTTCGGCTGGAATGACAGGGTCAGGTTATCGTCGAGCTGGTCCTCGAATTGTGCCGATTCACTGAAATTGAGCGATTCGAGCGCAATATTACCGGAAAACCCGGCCACCAGTTGGGCGGGTACCAGCATCAAACAGGCGCAGAATACCGCCGCTCGCATACTACCGAATACGCATCAGCGTCTGTGAGCGAAAATCACGATCGGTTAATCCGGTTTTAAACGCATAGTCGGTCCACTCGAGCAGAGTGCTCTTGCCGGTTTGATGATTGACCATGTCCATTTTGCCGGGACGCCAGTATTGCCCCAGGTATCGATTGAAGTCAGTTGCATTCAGAGTTTTCAGCAAGGACTTTTTGCGGTCGTAGTACTCGGCCTTGACGATTCGATATCCTTCGTTATCAATCCACACGACCTGGCGCGTGTAACCCGAATGCTTATAGGCGGGAAAGCGCTCGATCACGGAACAGGTCCAGTCTCCACAAGGCTCATCGCGCAGGTAATTGTAGGAATATTTTTCAACCTCCTGCGAACCCAGATCTTCAAAGGCATAGGTCGAGCCCATGAATGGACCCGATTTATTACGTGAGCTGATACGCTTGACCTTTTTCAGGGCCGGCAGATAAAGCCACTGATCGTCAGGTTTCAGGCCATGCGTGTAAGTCAGCATCGCCGTCCCCTTGACATCGGCCGGCTCGTCGAAGATCGATAGACTCTTGTCACCGTCGCCTTCGACCTCGAGGGTGCGCATGCGAATCAGACGCTTCGAGGTTTTGCCCGACTTGTTTTTCAGGGTCATTACCATGTTCGCGGTGAAATCGGTGAACCCCTTGTCAAAGGCTTTAGCCGCCTGTGCGATTTCGAGCCCTTTTTGTTGTGTGGTTTGTGCGAATCCGACGACAGGTAGCAGTAACAGCATTAGTGCAACAGGTTTCAGGTCAGGCATCGTTTTTCTCCTTGCCGTCGACGGCCATTAACAGAGGTGGGAGTAGCAGAAAGTCAGCGGCAATCGCAAATATAATGGTCACCGCGGTCATCAGCGCCATATTCGAATTCAACGTAAAGGCAGAAAAGGCCAGCACCGTGAATCCAGCCACCAGAACGATCGAGGTCACTACCAGTGCGAGCCCCACGGTACTAAAAGCATAGCGTACCGCATCCTGCGCATTGAAGCCTTTCTCTCGGCGTGCACGCAAGTATTTACTCAAAAAATGTACGGTATCGTCGACTACGATACCCAGCGTCATTCCGGTTACGACCGACAGGGCCAGGCCAATCTGTCCCACCACCATACCCCATGCGCCAAAGGCCAGGGCCGCGGGTATCAGGTTTGGAATCAGGCTCAGAAATCCGATCTTGATCGAACCCAGAGCGAACACAAGAATGATCGAAATCAGGACTAACGCGACAGTCGTACCCAGCAACATACTCTTGATATTACGCTCACCAATATTGCTGAACATGATGGTCGGACTTGCGCCCTCGTTGTGCATGCTCTCCGGCGCGTTGTCCTGCAGCCATTGCTGCGCTCGCCGCTCGAGGCCGAGTACGGTTTTCGTGGTCATGTTGTAAAGCATGACCGTCATGCGCGTGGCGGACTTGTCGATATTGATCTGGTTGTTGAGATCGAGCCCATAGGGCAACGACATTTCGTATAGCAACAAATACTGTGCGGCCAGATCGCGCATTTGCGGCAAGCGATACCAGCTCTGATCATCACCGTGCATACTCTTGTTGAGTCGCTTAAAGGTATCCGAAATGACGTTGACATGGATAACTTCGGGTTGTTCGCGGTACCAGTTGGCAAAATTCTCAATATGCTGTTGAAATTCCGGGTCGCTGACACCTCCGTCCTGCCCCGATTCGAGGGAATAATCGACCAGATACAGACCACTGAGATTCTGCGACGCAAAATCGGCGTCACGACGAAACTCGATTCTTTCACTGAAGTACTTGACGAAATCGTCATTGAGTTCGTTTTTCGGCACAAAAGAGATAATCAACAGGCAGACCAGTCCCATGCCAATCAGTAGTTTACCGCGACTGGCGATAACAAATTCGGCGAAGCGGCTCATCACCCGGCTCGACGCAGTTTCCTCAATCTTGTGTCTTCCCGGTAACAACATCATCACCGCGGGCAGGAAGGTCACACTCAGCACGAAAGCCACCATGACGCCCATCGCAACGATGTTACCGAGGTCGTGGAATGGCGGCGCATCGGAGAAGTTCATGCTCAGAAAGCCAATCGCGGTCGTGATGCTGGTCAGGAATACCGGCTGAAAGTTGATACGGATACTGTCGACCATGGCTTCTTCACGGGCCTCTCCCTTTTGTCTCATCAAGATATAATTCATAAGGACATGAACGCTATCGGCTATGGCCATGGTCGGGATGATCATGATCGCCGAAAACGATGGCGGGGTCAGCGCAATGCCGAACCATCCCGCCATGCCCATCGCACCGATGATCGAAAAAACGATGATGACAAAGGTCGTCAAGGTTCCGGCAAGCCCCTTCACCCAGAAAAACAAAACCACGACAAATAGCAACAGCATCAGCGGAAACAGCGTCGACATATCATATTGACTCGCCTCCGGAAATGCCTGGTTCATCATGATAATGCCGGTAAGCCTGACATCGATTTCCGGGAAGCTGGCGCGAAATTCCTCGCGCAATTGGCGCACGTAGGTTACGACTTCGGGATTCTCCAGCGTTTGATCGATCCCCGGTAGCTCGATCGTGATATTGACCCCGGTGACATGAGCCCGCGGTGATATCAGTCGATTGATCAAAACCGGTTCGTTGAGCGCGACGTCGCGGATGCGCAGTAAATCGTCATCGTTTAAGGTTTCGGGTTCGTAGGCAAGATCCGCAACAATCAAATCATCTTCCTCGGCTGAAGTGTGTTGATAGTTGCTCAGTGATTCCACGCGGGTCGAATAGGGGGTTTCCCATGCCCGTTCCGTTAACCAGGCAACCGCAGTCAAGGTTTCCCGGGTAAAGACCTGTTGATCTCGGGGCACCAGCAAAAACATGACATTGTCGTTCTTGGAGTAGGTATCCTGCAGACCTTCAAACGCCATCAGTTGCGGATTGTCTTCACCAAAAAAGACGCGGTAATCATTGGTGAAGGTCAAAAACTGGGCGCCGGCACCCATAGCTGCGATCCACAACAACACCAGGAGCAGTGTCGCCCACTTGTGGCGCAAGATAAACTCAGCGTATTGCTTGGCCATCATCGAGCTCCAGGGCTGGTTCGGATCAATTGCAATAGTTGGGTCAGCCCGCAACCGCAGTGGTAAAGTTTTTGCAGATTTTGCGCAACCTTGGACGCGCTCAGGCTACCCTCCATGATCGCCGCGATAGTAACCGCCATCGAATAGGGCTCGACGGCTTCGATAATCAATCCATTGTCCCTGGCTTTGGTCAACACATCGGCGATCGATTGATGCCATTGCTCATATATGCCGATCAGGCGCACGCGAAAGCCTTCGTCAATCGATGCCATTTCCTGCGCCAGCACCGAGAGCGGGCAGCCCAGCTCGATATCGGTCATCGAAAAAGAATCGCCGGCATTTTGTACCAGTTCGATAAAACCCTCGATCGGATCTTCGAAATGTGCGAGGGGTTCGATGAAACTCATTTGAATCCGCCGTGCTATCACTTCATCAACGACCGCGTAACCCAAAGCGGTTTTATTAGGGAAGTGGTGATAAAGCGCGCCCTTGGTCACTCCGGTGCGCGCCAGGATATTGCTCAGGCTGGCGGACTGGAAGCCATTGACATGGATTTCCTTGTAGGCCGCGAACAATATCTTGCCGCGAGTATCCAGCTCGGTATCGTCGAGCGGACGCCACCAGTAAACATCTTTATCGGTCAAGTCATTCATAGCTACATCCATACCAGTCGGTATGCTTTATAATACCGACCGGTATGGATGTCAATAATTTTTCACGATCATGCCGCTCACCAGGTGAACTGCACGAACACACAGATCAACCCGCAGCGAGCCCGGGTTTTTATCCGAGACTGGCTCGAAAGTATTACAGCGCAACGATGACGCGCACCGCGTCAAGACGCAGACGGGCATGTCCTAACGATGATTCGAAGTGGTCGAGTTGATTTTGAAAGAAGTCGATTTCATCCTGGCGCACCCCGGGGTTAACCTTTTGCAGTGCTTTCAGGCGCGCCACTTCGCCGCCCAGCAAATCTCGTCCATTGCATCGTGCATCGCCAACCAGACCTTTTACCCGCGTGTCGGCAATCAGCTCGGCAAGCTCCAGCATGCGTGTTAACTCACTTTGCCGGGCCTTGACGACCTTGATCGCCGTATCCTGATCGACGCGCTGCGAGGACGGCAGATTAGTCTCGAGTTCAGATCGCAGGCCATGGTCCTGACCGGATTCGTCGACCAGGACCCGAATGCTCGCGTTCGGGAAATAGCGTTCATTGTGGTGATGGGAGTCGTCACTGAAATCCATCAGGAAATGACATTCCGCGAGCAGCGTACCCGGTTTAACCCCGCTGTATTTCAGCGCGATCAAAGCGGTGTTTCCAAATTCGCTACTGAGGATCATATCCATCGCATTGCGTACAAACGGATGCTCCCAGGTCAGGTAATGCAGGTCCTCGCTGGCGAGGGCAGCACTGCGATCGTAGGTAACCGTCATGCCATCCTCGGGCAGACCCGGCATTTGCGTGAGCATATTGTCGCCGGGGGTGATGACCCAACTGTCCTGGCCGCGAATATCACTGTTGACCCCATAGCAATCGTAAATGCGTTCCATAAAACTGAATAAATCAAATTCGAGCTCGCGCTGCATCGCTTCATCGATGAGCGCCTCCGCAATCACAGGTCGGCAGGAATTGATCTCGAGAAGTCGGTCACGCCCTTGCTGTAGCTCAAGGTCGAGCTCCCGGTGAAGTTCACGGGTTTGCTCGATAAAAGCATCGGCGGGCAATAGCGGATCATCCAGATAGCGCTGTAACTCAAGACGGGATTTCAGGTAAACCTGGTGCCCGGCCGGGCAGGTATGCGAAAAAGCCCCCAGGCCCTCATGGTACCAACGGAACAAAACCTGGCGCGCGCTGCCCTTGATATAGGGCACGTGTATGTTGATGACCGCGTTTTGCCCGATACGGTCGAGGCGCCCGATTCGTTGTTCCAACAAATCGGGGTTGGCGGGTAAATCGTATAGCACGAGATGATGGGCAAACTGAAAATTGCGCCCTTCACTGCCGATTTCGGAGCAAATCAAAACCTGTGCGCCATCTTCATGATCCGCAAACCAGGCCGCCGAGCGGTCCCGCTCGAGTAAACTCATGCCTTCATGGAACAGCGCGGCCCGTATTCCGTATTGCTGCTTTAAGCCGTCGACCAGTTGCTGCGCGGTGCTCGCGGCCGCTGTTATGACCAGTACTTTTTTTGAGCATAACTCTTTTAACAGTTCCCCTAACCAGTGGCTGTAGGGGTCTCCGACACCCTCGGCAGTCAATGCAATCGGGTGCACTTCTCGCTCGGGGAACCCCTTGACCACATGGCGGGTATTGCGAAACAACACCCTTCCGGTACCGTGTCGATCAAGTAAATTATCCAGTTGCTGAGCCTGTTCGGGGTCGTCCAGCAAGGTTTGCGCCTGCTCCGCAAGCTGACGGTATCCCTGCTCCTCGTCGAGGAAGTGTGCAAGATCGCTGAAACGATCCGGGTCGAGCAAACGCAAGCGGGCGAAATGACTTTCCTTGCCCAGTTGCTCCGGCGTAGCGGTCAGCAGTAACAGTCCGGCGGTATGCTCGGCCAGATTTTCAACCAGTTGGTACTCGGGACTGACCACCTCCGGCGTCCACTGCAAGTGATGCGCTTCATCGACTACCAGCAAATCCCATTCACCAGCTCGGGCATGCGCCGCCTGCTCCGGGTGCCTGCAGAGATACTCGAGACTGCACAGTACCAGTTGCTCGCCGTGGAAGGGATTTTCGCTTTCGTCGTACTCGGTTTGATCGTGATCGGGATCGGCAAACCTGGCCTCGTCGAAAATACTGAACATCAGGTTAAAACGGCGCAGCATTTCTACCAGCCATTGATGTACCAACGATTCGGGCACCAGGATCAAAACTCTGCGCGCGCGCTCGAGCAGCAATTGCTGATGCAAGATCAAACCCGCCTCGATGGTCTTGCCTAGGCCGACCTCGTCCGCGAGTAAAACTCGCGGCGCGTAGCGACGTGATACTTCGTGCGCGATGTAAAGTTGGTGAGCAATTAGACTGGTACGACTGCCGGCAAGACCAAACACCGCAGACTGTTGCAGGCGATTCGCTGTTTCACGAGTTCTGCAGCGCAGGTTAAACCATTTATTGCGATCAATTTGAGCGTTAAGCAGCCTTTCACCAGGCTGATTGAGTTGCAGGAAGTTACTCAACCTGCCCTCCGGCAAGTCGGAGCGATTGCCGTGTTCGTCCTCACAATGGTAGGTGATCAGGCCGTTACTCTCAGTCAACTGCAGAATCCGGAGTATTGCTCCATCCTGTTTTTCGACCCAGTCGTCGACGCGAAAACGTACCCGAGTCAGCGGTGCATCGGCACGCGCATAAATCCGGGTTTCACCACTCGCCGGGAATACGATGCTAACCGTACGGTGTTCTATTTCGATCACCATACCGAGGCCCAGTTGAAGTTCGGCGGCACTGATCCAGCGCTGTCCGATGACAAAATCCTGCATGTTTTCAACAGTAACAAAAATTGCGCAAGATTATATCAGCTGACCCGCATTTACCCACCACATTTCGATGCGTGGTTGCGCCAGAGCTTGCAGTTGAACTTTAACTTGCACAGAATGCAACGATGATCTCAGCTGATGCCAGTGGTTACTTCATTACCGGTTCCGATACTGCTGTCGGCAAAACTTATATCGCCTGTCAGATCGTGACCCAGTTATGTCGCCTCGGCATTGAACTGGAAACCCGCAAACCAGCCGAATCCGGCTGCGAGTTATCCGCCACGGGTGAGCTGATGACACATGATGCCGAAGCATTACGACTGGCCAACGGCGAGCGTGAAAATATCGATCGTATCGTAGCCTATCGATTCCGTGCTGCACTCGCGCCACCTCGGGCAGCACGACTCGAAAACAGGAATATTTATCTGCCAGATTTAATCGATGCCTGTGAGCGCGACGATAGCAATCACCGTCTGATCGTCGAGGGTGCCGGGGGTTTTTACTCGCCGCTTGCCGAAGACGGTTTGAATGCCGACCTGGCGAGTGCTCTGCAATTGCCGGTCATCATCGTCGTCAATGATCGGCTCGGTGCGGTCAACCAGGCACTGATGGCGCTGGAGGCGGTGTCAAGCCGGAAACTTCGTATAGCCGCGATTGTCTTAAATCAGGTTGAAGCGAACACCGATGAGGCTTTGGACAACGCCGTGGATCTGCAACCTCTCTGCGATGTTCCCCTGTTTTGTTGTGCACATGGTGCTTCGCTAGCGCCTATATTCGGCTAAAGCCATGACCCATTCCCGCCTCGATCGCTTTCTCGCTCCCTGGGTCTTTGTATTGACGGGTATCGTCTTTAACGTGCTTGCGGCTGTAAATACGCATTACTTCATCGGCTTGAACAACGACGCGATCAATGTCATCGGCCGTGACATCCAGAACAAACAGGTGCTGATAGACAGCCTGTGGCAATCGAAGACCGAAACGGAACGCAAAAGAGAGTTTTTCGTCCTCTTCCTTTCGAGCAAGGATGACAAATCTGCAGTTCGTGAATCCTATTATCGGGACTATCTGGACGGGATCCTGAAAACTTATGAGTTAGATAATTTCCAGAAGCGCCTGGAGACTGGCAACAGCAATGATTTGAGTCTGTTATTCGATCTCAGCAATACCGTCCCGGCATCCATTATCGAATCGATCAATGCCAATATTTCGAGGCGATCGAACTGCGGGAAGCCGGGATGCCGCTCGAACACGACAACTCGCTACTGTTCAGTATCGCCATTTTTCTCCAGGTTATTGGCCTGATCCTGGTGCTATCGCTGGACTTTCGACGGCACTAGTACTCCTTCAATGAGATTTCTTAGGATGCATGAATAAAGGCTACGCGGTCATTGTTACCGGTTATATCGGCTGGGGTTTGTTTCCTCTCTACTGGGCGTTGCTGGCTCAGGTACCAGCAATCGAGGTATTGCTGCATCGCATGCTGTGGTCAGTTCCAGTGCTGTTGCTACTCGTCTTGCTCAGCCAACGACGGCGCGCACAGGTAGGCAATGCACTCAAATCCTGGCACGAACTCAGATGGCTGACGCTATCGAGCCTGGTGATTTGTTTCAACTGGGGGATATATATCTGGGCAGTCGCCAACCAACAGGTGATCGAGGCAAGCATGGGTTATTTTCTGACCCCTTTACTGAATGTCATAGCAGGCGTGATCGTGTTTGGCGAGAGGCTTGATCGGCTGAAAATCGGCGCTATCCTGATCGCCGCGGCCGGTGTCGCTTACTATATTTCAACGACCGCAACGATACCCTGGGTGGGTCTCGCCATCGGCGTCAGCTTCGCCGCCTACGGATTACTGCGCAAGCAAATGAAGACCAACGCCGTGCCCGGCCTGCTCGTGGAAATACTCCTGTTGCTGCCGTTTACCCTGGCACTGGCTTTATGGCTGCATGCCCACCACGAAGCGACGTTTTTAAACCGGGATCTAAATACCGACTTGTTGTTGATTTTCGGCGGACCGATTACGGTAATACCGCTGGCCTTTTTTACCGCCGGAACGCGCATGCTGCCAATGACGACGGTGGGCATACTTTTTTACATCACGCCGTCGCTACAGTTTTTTTCGGGTCTGATCCTGCTGGGTGAGCGCTTCAACCTGGACAAGCTGGTCGGCTTTACAGGAATCTGGATCGGCCTGGTGATCTTCACCTACAGCCTGCTTAAAAGATAAAGAATCAACTCGTCTGGCACGAAGCTAGGCGAGAAAATCTGGCATATTGCCGACCTCGACGATCTTCATCGCGTTGGTGCCGCCCCCGGTGCCCATCAAGTCACCCTTGGTAATAATGACCAGGTCGCCATCGGCGATTGTGCCGGCCTTCTTCATCAACTCCACTGCCTCCTGATTCGCCTCGGCGTGATTGGTGTGCACGGTTGGAAAATAAACCGGGAATACGCCGCGATAGAGATTGACCTTGCGGTTGGTGGATTCATGCCGCGACAGCGCGTAGATCGGTATGCCCGAACTGATTCGTGACATCCATAGTGAAGTCGAACCGGATTCGGTCAGGGTTGCGATCGCGCGTACGTCCAGGTGATTCGCGGTATACATGGCCGCCATCGCAATCGCCTCGTCAACCTGCATGAAGGTGTCATCCAGCCGGTGCCTGGACTTGATCGCACGGCTGTGTTGCTCGGCGTTCATGCAAATGTCGGCCATCGCTTCAACGGTCTTGCTCGGATAGGATCCGGTCGCTGTTTCGGCGGACAACATGACCGCATCCGTGCCATCGAGCACCGCGTTGGCGACATCGAAAACTTCGGCTCGGGTCGGAATCGGGTTATCGCGCATCGATTCCATCATCTGAGTGGCGGTAATGGTCACACAGTTGAGATCACGCGCCTTGCGAATGATTTCTTTTTGAACGGCCGGTAACTTGGCGTCACCAATTTCAACGCCGAGATCACCGCGCGCAATCATAATCGCATCCGAGGCCTCGATAATCTCTTCGAGGTTATCCAGTGCCTCTGCACGTTCGATCTTGGCACAGAGCCCAGCCATGCTGCCCTCTGCTTCCAGCAGCTTACGCGCCTGATTCATATCTGCGGCATTCCTTGGAAAAGACACCGCCAGGTAATCGGCGTCGATAAAAGCCGCGGTCTTCAAATCGGCCTTGTCCTTTTCGGTCAG
>JAAESG010000602.1 GCA_024229615.1 Gammaproteobacteria bacterium | reverse complement strand
TCCTGATCCACAATCGGGTGGCGAGTGTAATCTCGCCACCCAACCTGATTATCGGACCATGTGATGAAAGACGCTGAATTTGTACCCTCGATGACCAAATCTGACCTGATCGACAACTTGTCGAGAAACCAGGGGCATCTCGCCTATAAAGATGTCGAGCTGGCGGTAAAAAGTCTGATCGAGATGATGAGCAGTGCCTTGTCCAACGGCGAGCGTATCGAAATCAGGGGCTTTGGAAGTTTCAGTCTGCACTACCGTCCACCGAGAACCGGTCGCAATCCGAAATCTGGAGACAAGGTCGATTTACCTGGTAAGTATGTGCCGCATTTTAAACCGGGTAAGGAGTTGCGTGATCGCGCCAATAATCAGAAATAGGCCTGCCTGTGCCAGCCAATCCGGACCGATCAATAAGCTATGGATATCTGGCTATTCCTTTTAGTTCTCGCGGCAATTTTAATCGGCTGGTTACTGGGCCGTTGGCAACCGTTTAATAAAATTTCCGCCAATCAAGGCTCCGATCTGTTCTCTGAAAGATATGCCAGAGGATTGAACTACTTGCTGGCTGACGATTCCGACAATGCGATCAAAATATTTACCGATTTAATCGAAGTCAATAAGGATACGATTGAAATCCATATTTCGCTAGGCAATCTGTTCCGCTCCAAAGGTGAGGTAGACAGGGCTATCAAGGTTCACCAAAACCTGCTGGCACGCCCGAACCTGACCCGTAAGCAACGGCATATGGCAATTTCGGAGCTGGCAAGCGACTACCTCAAGGCAGGGTTACTCGATCGTGCCGAAAAACTGTATCGCGAGATGATTGAACTCAAGGTGGAGCCCAGACATGCTTACCGCCGCCTGCTGGATTTGTATATCACCGAGAAATCATGGGACGAGGCCGTCGAATGTGCGAATCAGCTATATTCTCTGGGCGAAAACGAAGCCGCCCTGATGTACAGCCAGTGCCTGTGTGAAACTGCTGCGATCGCTATCGAAAATGGCAATCATCGGCTGGCGCGTAAAAACCTCGACCGTGCCGTTGAAGTCGATGCCAAATGCGTACGCGCAGCCTTGTTGTTGATCAAGTTACATTTAAAGATTGGTGATTCATCTGCGGCAAAAAGTATTTTTCTGCGACTGGTACGCCAGAGCCCCGAATACATGGGTCTGTACATTGATCCCGCACGACAGATTTACCACAATAAGGAAGATCGGGTTTACCAGGAATTTCTACAAGAGCAGTATCGCCTGCACCCGTCAACCCGTCTTGCCATCGCATTACTCGAACATTACGCTCGCAATGATGAGATTGAAAAAGCACGCCAGTTTTTATCGGACACATTGAATAAATCACCTTCATTCGAAGCCTTCGAGTTTGCACTGCGATTTCTGAAATCCAATCCCGACCAGCTTGGCGAAACCTGGGAAACGCTGTCTAGCTTTCTGAAACAGTTGCAGGACAAAAAAACCGAGTATGTCTGTTCCCAATGTGGCTACGAGAGTCATGCTATTCAGTGGCTTTGTCCGAGTTGTCGAAACTGGGCCTCAATGAAGATGATCAAGGTATGACCGATCCCAGAATTATCGTTGCACTCGATTTCTCGGATCGCCAACATGCCGTCGAATTTTCGCATAAGGTCTCTCCCGAACAATGCCGCCTGAAGGTTGGTAAGGAATTATTCACCAGTGCCGGCCCAGCCTTAGTGGAAGAACTGTCGGGAGCAGGATTCGACGTCTTTCTCGATCTGAAATTTCATGATATCCCCAATACGGTTATGAAGGCCGTCGGCGCCGCGGCTCGCCTCGGGGTCTGGATGTTAAATGTACATGCTCTCGGTGGTATTGCCATGATGCAGGCAGCGCGGGAGGGTGTTGAAGTGGTTTCAAGACGCCCCTTCCTGATCGCGGTAACCGTGTTGACCAGCATGTCAGCCCGGGACTTGCAACAGGTAGGTATTGAGAACTCACTACCTCAGGTGGTCGAGCACCTGACGCGTGCAGCAATAGACAGTGGCCTCGACGGAGTCGTGTGTTCTGCTCAGGAAGCGCCCATGTTGCGCGCCAGCATCGGAGACTCGGCTCTTTTGGTAACACCGGGTATACGACCGGAATGGGCCAGTGCCGGTGATCAGCAGCGTATCGTCACACCGCAGCAGGCGATTACGAATGGCGCCAGCTACCTGGTAATCGGCAGGCCCATAACCCAACATGAAGATCCGGCTCATGCCCTCGAGTTAATTTCAGCTTCGATTTCATGACTGACCTGGTCAGTATGGATGACAGCAAATTAACGAATCGTTAAACTAGCAGCAGATACTCTTACCGATGGCCTTAAATGGACCCTAATTTCCTAGATTTTGAACAACCGATCGCCGAGCTCCAGGCCAAAATTTCTGAACTGCGCTTCGTCACCGATGATTCCGACATTAACATCAGCCAGGAAATCCAGACTCTGGAGCGTAAGGCCGAATCGTTGACATCATCGATTTTTGCAAAGCTCACAGCCTGGCAGATTTCGCAATTGTCACGTCATCCTAACCGACCTTATTCGATCGACTATATCGAGCGAATGTTTAGCGACTTCGAATACCTGCATGGCGATCGCGCCTACGCCGATGACCATCCAATCGTTGGCGGAATTGGACGACTCGAAGGCAAACCGATCATGGTTATCGGTCAACAGAAAGGGCGCGATACACGTGAAAAAATAAAACGCAACTTTGGCATGCCTCGCCCCGAGGGTTATCGTAAAGCCCTGCGGCTGATGCGCCTGGCTGAAAAATTCAAGATGCCCCTAATCACCCTGGTTGACACTCCGGGCGCTTATCCGGGCATCGGTGCCGAAGAAAGAGGGCAGAGTGAGGCAATCGCGGAAAACCTGTTTGCACTGGCCGAGTTGAGAACTCCGGTCATTTGCACGGTTATCGGGGAAGGGGGTTCCGGTGGCGCGCTGGCTATCTGTGTTGGTGATCGCATCAACATGATGCAGTATTCAACCTATTCGGTCATATCTCCGGAAGGCTGTGCTTCTATTTTGTGGAAAAGTGCCGATAAAGCTGCGCAGGCTGCAGAGGCCATGGGTATTACAGCACAACGTCTGTTGTCGCTAAACTTGGTAGACAATATCATCCAGGAACCGCTGGGTGGCGCTCATCGCAATTATGATCAGGTTGCGAGCTCTTTGAAACAAAACCTGCTCGAAACCCTGGATGCGCTGGAAGCTGTTACTATCGACAAGTTGCTCGATCAACGTTATCAGAAGCTAATGGCTTTTGGTCAGTATCGGGAAGCCTGACAGGATAACTGTTTTTAGCATCCGGCCGCTCATATGCAATCATGTCTGGAGCTAATTCCTGGCGATATTCAGAGAGTTTTTGTCGCGTATAGTGGTGGCCTCGATTCATCCGTGCTATTGCATTTACTGATTTCAAAATCTCGTAAATATCAGATTATACCCTGGCATATTAATCACGGCCTGGTCGAGGTCGCCCACGATATGGAACAGTTCTGCATTAATCAGACCTATCCACGGGGTCTCGAACTTCGTATCGATCAACTTGCACTGGCAAATGTCGACAGCAATATCGAAGCCGAGGCTCGACGACAACGCTACAAGTTGTTCGAGCAACATACCCGGGCGGGTGATTGCATTCTGACTGCGCATCACCGCGATGATCAGGCCGAAACCTTTTTACTGAATGCTTTACGGGGCTCCGGCAGCGCCGGCTTACGCGGGATTGCCGGGCAACGTATGCTGGGTGATACCTTGTTGCTTAGACCTTTGTTGAATTTTAGTCGCAGCCAACTCGAACAATACGCCGACGATAATGAGATTGCCTGGTTCAATGACCCCAGCAACCAGTCCAGTCGATTCGACCGAAACTATCTTCGTAACCAGGTGATCCCTTTGCTAAAACAACGCTGGCCTCGGTTTCAGGACACTTTGGGTATCGCCAGCGAGCTACAGGCGGAGTCTCAGGATTTGCTGGACGAAATTGCTGCGATCGATTTTCCGGATCTGCGAGCCACGGCGTCGGCGGGGAATGATACCCTCGATGTCGACGGGCTGTTACGACTTTCACCCGCGCGACGCAAGAACCTGCTGCGCTACTGGGTGGCGCAAGCCGGCTTACCGACAATACCGCATGCGCGTCTGCAAGAACTGATGAAGCAACTGCATGCCAAACCCGATGCGCTCCCCGAAATCGCAATGCCAGACTATTCAATTCGGCTGTACGATCGGCGCCTGTTTCTGGTGCCAGCTATCAATATTCCCCGGGTAGGTGGAATACTTGAGTTTGAACTCAAACCTGAGATTGAGTTGGGCCAACATGACCAAAAAATACGCCGTGAGGAGATTTTCAGGCTACTGGAAATCGATGATCATGGGCAGAAGATCGAACTCAGGTATCGACACGAGGGTCAGCACAGCGGCGATCGACATCGGCTCAAACGATTGTTTCAGAAACATCGGATACCACCCTGGGAACGGTCGGCAGTGGCGCAGGTATACCTCGATGGAAAGCTTGCAGGTTTATTGCCGTGAGTGATCAGGGTGAGCAGGACCGTGTATTTGCCAAACGCCTGAGTGATGTCAAGGCGTTTGAGTTTAACGACACCGTCGCCAATGTTTTCCACGACATGATTTCGCGTTCGGTTCCGGGTTATGCATTGTTACTGCACATGATTGGTCTTTACGCGGATATTTTTATCCAGCCGAGTAGCCGCGTCTATGATCTGGGGTGCTCCCTGGGTGAAGCTACTCTGGTGATTGCTGATCAGGTCGATGAGCTCAATTGTGAAATCCTGGCGATTGACAGTTCAGCGGCGATGATTGATAAATGCAGGCAGCATGAAACCGGGCAGGATAAGATCAGCTGGTATTGTGAAGATATCCGCCAGACGAAGATTTACGATGCGTCGATGGTTGTACTCAATCTGACGCTACAATTTCTGCCACCCGAGGAAAGAATGTCGTTGCTTGAGGAAATATATCGAGGTCTCAACTGTGGTGGAATCCTGGTTTTATCCGAAAAAGTGGTGTTTCACGACGATGCCGAAAGCGAGCGCATGGTTCAACTCTATCAGGGATTCAAAAAAACCATGGGTTATAGCGATCTCGAAATTAGCCAAAAGCGTAATGCTCTCGAGAACGTTTTGATTCCAGACAGCGATCGACAGCATTTTCAACGCCTGAAAGATATCGGTTTCGATGAAGTCTACCAATGTTTCAGGAGCTTCAATTTCGTCTCCTATCTGGCAATCAAAGCGTGAGCTGGGGAAATCTGCTCGAGTACTTCAGTCAGCAGGGCCTTAACGCCTGGGCCCGGCAGCTCACAATTGATAGTCAGAGTTGGTTGCATCGCCATGGCGACTATCCACGTTGGGCAGCTGCCCTTGAAACACTTCCCGTAATTGACAAACCACAGGCTGATTTTAACAACGCAGCGGTAACCGTTAAAGGCAGCTGTGAAGACTCTACGGCTCTGCAGCAATCGCTTCGGGGATTAATGCCCTGGCGTAAGGGTCCATATCAGATTGCCGATATCTCGATTGACTGCGAATGGCGGTCCGATATCAAATGGGATCGCATTTTGCCTCATCTAGCGCCTTTGCAGAATCGTCGTATTCTGGACATTGGTTGTGGTAACGGTTATCACTGCTGGCGCATGTTGGCGCAATCACCGGAACTGGTGGTCGGGATCGAACCCTCGGTTCTGTTCAACCTGCAGTTCCAGGCGTTGCAAACATACTTGCAAAGAACCGATATTCACTTACTTCCGATAGGTGTCGAAGACATTCCTGATGAGTTGAACTGGTTCGATACAGTGTTTTCAATGGGTGTGTTATACCACCGTAGAAGCCCTCTCGATCATCTCTGTCAACTCAGGAGTTTTCTCCGTCCGGGAGGTGAGTTATGTCTTGAAACACTGGTCATAGAAGGTGGTGCAGGGCAAGTGTTATTACCTCGCAATCGTTACGCACGCATGCGCAATGTCTGGTTTATACCTTCGTCGGAGGAACTGGTCGCCTGGTTGCGGCGATGTGGATTTGATGATGTCAGACTTGTGAATGAATCGATCACCGGTGTCGAAGAACAACGTAGTACCGAGTGGATGCAGTTCGAATCACTGTCACAGTGTCTGTCTGATGATGATCCTGCTTTGACCGTGGAGGGTTTACCCGCGCCTCGACGCGCGGTAGTGCTGGCTAACAAACCTGCTTAATCGAGGGAGACGAAAACGACCTGATTACGGCCATTATCCTTGGCTGAATAAACGCCTTCGTCACCTGCTCGGAACATTGCTTCAAAATCCTTCTCGCAGCCGACTTCAATCGAGGTAACGCCAATACTAGTTGTAATCTCGTGGCCGACCGGTTTCAGCTCTTCGATCGCAATACGCAGTTTTTCTGCCTTCATGCGCGCGTGTTTGCCATCGCAATGGGGCATCAAAACGACGAATTCCTCACCCCCGTAACGTGACACCAGGTCCCCGTCGCGAAAGCTGCTGTTGAGTAGCTCACCGGTTAACTCCAGCACCATATCACCAGTGGCATGGCCATGATTGTCGTTTACCATCTTGAAATAATCGAGGTCGATTACCAGCATGCTGATAGGGTAATGATGGCGCCTGGCCTGTGAAATGAACTTTTCAGAAAAATCCATCAAACTGTGTCGATTGTGGCAACCGGTTAGCTTGTCAGTTGTCGCCAGTGAAAATAGTTCCCGGCGAATATCATGTACCTTATCGAGCAGACGTTTATTGGTAATCAGATTTCTGATACGAACCAATAACTCTTCGTGCAAAATCGGTTTTTGCAGGAAGTCATTGACACCGGATTGATATAGTGCAATTCGACGCTCGTCACTGTCGATATCGGTAATTACGATAATCGGTATAAATCCTCTGCCATCTTCATAGGATCGAATAAAGCTTACCAACTCGTCACCGCTCATCTTTCCTTTGAGTTTGAGTCTTGTGATCACAAGATCATAAGCCTCCGCATGCGATCCATAAACAGTCACAGCATCAAATTCAGCGCTGGCTTCTTCCGCGGTTCTGAAATGCGTAACCCGGTATCCTGTTTCCTTCAGCTGAGCCAGAATCTCGGATACAACCACTTCATCATCTTCGATAAATAGTATTCTACCTTCGAAAAATACCGGATCGAGATGGAGATCGATGAAATGGACGATCTGGTGTTCATTGATTTCGTGAATCAAACCACCCACTTTGACCGGAAGTTTTTCTGCAGTCAGTTCGGAATTCTCAGTCAAAAACAGAATTGGCGTATCCTTGTGGCGATCGTGATCGTTACAGTAGGCGACAAACTGCTCTCCGCGACCGTCCTTGAGTTCCTGGTTAACATAAATAATGTCATAGATCTCGGAATCGACATATGACCGGGCAATTTCGATACTATCGACTGTATCTGTGTCAAAACCCTGTTCAGCGAGTGTATGCTCCAGCATATTCCGATAGACGGGGTTATTTTCGGTTATTAGTGCACGCATAATCCAGAGTATAGGCAAGCGATTCTGACTTTGTTTGGAATATTCAGGCTATCGACAATTGTGCCTGAAATTTTAATATTTTATTTCAAACCGGTTGATATTTACTACGCGTCGATTGTCATCAAAATGCGATTCTGCTATCGTTTCCTTCCATCCTACGTACCTTACGTGCATTCATTTTTCAGGGTCTATGAGCCGATTCATATTTATTACTGGTGGTGTTGTTTCATCACTGGGCAAAGGCATTGCATCTGCCTCCTTGGGCGCCTTGCTTCAATCACGCGGGCTTAGCGTCAACATGATTAAGCTCGACCCCTATATCAACGTCGATCCCGGGACCATGAGTCCGTTTCAGCATGGCGAAGTATACGTGACCAACGACGGCGCAGAGACAGATCTCGATCTCGGTCACTACGAACGCTTTGTCGGCATACATTGCTCCCGACGAAGTAACTACACCACGGGTCGAATCTACGAAAGTGTGATCGCCAAGGAGCGCCGCGGAGATTACCTTGGCGCGACGGTACAGGTGATTCCGCACATCACCGACGAAATCAAAAATTCGGTGTTAAATAGTACCAACGGCGCCGATATAGTATTGGTTGAAATTGGTGGCACCGTTGGTGACATTGAATCTTTACCCTACCTGGAAGCGATTCGACAAATGGGTTTCGAACTTGGGCACCAGAACGTGCTCTACATTCACCTGACCCTGATCCCATACCTGCCTGCGGCAGGAGAAATCAAAACCAAACCGACACAGCATTCGGTAAAGGAATTACGCTCGATCGGAATCCAGCCCGACATCCTGTTATGCCGCGCCGATCGAGATATTCCGCTTGACGAGCGCCGCAAGATCGCGCTGTTTACCAACGTGGCCGAAGATGCCGTCATTTCTGCGGTCGATGTCGATCACATCTATAAATTGCCGCGCGAACTTAATGAGCAAGGTCTCGATAACATCGTCGCCAGACACTTTTCACTGGAACTGCCGGCAGCCGATCTGTCCGGCTGGGATCGGGTGGTTGAAGCAATGGAACATCCGGAAAACGAGGTTTCGATCGGATTTGTAGGCAAGTACGTCGATCATACCGACGCCTACAAGTCGCTTAACGAATCACTCGCACATGCCGGGGTTCACACCCGAACAAAGGTCAATATTGTCAAGATAGATTCCGATTCGATCGAAAGCGAAGGTATCGATGCCCTCAAGGGACTCGATGCGATACTCGTCCCGGGTGGATTTGGCAGTCGGGGAATCGAGGGTAAAATTGCTGCGGCTAACTATGCACGCACCAATAATGTGCCTTACCTGGGGATTTGCCTGGGCATGCAGGTTGCCGTCATCGAGTTCGCACGTAACGTACTGGGCCTCGTCAAGGCACATAGCTCTGAGTTTAATCCGAAGACACCCGACCCGGTGATCGCACTGGTAACTGAATGGGTGGATCGAGATGGCTCGGTTGAAACCCGGGATGAACATACCGAACTTGGTGGCACCATGCGACTCGGTGCGCAAACCTGTAAACTGGTTCCAGGCACCAGGACCCGTCGAGCCTATGGCAACGAAGAAATCCATGAGCGCCATCGGCATCGTTACGAGTTCAACAACAACTATTTGCAAAAGCTACAGGATGCCGGTCTGGTTATCTCCGGGCTCTCGGTCGATAACGAATTGGTTGAAATGGTAGAACTTTCGGAACATCCCTGGTTTATCGGCTGCCAGTTTCACCCGGAATTCACCTCTCAACCCAGAGAGGGGCACCCATTGTTCAATAGTTTTATCACTGCGGCGGTTGCCTATCACAAGGCCGAATCCTGATGGAACTGTGTGATTTCGAGGTTGGCCTGGACCGACCCCTGTTTCTGATGGCCGGGCCCTGTGTGATTGAATCCGAACAGCTGGCGCTTGATTCTGCCGGAGAATTGCAGCAGATTTGTCTCGAGCTGAATATTCCCTTTATTTACAAATCGTCTTTCGACAAGGCGAATCGATCCAGTAGCCAGGGATTTCGCGGGTTAGGCATTGAAAAGGGGCTCGCTATCCTGGAAAAAGTGCGATCCAGCCTTTCCGTGCCGGTTGTCACCGACGTACATGAAGATAGCCCGCTGAATGAAGTGGCCAGCGTAGTCGATGTACTGCAGACACCAGCATTACTATGCCGGCAAACCAATTTCATACAAAATGTCGCAGCACAGAACAAACCGGTCAATATAAAAAAGGGACAGTTTCTTTCACCCTGGGAAATGCAACAGGTTGTTAACAAGGCTTCCGAAACCGGCAACAGGCAAATTATGTTATGTGAGCGCGGCACCAGTTTTGGTTATAACAATCTGGTCTCGGATATGCGTTCATTAGCGGTGATGCGACAAACCGGTTGTCCTGTTGTGTTCGACGCGACTCATTCGGTTCAGTTGCCTGGGGGGCAGGGCAGTTCCTCCGGCGGACAACGTGAATTTGTGCCGGTTCTGGCGCGTGCCGCGGTCGCCGCGGGCGTTTCCGGGTTGTTCATGGAAACCCATCCTGAACCGGCAAAAGCACTCTGCGACGGTCCCAATGCCTGGCCTTTGGGACAAATGCGGGAATTACTCGAGGTACTGGTCACATTGGATAAAGCAACCAAGTCATCGACCCTGCCTGAAACCGATTTACTGTTAAACAACACCGAATAACCTGGAGTAGATATGACCGAAATCAGCAAGGTCATTGGACGAGAAATTCTCGATTCTCGCGGTAACCCGACCGTCGAAGCCGAAGTGCATCTTAAAAGCGGCGTGGTCGGCTGGGCAGCGGCTCCGTCCGGTGCCTCCACTGGTGAACGCGAAGCGATCGAGTTACGCGATGGCGACAAAACACGTTATCTCGGCAAGGGTGTACTTAAAGCCGTTTCACATATCAATCGCGAACTCGCTGAGCTGGTCGTGGGCAGGGATAACGCCGATCAGCGCAGCCTCGACCAGGCCATGATCGCGCTGGATGGCACTGAAAACAAGAGTAATCTTGGTGCCAACGCATTGCTTGCCGTATCGCTGGCCAATGCGCAGGCGGGCGCGCTAGAGTCAGGGCAGCCCTTGTATCATTTTTTGGGTGGAGAAAAAGCAAATCTGTTGCCCGTGCCGATGATGAATATTATCAACGGTGGCGCGCATGCGGATAACAGCGTAGATATGCAGGAATTCATGGTTTTACCAGTCGGCGCACCCAGTTTTAGCGAAGCCTTGCGTTACGGCGCGGAAGTTTTCCACGCTTTGAAATCGGTATTGAGCGCGAAAGGGATGAATACCGCTGTCGGTGACGAAGGAGGTTTCGCACCGGACCTGTCCTCCAATGAGGAAGCGATCGAAGTCATATTGAACGCCATCGAAATGGCCGGCTACCGTGCCGGTGACGATATCTATCTTGGTCTCGACGTCGCCAGTTCGGAATTCTATGAAAATGGAAATTATGTGCTGGCATCAGAAAATCGTTCTTTCGACGCCGCTGGTTTCGCCGATTACCTGGCAGGCTGGGTGGATCAGTATCCGATCATCAGTATCGAGGACGGCATGGATGAGGGTGACTGGGAAGGCTGGGCCGTTTTGACCGAAAAACTCGGTAGCAAAATCCAGCTGGTCGGCGATGATCTGTTTGTAACCAATACCAACATTCTGTCTCGGGGCATCGAACAGGGGATTGCGAATTCGATTCTGATCAAATTTAACCAAATCGGCACCCTGAGTGAAACCCTGGATGCGATTTCGATGGCCCATGAAGCCGGGTATACGAGCGTTATTTCACATCGCTCCGGAGAAACCGAAGACGTTACCATCGCCGATCTGGCGGTAGCCACCCGTGCCGGACAGATAAAAACCGGCTCTCTTTCACGTTCGGACCGTATCGCAAAGTACAACCAGTTGCTGCGAATTGAATCCCAGTTGGGGGAGGCCGCAATTTATCCGGGGAAGTCGGCCTTCAAGAACCTGTAGCGCGTAGCTTATGAGCCGATGAAGATCCTGATTGCCATATTGATTCTGGTGCTCATCGGCTTGCAGTACAAACTCTGGTTCGGCGATGGCAGTCTGTCTGAAGTCGTCCAGCTGACGCGTGAACTTGAAATCCAGAAACAAAAACTGCAGGCGCTCGAGGAACGCAACAAAATTCTCGAAGCCCAGGTACTCGATCTGCAAAATGGACTCGACGCTTTTGAAGAAAAAGCACGTAACGATCTCGGCATGATCAAGCAGGGAGAAACCTTTATCCAGTTAATCCCACAGGAAGGTAATGTCACGGATGGACAGTAACAAACCTGTCTGGGCTGTGATACCGGCTGCCGGCAGCGGTACCCGTATGCAAAGCGATATCGCCAAGCAATACCTTTCCTTTCAGGGTAAGACTATTCTGCAGCATTGCCTCGATCGCTTGCTATCACATCCTGAAATTTCCGGTGCGGTTGTGGTTTTATCCGCAGCAGACGATACCTGGCTCGAACTGGGCTATCACTCAAGCAAACCGATTGTCACGACCACTGGTGGCAGGGAACGGAATGATTCGGTCTACCGTGGTCTTGTCAGTTTGCAAGAACGTTGCGGCGACGATGTGATTGCACTCGTTCACGATGCGGTTCGTCCCCTGGTCGAGCACTCTGAGCTGAGCAAAGTCATCGCGGCCGCAAGAAACAATCCTGCGGGCGCCATTCTGGCCGTGGCGGTGAACGATACATTGAAGGTACAGAACGACGATATGACTATTGCCAGCACCCTGTCACGAGAACACTTATGGCGAGCCTTGACGCCTCAGGTATTCCCTTTGAAATTGTTACTCGAAGCGTTACAGCGGGTAATCGACGAAGAGTTGGTCATCACCGACGATGCACAGGCTGTCGAATCGATGGGTTACACGCCCGCACTGGTCGCAAGTAGTGCGCAAAACATGAAAATTACCAGACCAGGGGATGTCTCGTTTGCGGAGAAAATCTGGTTAGACCAGCGCGATCAGCAAGATAACGAATAGTACGACTGCACCTATCGGCAGAATAAAACCCATCCAATCCTTGAGATTGCCCTTGGGAGAGTTTTCTACCATGTATTTGGCACGGGGCAAAAACATGATAATCATCGCACCAATTGCCACAGCCCAGATAATTTGCATCCAATCCATATTTAAGTCCTAGCAAAAAAAACTAAGCCCCATTGAAGGGGCTTAGTTTCGTCAAGATGTGGTTAGCCCTGTTAGTCGTCACCACCCATAATGCCGAGAATGCTCAGCAGGTGTATGAAGATATTCAGAAATGCCATAAACAGGTCCGCGGTGGCGGCGATGTAATTGGTCTCGCCTCCATGAATGAGCGAAGAGGTCCGGTACAGGATTAAAGCACTCATGAGCATGATAATCGCGGAACTGATTGCCAGCGAGGTGGCGGGGGTTCCCCAGAACATGTTCAGTAGAATCGCACCCAATGCGACCAGCATACCGATAGCGATAAATCCGCCGAGGAAACTGAAATCCTTACGTGTTGTCAGGGCGTAGCCCGACAGACCGAGGAATATCGTGCCGGTGCCTCCGAGGGCAAGCATGACGATATTGGGATCTCTTGCCAGATAAAAACTGATCATTGGACCAAGGCCAAATCCCAACAAACCGGTGATGCCGAATAGAACCGGAACACCGGCACCTGAGTTCTGCGTCTTCGGCAAGGCTATCCACAATAACAATACACCGCCGAAGAATGCGACCATTGCAATAGTGGGCGATGCCTGCATGGCGATGCTCAGAAAGGCGGTAAAACCACTGAACAACAGGGTCATCGACAATAGCAGGTAAGTATTCCTGATGACTTTATTGGTCTGCAGAATCGCCTCTGATGAGCGGGTTACGGCAGTATTCATTTGCATTACATTCTCCGTTATCAAATTAGTCAATGTGACTGTTACGCGCCATTTTAAGTTCCATACCTGATGATAGCAAGCCCATAATTTACAGGGCTATAGGCTCGCAGGGCACCCGAACTCAAGTTGATATATTTGTGCACAGATCGAAATTTCAAGCGCTTTATATGGATTTTGATGATGACTCAAAGCCGTAAATGTTTATAATACGCCAGCGTTATCAATGGGCTATCCCTCATACGATAATCACCCAATTATAGAATCAGGAGAGCTGGCAGAGTGGTCGAATGCGGCGGTCTTGAAAACCGTTGACCCGAAAGGGTCCGGGGGTTCGAATCCCTCGCTCTCCGCCAAATATAGCCCCTATCAATTTGATTATAGGGGCTTTTTTTTCTAAAAACTATTTGGTGTACGGAATGATTCAATAAATATGTAATTTTTTGGGGTAGAGGCACCATTTTCGAGAAAATTTAAAATCCCCCAAAGGGTGGAACCGTGTCCCTACCAAAAACCCAGTACGCGGTGATTTACCAGACTTTTCCGACTGTTACATTATAGCGGACCAGCGTAAACTCAGATGTATAACACCGAAATCGTCGATTTATACAGATTCCACCTATTTCTGGTAAATTACAGATTCTGTCTATATCAGCGTTGCATCATTGATGAGAGAGTGAGTGGACATAGAGATACTCATTGAAGAGATCATAGAGTCTGACGACAACAAGAATGAGGGCCAATTTTTTAAAGCCTTACCGACATATAAAATTCTTCAGCCATAATTCTCTCCCCACTATTCCTGATTTATTTTAAATAACCTGTCCTGCCTGACAAGATCATTATACTGATCAATAGCAATCAGCTGACTGTGCTTTTTCACTTGCACTATAGTGATGGATGCGGTATGAATAAGTCATACCCTTTTGTTTTTGGAGTACTGCTATGCCAATGGTAAAGAAAACCTACTCAATTACTGAAACGCTCGATCAGTATGTAGGTCAACGCATAAAATCCGGCGAATATGCCACCGATAGTGAATATGTCCGTGATCTTATCCGGCGTGATCAAGAGGAAAATCGAGAAATTGCCTACATTCGTTCCAAGCTGCTCAAAGCAGAGCAAAGTGGCTTCATAAATCAGTCGAAGGAGGAGATGCTGGAAGAGTTTAAGGCAGAGATGAGGGTCAATGGGGAGCTATAAACTAACTCCAGAGGCAAAAACCGATCTCAGGCGAATTTATCGGCGTGGTGTCCGTGAATACGGTGAAATACAAGCCGATAAGTATTTCTATGCCTTTTTTGATCGCTTTGATGAATTAGCTGAAAATCCTTACCTTTACCAGCAGGTTGATGATATACGCCACAGCTACCGTCGATGCCCATGTGGTGTTGACAGTATT
>JAAESG010000601.1 GCA_024229615.1 Gammaproteobacteria bacterium | reverse complement strand
ATGGTGCAATCTCTGCAACAGGTGTCCGCTTCGGGTCGTGAGGAGCCGATCACTTTTTAATGCCTAACGGCAGCAATGCGGTTAGTACGCATTCATGATTCAAAATTGAATGCCCGCTTCCAGATTGCAGTCATTCAAAACTTCAGGTCATAAGGCAAGTTTCGGCTGCGGTTTAACTAGCTCAGAGTCAACAGCAGTGATCGCACCAGAGCAGCCATTCAAGAAACACTCAATAACTCAGCCAGATAGTCCCTGATCGGCATATCGCTGGCCGTTGAGCGGGTAATCGGATAATGTCGCTGATGTGCCCATTCCGGCCTCTCGGCTGATTAATCATGGACAGCGGCTATGTCACAAAGGAGCTGCCATTCAAGCCCGACAAATCCTATGGCATTCAATGGTTGAAATTGATGATAGCACTCTTCTATCATGGTTGAGTATTTAACAGTTTGACTCGACCATCATTGGGAAAAGATGGGGGGGGGGGTAGATAGTGGTGCCTATCAGTGAGTTTTCGGTCTGGATTATACAGCTTCCAGGTTGGATGCTATTCTCTTACCTTCTGATCGCCCAATGCCCGTCGGCAATCAGCTATTCACTCGGCATACGAATGGGCACACAAGAACCAGCCGAAAGCGTGACAGAGGTTGGCGTCGCCTTCTTTAAAGGCTTTGCTGGTGCTGACCTAATGTTTTACACGCCCCTTCTAGGTATAGGGCTTATCGGTCAGCTTATAGAGGCCACCTGGACTGATTTAATACTAGGAGCGGCACTAGGAATCACGGTTTACTGGCCGATAACATGCCTTTGGAGCGTCCGAGCTGCTCGTGAGGCGCCAGGCTGGTGCCTTCCTAAAGAAAAACAGTATTGGATTGTCCTTCCTATGATAGCGCTTTGGGGATTTATTGGGCTATTCGTTCTTCTTTTCTCAAACTAGCCACAGCCGTATCTACATGTGAGTTAGGGCAACGTCTCGGAGACAAAGGTGCTATTTAACACCTCACCTGAAAAGTTCTGGAACCTGATCGCGAAAAAATACGCGGCCGACCCCATTGCCGACAGACAGGCCTATGAAATAAAAATCGACAAATTGAAAACCTGGATGAAATCCGAGATGACTGTGCTCGATATCGGCTGTGCTACGGGCACCCAATGCGGTGATATTGCCGATAGCGTTCATAAGGTCACTGGTATAGATATCTCCAGCAAACTGCTCGCAATTGCGCAACAACGCATAGACGAGCGAGATATCCGCAATGTCGAATTCATTGAAACCTCAGCGTTTGATGAGCAATTTGAACCGGGAAGTTTTGATGTGGTAATGACGTTTCACGTGCTGCACTTTTTCGAAAACCTCGATGTCATCGTTAAACGCATTCATGACCTTCTAAAACCAGGTGGTGTTTTCATTTCCGAGACTGGTTGCCTGGCTGACCGGAGCAAGTTTCTGGTGAATACCTTGAAAATCATGGGTGCTGCCGGACTATTACCAAGGATTACCATGCTCAAGGACCAACAGCTGCAGGAGTCGCTTCAACAAAACGGCTTCACAATCGTCGATCGAACCAAATACAGTCAGCAGCCCGATAACGAATTCACCTACGTGGCCATTAAATCCTAGGATGGCTTTAAGTGTCTGCAAAGGGCACCTTCCGGCCTATCACCATTCGAGGGCCTGATCGACAGCTTACAGAGTCTGAGCGGTCATTCGAGGTGACCAAAATTAATCTACCAGATAGTCTCTGATCGGCAGAGGGTGTGTGAAAACTCCCGCCTGAGGAGTAAAATATAACTTTCCACCAAAGGGTCGATCCATGAGCGGATTTATCGAGGGAGAGAACCGGTACCAGTCTACTTTGTTCCCCGAACGCGTTGATGATTACGTCGAAGAAGACAGTGTCGTTCGTGTCATTGATGTCTTTATAGATCGACTGGACGTCTCGGGATTAGGCTTTAAAACGGAACCCGCCGAGACGGGGCGACCCGGCTACCATCCCCGCACCCTGCTCAAGATTTACGTCTATGGTTATCTCAACCAGGTGCATTCATCGAGACGTCTGGAACGTGAAGCACAACGGAATGTTGAGCTGATGTGGTTGAGCAAACGGTTGGCTCCGGATTTCAAAACCATCGCCGACTTCAGAAAGGACAACGGCGAAGCGATTCGCCTGGTGTGTCGTGAGTTCGTGATGTTGTGCCGCAAGTTGAACCTGCTCGGTGATACGCTCACGATCGATGGCAGCAAGTTCAAGGCGGTGAACAACCGCGATAAGAACTTCACGCGAGGGAAGATGAAGCGCCGTCTGGCTGCGGTCGAGGCCAGCATCGGACGTTATCTGGGGAAGCTGGACCAGGCGGACCGGTCTGCGCCACCTGAGGATACCCGTCCTCTCAAAGACAGGATCGCGGCGCTGACCGAGGAGATGGATCGGCTAAAAAAGCTCGAAGTCCGGATGCTTGAAGCTCCGGACCAACAACTCTCACTGACTGACCCTGACGCCCGCTCGATGAGACACCGCGGTAGCGGTATTGTGGGGTATAACCTGCAGACAGCGGTTGATGTTGATCGTCATCTAATTGTCGAACACGAGGTGACCAATGCACTCAGCGATCGACGCCAACTGACCAGAATGGCACAGCAAGCCAAAACAGTATTACAGACAGATTCATTAAATGTACTCGCTGACCGGGGCTACTACAGCGGCCAGGAACTACGATCCTGTGAAGACAGTAACATCACCGCATATGTGCCTAACTCGGCAACATCGAATAATAAGGCGAAAGGTCAGTTCGATCGCTCGGAGTTCCCTTACATCGCAAAAGACGATGAGTACCAATGTCCAGCGGGTGAGCGCTTGATCTATCGATTTACGCGCACGGAAAGTGGCAAAGAGATACGGCGCTACTGGAGTTCGTCGTGCCCGACCTGTCCAATTCATGCGCAGTGCAGCACTGGAAAGAATCGACGCGTGAGTCGTTGGGAGCATGAAGAAGTCATTGAGCGTGCCGCAGCTCGGTTGGCTGCAAAGCCAGATGCCATGCATATCCGTCGAGCAACGGTTGAGCACCTGTCCCTCCTGTAAATATAATCGTACCGTCTTCTGATCGATTTTTACTATCTCCATCATGCTGGAATTCTGGAGTAGCGATGGTGCAGGCCACCAACACGGGGAGTCCCAATAATGGTACCGAACTCCGGCGGTTCAACAGTTCTGGTTTCAGGTGGATCCTTGTTCAACGACAAGTGGGTTCGGCAGGTATGATAGTAGTCTATATATTCTCGGAGAATCCTCTTCAGATGCCGCTCGTTCATGACGATGACATGATCCAGACATTCCCGGCGTATGGACCTGATAACACGTTCACAGTAATGGATTTTGCCATGGCGAGCGCGGTGCCGAAACAACTTCCTCAATGCCCAGACACTTGATTCGTCGCCGAACAGCATCACCATAAATGGCATACCTGCCATCCTCTATCCAATGTCAAAAATAGTCAAGAATATCAAGACGATTGGGTTTTCAGGAGGGACAGGTTAATCGAATATAGAATTAGTGCAAAATCTAGCTATCAGTGGGAAATAATTTTGCTGAACCACTCACGAATGTCCGCAATGTGAGGTGGGGGCTTTTGTCGGTATTATCGGTTCCACCCCAAGGCATATTTGATCACCCCTGAGTTAATGGTGGTTCAAATAATTACATAAAGTGACCAAGGCGGACTATAAACTACGTAGCACCAAGAAGAGATAATCAATCGAAATATGGAGGTTTCTGTGAAATTCAAATTACTATTTTATTCCCTACCTTTCCTACTATTATTTTCCGTCAATGTTAATGCCGAATCACCGGTTTGGAAGATCGAAAAAAATGGCAACTCAACTTTCCTAGGGGGCACATTTCACATATTGACTGAGAATGACTATCCGTTGCCCAAGGCTTTTGACATAGCTTACGTTCAGTCCGCGCGGGTGGTATTCGAAACCGATATTCAAAAACTACAGAGTCCTGAATTCCAACAACACATGTTAGACAAGCTTTCCTATACCGAAGGCCGCAGCTTGCGGCAGGAACTGAACGAAGACACTTTACTGTCGGTGAAGACATTCTTCGAGGATCGAGGGGTCCCATTCACTAATATCGTTAATTTTAAGCCGGGAATGGTTTTGATGATGATGACTATTGTGGAACTGCAACGCCTGGGGCTTGTTGGGACCGGCGTTGATGCCTACTTCAGCGAAAAGGCCTTTAATGATCGGAAGAAAACCGGGCAACTTGAGACAGTTGAGGAACAACTTGAATTTATTGCCAACATGGGGGTTGGGCAGGAAGATGAGATGCTTAGTTACAATATGGCGGATCTGGAAAAATTGCCTGAGTTGTGGCAAACCATGAAAGGAGCATGGAGAAATGGAGATTTGATGAGGCTTAAGGAGATTGCTATCTCCCCACTTATTCGCGAATATCCGGAAGTGTTTCAATCGTTACTGATCGACAGAAATGACAACTGGATGCCGCAGATTGAGGCAATGTTAAAAACCAAGGAAGTAGAGTTTGTTTTGGTTGGTGTGCTTCATCTGGCAGGAAAGGATGGATTGCTGGAAAGATTTGCGGCTCTAGGGTATTCGGTCAAACAGCTGCGATAATCACCATCACTGAATTTATTCCCAAAACTAAGGGGCTAGAAATCAGTTTGAGGGTGCTATTGAGGGTATATTTTTAGTAAATAATTATAATTAATGTCAATAATTTACATATGTTTAAGTGATTTTCGCGCACAAGCAGGTTTAGACGGGTTCCAGCGGAGGATCGAGCAGGTTGAACAAGCGATCCATATGTTCTATCGCGGCACGCCCGTTATCTGTAAGCTGTCCACCATCCGCAGCGGTGATCAAACCCTTGGTAAACATGCGTGCTGCGGCTGAAATGACCGCAGGGTCCGGGTTGTCGTGCACATTCATCGCGACCGGGCCGCCCATACTGAAACGTCGCAACAAGTTTAGTTCGTCAATGAGTTCAGGATCGATATGCATATCCTCCTCCTAGGTCAGGGACGGGCCATTTCCTCGTCGTCTTTCTCCGGTAACAACAGGTCACTGCGGCTGATGCCCAGCGCCAATGCTGTTGTGGTGGCAATGTAAATCGAAGAATAGGTTCCGACCAGCACTCCGATAATCAGTGCAAGTGCAAATGCGTGAATCACTTCGCCACCGAGAAAGAATAGTGATAACAGCACCAACAGGGTTGTAAAAGAGGTCATCAAGGTGCGTGAAATGGTCTGGTTAATTGAGGTGTTGACGATTTCGATCGATGTTCTCTTGCGAATCTTGCGAAAATTCTCACGCACACGATCGAAGACCACGATCGTGTCGTTGAGCGAGTAGCCGATAACCGCGAGAATGGCCGCGAGCACACTCAAATCAAAATCGAGCTGTAACAGCGAGAAGATACCGAGCGTTATGACGACGTCGTGTATCAACGCTGCGACCGCACCGAGTGAAAATCGATATTCGAAACGAAACGCGACATAGACAAGGATCGCGATCAACGCGTAAAGTACCGCAAGCCCACCATCTTCAGTCAATTCCTCACCAACCTGGGGGCCAACGAAGTCAACCCGCCGCACATCAATTTCGGAATCGCTGATGGCCTGCAACAGTCCGATGATCTCGGAGCTTAGTTCGGCCTTGTCCTTGCCAACCTCGGGTACCAGTCGAATCAAAACTTCCCTGGCACTGCCAAAATGCTGCACGATCGCATCGCCGAAACCCTTTTCTGCGAGTGCATTTCTGATCGGCTCCAGCTCCACAGCCTGCTGGTAGCCAACCTCAATAATGCTACCCCCGGTAAAATCGATACCCACGTTCAACTTAAGCGTCACCAGGCTGATGAGAGAAATCAGAACCAGCCCTGCAGAAACCAGCATCGCCGGTTTGCGCAACGCCATAAAATCAAAATTGTTGAATAATGTCTTGACCATGATCAAATCGCCAGCCGGGTTATCTGTTTACGACCGTAAATCAGGTTGATAATGGCACGCGTACCAAAAATTGCGGTAAACATCGAAGACGCGATACCGATCATCAGCGTCACCGCGAAACCCTGGATTGGGCCGGTGCCAAATCCGAACAGCACGATCGCCGCAATAAAAGTGGTGATGTTCGCATCGGCGATGGTGCCAAAGGCTTTTTCGTAACCCGCAAATATTGCAGCCTGGGGACTGTTACCGACGCGCAACTCCTCTCGAATACGTTCGAAGATCAATACATTTGCGTCTACCGCCATACCGACCGTTAGTACGATACCGGCGATGCCGGGCAGGGTAAGGGTTGCCTGAAACAACGACAGTATCGCCACCATCAACACCAGGTTCAGGCTCAGCGCGATGTTCGCTACCAGGCCAAACACTTTGTAATACACCGCCATGAACACCAGCACCAGCACGAACCCGACCATCACCGACAAAAATCCGCGATCGATATTTTCCTGGCCAAGACTCGGGCCGACAGTGCGTTCTTCGACAATCACCATCGGCGCGCGTAGCGCACCAGCGCGTAGCAGCAATGCCAGGTCTCGTGCCTCACGAGTGCTGTCTAGCCCTGTAATATGGAATCGCTTGCTGAGCTGATCACGAATTGTGGCGACATTGATAACCTCTGACTCGGTCGTCCTGACGCGTTTCTTTACCCCATCGACATCACGAAATTCGAATTTATCCTCGATGAAAACGACCCCCATCGGCTTACCGATATTATCGCGCGTGACCTTGGCCATGCGATCGGCGCCTTTGGCATTCATCGTGATAGTGACATCGGGTGTTCCACTTTGCTGGTCGATTCCCGAGGCGGCGCCGACGATTTGATCGCCGGAGACGATGATATTGCGTTTTAACAGCACCGGATTACCGTCGCTTTCCTTATAAAGCCGGGTGCCAATCGGCGCCTTGCCACTGGCCTGGGCCGCACTCCACTCGGCAAAGCTGCCGTGTACCAGGCGAAATTCCAGGGTTGCCGTAGCGCCGAGGATTCGCTTGGCCTCGACCGTATCCTGTACTCCAGGCAGTTGTACCACCACGCGTTCGTCGCCCTGGCGCTGAATGACCGGTTCGGCGACGCCGAGTTCGTTCACCCGATTTTTTAGCGTCGAAATATTTTGTTCGATCGCAGAACGCCTTTCTTCTTCCAGCGCAGTGGCGTTATAACTGATATCTATAAACCAGCTGTCGCTACCATCTCGATCTGTGAATTCATAGTCACGGTATTCATCTTCCAGCAGCAGACGGGCCGCATCACGGGTATCGACACTGCCAAAGCGGACATTGATTTTAGTCTTTGTCGCCTGCACGGCTTTATAACGTATTTTTTCCTCGCGCATGAAGCTGCGCAGTTCGCCAGACGCACGTGCCAGCGATTTTTCAATTGCCGAATCCATGTCAACTTCCATCAGGAAGTGCACACCGCCACGCAGGTCGAGACCGAGATACATCGGCAAGGCATTCAATGACCTCAGCCAATCCGGGGTAGCTGGCGCAAGATTGAGGGCGATTCCATAGCGTGTATCGCCGGCATGCAGCGCTTCGCGAACCTGAATGGCCGCCTTGAGTTGCGTATCTTCAGAATCAAAGCGCACCAGCAGGTTGTTGCCGGACAGTTCTATCGAGCGATAGTCAACGCCTTCGGTTTCGAGCAAGCTTCGAATATTGTTTAACTCACCCTGGTCGATCAGCTTAACCCGATGCGATATCTGTAGCGCCGGATCTTCACCGTAAAGGTTGGGTGTGGCATAGACCGCACCCATAACAATAATCAGGATAAGGAGAACATATCTCCATGGAGCATAATGATTGACCATCGCAGTTACAGATTCTTGATCGTGCCCTTGGGCAGTACAGAGGAAACCGCGTGGCGTTGAATCTTGACTTCGACTTTATCCGAGATCGTGCAGGTCAGAAAGTTATCATCCACGTCGCTAATCTTGGCCAGCAGCCCACCATTGGTAATGATTTCATCACCCTTGCTAAGCGCTCCGACCATGTTTTTGTGTTCTTTGGCTTTTTTCTGCTGCGGACGGATCAACAGGAAATAGAAGATGCCGAACATCAGCACCAACGGCAGAATTAACTCCAGGGTACCGGCTGTGCCGCCTTCGGCCCCTTGTGCCAGCGCATCACTTATAAAGAAACTCATGTTGATAAACCTTTGGTTTGCTGTTTCGTGGCATCGAGGTCCACCCCGAGCGGCGCGTATTATGGCACTAGGTCGGGCTTCTCACAAGGTAGAAACACTAGTTTTGGACCTATTTATCCGACTCGTAACGCTGATAGAAGTTTTCGCAGAAGGCATCGTAGCGGTCACTGTCAATGGCTTCACGAATCCAGCGCATCAATTCCTGGAAATAATACAAATTGTGGATCGTGTTGAGACGAGCACCGAGTATCTCTCCACACTTGTCCAGGTGCCGCAAATAGGCACGTGAATAATACTGACAGGTGTAGCAAGCGCAGTCGGCGTCCAGCGCACGCGTATCGTCGCTATAGCGACTGTTACGAATGCGGATAATGCCGTCGTGCGTGTATAGAAAGCCGGTACGTGCATTGCGTGTGGGGATGACGCAATCGAACATGTCTATTCCACGCCGCACGCCTTCGATCAAGTCCTCCGGCTTACCCACGCCCATCAGATAACGCGGTTTGTCGGCTGGCAGTATCGGCAAAACCACATCGAGCGTGGCATTGCGTTCCACCGCGGGCTCCCCAACCGACAGACCACCGATGGCGTAGCCGTCAAAACCGATTTCGATCAGCCCTTGCGCTGATTCGATGCGTAATTGGTCGTAGGTACCCCCTTGCACAATACCGAACAGCGAATTCGGGTTATCGGCAAACGCGACCTTGCTGCGCTCGGCCCAGCGCAGAGATAGCTCCATCGACTGCCTGACCACGTCTTCGGCCGCCGGATACGGTGTGCACTCGTCGAAGCACATGACGATATCCGAACCCAGGTCACGCTGCACCTGCATCGACACTTCGGGGCTCAGAAAAACCTGTGTGCCGTCTACCGGGGATGCAAAACTGACGCCCTGTTCCGTAATTTTGCGCATCTTGGCGAGACTGAACACCTGGAAACCGCCCGAATCCGTCAGGATTGGCCCCTGCCAGTGCATCAAATCATGCAGATCGCCATGTTTCCTGATGATCTCCGTGCCGGGACGCAACATTAAATGAAATGTATTTCCGAGGATAATCTGTGCGCCGAGCTCACTCAGTTCCTCAGGTGTCATCGCCTTGACCGTACCATAGGTACCGACCGGCATGAAGGCCGGGGTTTCAACCGGGCCGCGGGCAAACGCAAGGCGTCCTCGTCTAGCCCTGCCATCGGTTTTATCGAGGGTGAATTTCATAAGGCTCCTGTTGTGGCGCGATTGTCTATATACATCGCGTCGCCGTAACTGAAGAAACGATACTGCTGTTCGACGGCATGGGCATAGGCTTGCTGCATCAACCGGGTTCCTGCAAAAGCGCTGACCAGCATCAACAGTGTCGACCTGGGTAAGTGGAAATTTGTCAACATCGCGTCGACTACATTAAATTGATAACCTGGCTTGATAAACAGATTTGATTCGGCACGAGTCTCTCTCAGTTTACCCGCGACAACCGCGGATTCGAGGCTTCTCACCACGGTGGTGCCAACCGCGATGACTCGCTTTCCAGCAGTTTGGGTCTGTTCGATCAGGCCGCAAACTGTTTGCGGCACATCGATGAGTTCAGCATGCATGACATGACTGTCGATGTCCTCCCCTCGTACCGGCTGAAATGTTCCGGCGCCAACATGCAGGGTGATGTGGGTAGTAATCACTCCTTTTGTTTTCAGGGCGTCGAGCTTGGCCGAGTCGAAATGTAAGCCTGCGGTTGGCGCCGCAACCGCACCGGGCTTGCTGGCGTAGATAGTCTGATATCGATCCCGATCGGCATCCACGTCATCGCGCCGTATATATGGTGGCAAGGGTATGTGTCCAAATTCTTCCAGCAGTTCAAGCCATGGCGCGTCATTCTGCCGCAGCACGAAAAGATCACCCTCGCGTGTCTGCATGTCGCACTCGATGGCATCTTCCAGGATCAATTTCGTGCCCGTTTTCGGCGCCTTGCTGGCGCGTACGTGGGCGAGTAGGGTTGCGTCATCCAGCACCCGTTCCACCATGACTTCGATCTTGCCCCCACTTTGTTTGCAGCCGAACAATCTTGCTGGAATAACCTGAGTATCATTAAATACCAGCAGGTCGCCCGCATCGATATAGTCAATCAAATCGGTAAAACGCCGGTCGAGGAAACGTTGTTGCCGTGGATCGACCAATAGCAGACGCGAAGCACTGCGCTCGGCCAGCGGCGCTTGTGCGATAAGCTGTTCAGGCAAAGAGTAGTCGAAGTCGCTGAGCTGCATCGTCGAGGTGATCAGAAAACGGCGTATGATACCGCTTAGACTACCACTTAGATATATTTTGAATTAGAATGCGGCCTCCTTGCCGGGGTGGCGGAACTGGTAGACGCGGCGGATTCAAAATCCGCTGGTGGTAACACCTTGGGGGTTCGAGTCCCCCCCCCAGTACCATGCCCCATAGTTAAGGTATTTCATAATAAGAATCAACTCTTCAACTGCTTGCAATAATACCCCCATAGATACCCCCAATTTGCCTTGATGGGACGCTATATTTCAGCAAACGAGTATATCAAATTCGATGATTGTCACCGATTCTTTTGAGTAATTGAAAGCTGCTTGAGACTGAAGTTTTCTGAAATTCAAATGTCAGGATTTGTTAGGCTCTATGAACTGTTCCGAAAGTGAAGTTTTGTGAGGTTCTATGCTTATTTGTGGCTATTTGGATTTAAGGTTTCTTCAGGTTCTCGAAACCTATCTGGACAGTGTTGAATCGATATATGATGTTAAGTTTTTGTGGCCGCCTAATATGTGTAAAAAAACTCTGGGGTGTCAGGCGCTTAATGATGGGCAAGGCCAAACGCTCCGCGCAAACCGAGCGGGGATTTTACGCGAGTCCCAAGGGTAAGTTGATTGTTAAGGATCTGGATTCTGCTGAGGACCGTTAGTCTGCTTAAGGCTGTTCGAAAATAGAGCAGTAATATATGCCTCTACCTTCTCAAGTTCCTCATCGAAATACACAAAACTACTTTCGCCAAGATAAATCCTCAAGCTTGAGACATCGAATCCTCCAGAGAATCCACTAGAAAACGCCCCTTGATGTTTCTCCGTATCCTTTACTATGGGTTTGTAACTTTTTAGAAATACTCGATGCTTACTGCCGTTCGCAATATCCTGCATATAATGCAATGAAGGGCATTCTTTTTTTACAAAATTTTGAAATTGAGTTTTAGAAGTAAATTTTACCAATACATTTCGATATTCATGAAATATCCAATCGACAACATGCCATGCAAGAATTGCACATATAACTGCCTTTCCTGAAGACATTGGATCTTTTCGATACTCTTCAACATTTAAACAAAACTCTGAAAAGAGATCTGCTGAGTTTTTAATATTAAACGAATGGCTCATGCGCTCTAATTACCGAAAAATTTAAGGGCTGTAATCGAACGGCCTGTAATAGTCGCTATTGCTTATAATTACTCGTTATCAATAGATTTAACCTCGATGGGGTTGCAGCGCGAACCACACTGGCTGCACATTGTGTGGCTAACAATTTCTTCACTTTGTAGTGATTCCAGCGTGACATTGTTATTCGATGGATAAGTATCTTCATTGCCACAATTTGGGCATTTCCATGTAATGGCTTTTGTCATTGGCTGGCTTTTTTTATATTTGCGTATAACCAGATTATCACACTAATTACGCTGTACACATGTTGGTGAGTGGCGTGTTCGGGATTTCCCCAAATTCTGCTGGCAGAGTCGGCAGCTGCTCCCAGGGCATGTAGATATGCTTGGCGGGTTTGTAGATGACCTTACCGGTACGATCATCAAAACCCATGTTGTAGCTTTCGGGACTCGTGGCGCAGCTGGCGAGCGAAATATTAAAAATGAGATTTCCCGAATTTGAAAACTCGTATTTGTGATCTATCGTACTTTTTGTATTGAGCCTTATCGGAAAATCCATTTTTCTCAATTACACCGTTTTGGGTAAATATTTATAAAAGTTGTTCGGTAGACTACATGATTCAAGGAAGTTTAGAAAATGAACGGAGTTAACAATGAATACCGTGCTTTCCTTCTCGCGTATATACTTAGGCACGTCTCTTTCATTTTGGATTTTGTTGATAAATGTCTCTCTTGCGCCGAGTTGTTTTCTAAATCGGATGAATGGAACTTCCTCAAACAGCGCATTTCATTAGCGACCGACAATCTTGAGAAGATAGATTTAATAGCGTTTGGAGTTGAAGGGTACTATGCGACAGATTTAGGTAGAAAATGGCTTAATGCTAAGAATTTGCTTGATTGAGAAAAACCCACAAATATGGGTTTGTGGTGTTAAATAAAATGACTACATGTGTATGCTAATGACAGATGAAGAAGAGCTTGAACAAGAGCGAGAGATGCTCAGAAAACTACCAAAACTTAGATCAAGGATTAATAGGGATGCTAACGGGAATATACAATCTATTTCTACTTATGAGACTGACGAGCCTCTTTGGACAGAAGAACAGATTCAACAGATCGTGATCCCAAAATGGTTACGGCATCGATTTAATGAAAGAAATTTTGCATCAATCCTTGATAACCCGATACAAGGCGAATTTGACCCAAACGATCCTGTTCTGCTCGAACTGCCCGAATTCATGCGTAGAAAAAAATAGATTTTCACGGCAAACGATGAGCTTAAAATGGTTGTGATCCCAAAATGGTTACGAAGGCAAGCCGATTAAAATTGAGGATCGTCCGCAATATATTAATAGCCCTGCTCTTACTATGTCCTGGGCTAGTAAATGCAGAGTGCATTACACCGATCGTCAGATATTATGGATTTAATTATCAAGAAATTAAGGATGACAGGCTGATAATCTCTTTTGAACGATCTATCGACGGTCTTACTTATGATTCGGGGAGATTATCTTTCCTGACTGTAGACGGAGAAGAGGGGTATAAATATATTGGGAAAAATGATCTTTTATTGTGGAATTTTGAGCTAACAGATCAATATCAAAAAATTGGAGTGCATACATCTTATAGTGATGGAGCCTGCTCAATGATTAGCTTGTCACAGCACTTTCAAGATGAAATTGCCTCACTAGGTCTAAAGAACATACTCATTCGTTGGAAATATTAAATTCAATCCTTCAATGCTCTGGCTAGAGTATTCCGACCAACACCAAGTAAAGATGCCATACCCGATATGGATTCTTTGTCGTCCTCGATCATCTGCCTGGCGTGGTTAATTTGTTCAGCCGATAGGGCTAGGGGTCGCCCGATGTGTTTACCCCGCTTCCTTGCTGATACCATGCCCGCCTTTGTTCGCTCAGAAATCAAAGAGCGTTCAAATTCAGCCAAAGCCCCCATGATATGAAAAACCAGCTTTCCCCCTGCGGTCGTTGTGTCAATTCCATCAGTGATACTTTTAAACTCGATGCCCTTAGCCTAAAAGTGAAAAAGGACACACGCTCTTATCCCGGCATTTATCAGTGAAAAAGGACACACGCTCTTATCCCGGCATTTATTAATCGGTCGAGATTCAGCCTGGATACACAACAGATTATCGGGGTTGGAAAGATTTTGCCCGACCGGCGGCGACGGAGCGTTATTTCAGTGAATTGAACAATCGCCGCCCGTTACCATCGGGTGATGATGGGCAGGTATTGATGGATTTGGAGTGGAAGCTATCCGGTATCGAGATTGGGGGTTACCCGATTGAAACGCCCGACGTGAATGGCTTCAAACCGGGTGGTATTGAGAATCCATTGTTGCGAAGATATTTGTAGTCTTGTCAGGACTGGGGGCAGGTCATGGTGGATAAAACCCCGTTTATCGTTTCGAATCATTCTGCCGGTTTGGTCTATCAGCTCCAGATAGTCTCGAAAGTTGTAAAACATGCCGCATTGAGGTTTATCGACTATGCCGCCTTCGAATTGCAAAAGCGGCTTGAGCGGCGAGTTGAAACCCTGTAAATCACCAGCTTCGAATTGACTCTTTATCGCCTGTTCCAGATTGAAGACGGGCTCGATGCGCTCCTGAAGACTGGTGTAGTCCGAAGTCTCCGGACTTGATGCCATCCCGGCCCGGATCGGATTGAGATCGACGTAGACCATGCAGGACAACAAGGCTTCCTCGGTTTTCAGTGCCTGGGATTTGAAACGGCATTCCCAGAATTTGCCGGTGCACTCGTCTTCCAGGTTGGCCTGTCGGGCAATGGGTTGATTCAGGCATCGCATAAACCAGCTGATGCTCGAGAGCTTCTCGCGCCAGACCTTGACGATTTCCTTTACAGTCGACATTTCGTGGGCTGCGAGGCGCTTACCGTCGCGATGGCGTTGAACCAGAAGTGGACCTGTAAACAAAGTGCACCAGCGGTCAATGACCTGATCATCGGAAAGCTCATCGAGCTGCTCGGGACAAAGCTTGAGCACCAGGTGATAGTGATTGCTGAGGACGGCATAAGCACAGACATCGATGGCAAACAGCGATGAGAGCAGTCGAATCCGGTCGACGACCCATTGTCGCCGGTGTTCATGGTTTCGGCCTGAGTAATGGTCCACCCCGCAAAGAAAGGCGCGGCGCACGCAGCGGGAGGTAATGTGATAGTAGGGAGTATCGGCGAGCGAGATCAATACCTTCCTGGGTCGGGTCATCAGTCAATTCCTTTTGTCTGAGAATACCGAAATGCTACGCCCCGGAGATGATCCGCGTCAACAGCTAAGTGTGTGTCCCTTCCGGCTCTCTCCGCT
>JAAESG010000600.1 GCA_024229615.1 Gammaproteobacteria bacterium | reverse complement strand
GAACTCGCCTATATTCGCCGGGCGTCCGAGATTGCCGATTTGGCGATGCAATCGGGTGTCGATGCGATTGCCGAGGGTGTTAGCGAGATGGAGGTTGCGGCCGAAGTCTATCGCACGATGTATCGCAACAGCAGCGATTCTCCAGCCAGCCCGATGAATTTCTGTAGTGGTGAGCGCACCTGTTACGGTCACGGTGCGCCGAGCGAACGTCGCCTGCACGACGGCGACTTCATGCACATCGAATACGGCGCGGCGTATCGGCGCTATTGCGCCACGATCGGCCGACAATTTTGTCTGGGCGAGCCGAGCGCGCGCATGCGCGAGGTTTATCAAGTCGTACGCGATGCCTGCGATGCCTGCATCGCCGAGGTCCGCGCCGGCGTGCCCGCGACCCGTCCCCATGATGCGGCGAAGAAAGTCGTCGCCGATGCCGGTATGGATCAATATCGGCTGCATACGACCGGTTATGGTATCGCGCCGGGATATCCACCGTCCTGGGGTGAATACATACACTTGTTTGCCGACAGCGAATACACCCTCGAGGCCGGTATGATCCTGTCGGTCGAGCCGCCGGTATTCATCCATGCGGAGAAACTGGGGGCGCGGATCATCGATAATGTTTTGGTCACCGAAACGGGGGCCGAAATTCTTTCCGGATTCACCCGCGATCTGGTGTGTATTTAAGAAAGATTTAGTAGAGGCTGGCAATATGACGCAGACAGAACCGAAAGTCAGTTCAAGCATAGATTTCTCAACCGACGGCAAACACCACGGGTATTTGAGCATCCCTCACTCTCGCAATGACTCCGGCTGGGGGGCGGTGCAGTTGCCGATTGTTTCGATCCGCAACGGTGACGGGCCGACCCTGGTACTCACCGGCGGTAATCACGGTGACGAATACGAGGGGCCGATCGCGTTGATGAAACTGGCGCGGGCGCTCGAAGCCGCTGAGATAAACGGGCAGGTAATCATCATTCCGGCGCTGAATTATCCCGCCGTGCTTGCAGGCGACCGGGTGTCGCCGATCGACGGCGTCAACATGAACCGCGCCTTTCCCGGCAGGCGCGATGGTAGCGTTTCCTCGATGATCGCTCATTTCGTGCACCAGAAGATTCTGCCGCTGGCCGATGCCGTCCTCGATATTCATTCCGGCGGCAAGACGATGATGTTTTCGCCGTTCGCCTGTTATCACCGAATTCCCGACGCCGAGGTCATGGAAAAGGCGAAGCAGGCCGTTCTCGCGTTCGCGGCGCCGATCAGCCTGGAACTGGTTGAACTGGATGCCGAGGGTATGATCGACACCGTGGTCGAGGACATGGGCAAGATTTTCATCGGCTGCGAACTGGGCGGCGGCGGCACCACTACGACGGATACCGTGGCCATCGCCGAAACCGGGGTCAGGAACCTGCTCGCCCATTTCGGGATTATCGATGAACAACCGCAAAGCCTTGAAGACCGCGGATTGCCAGCCTCCCTGCCGATGCACATGCCGGATTCCGATTGTTACATCATCAGTGACGATGCCGGTATTTACGAGGCTTTGATCGACTTGAATGCACCCGTCAGCACCGGCGACGCTGTCGGCCAGATTCACTTTCCGCGAAAGCCTGAACAACCTCCGGTGATTTATCAGGCTGCGCGTGACGGTAAGTTGATCGGGCGCACTCACAAGGTGCTGGTCGAAAGCGGCGACTTCCTGGCATTGATCGCGACCGACCTGTAATCACCGGGCAATCGAAGCGATCGTGTTGACCCAGACACTACCCGCCCAGGCACAGGTGGTTATTGTCGGCGTCGGCATCGCCGGCGCCAGCGCGGCGTCGGGATTTTTGAAAAAACACCGGTTGGCAAGCTGCAACGCCTGAACTCGGGTCTGCAGCGCGGTGTTGTGAGCGAGTGGGAAGGCAGGATTCCAGAGGGCGATCTCAGAACTTACAATAATGCCCCACTCGAAAGTGGAATGGTGATAACGGTAGAGCCCTTTACCCAGGCAGAAGCTGTAGGTGCTACTCGTCACTGCGATATGGTTCTGGTGACCGAAACCGGCAATGAACGGCTATCAAAAAGCCCGGCGGGTCGCTTAAGCATTATCTCCTGATATGATTTGGTGTACCCCGGTTCCAACCATTTACATTGGTGTCAGATGGCGTTGTCTCAGTAGAAGGGTGGTGAGAAATGCGGGCTAGGTTTATTAACGTGATAAATGTATCCGGCCCGAGGCGTTGCACTCGGATGCTGATGATTGCAAGTCAGACACACAATCGAAATAAATCGATGCCTTAACGCCTACAATTCATGTTGAATTTTGCAGGCCCCGAGGTTGATTATCAGATATTCAGGAGCTCTTTTGTGCACCGAAAATTATATTACCTGTCACCAATGGCACTTATATTAAGACCGAAAGCATCGATTTTCGAAATATATCAGGAGTTTAAATACTCAATAAACTTCAAGGCTGGATAAACGGTGAAAGTGTTCGCGAAGTAACCCGCAGGCGGCATAGCCGCCGAG
>JAAESG010000599.1 GCA_024229615.1 Gammaproteobacteria bacterium | reverse complement strand
TGGCCTTCTTCGGCAGGTAAAATCGAAACGCCAACGGCAGGCAGGCCCAGCGGTCTTTGACGAGCGTCAACAGCCCCACCGCCACCACATTCTGCGCCCAGGGATACCTTGACTGATTCGACTTGGCCGCATGATCGAAGATCGATTCGCAACCGAAGATCTTGCGCCCCACCTTGGGATTGATAAAGTCATCGAGCGCCAACACCAGGCGTTCATCGGTCAACGGCGCCGGAATCAAACCCCAGAGCAGCCGCCACAGCCGATCCCAGGGCAAGCTCGGCGAGGCCATGAAGGAATAAAAGCGCTTGGGTTTCACCGACAGCCCAAACAGCGTGTGCAGGGTGCGCAACAGATTCGCGGTCATCGACGAAGTAAAGGGTACGACGACCGCGAGTAACGTATAGGTGAACCACTGAGCGCGCTGGCGACCGAGCTGGGTATCGGAGAAAGCGCCTTGGAGAGGCGGGAGAAGATCGCGTAGAATGAACATCGAATGGGGGTCCTTTTTTCAGTATTTTCAACGTCTTAACAACACAGATTATACCAGAAGCAGGCCCCTCATTCACTCTTAATTGGTTGATATTGTTGATATATTCGGGTTTCCCCTCGCCTGGCCTCGAATATTGTTTTATCTACCAATAAAATATTCGTGTCGAGTTAAATCCAGATCTTTGGGATCGGAAAG
>JAAESG010000598.1 GCA_024229615.1 Gammaproteobacteria bacterium | reverse complement strand
CCGCGCCGCGATCTGCTGGAGATCATGGATGATCGTTGCAATGCAAAATCGACCCTGATCGCCAGCCAGTTGCCCATCGATCACTGGCACGACTATATCGATGATCCGACGCTGGCCGATGCCATCCTCGATCGGCTGGTGCATAACGCCTACCGGCTCCAGTTGAGCGGAGGATCAATGCGCAAACGCCAAGCCATTCCCCGGGGTGAAAAAGCGGTGCTCGATCCATCAGCAGAATCATCGGTTACTGCGTAACGCGAGGTGAAGCAGCAAATGAGAACAAGCAACGCTCAGCGCCAACGTAACTACCGAGATCGCCATCTGAAGCAGACCGGTGAACAACACGAGATGCTGGAACGTATCAACCAGATGGTCTCCCTCGTTGCCAAAGCCAGTCTGAAGCGCCTGGCTTCCTATTACGGCGTAACCCAGAGGACTGCCTTGGAAAGGGCCATCAAAGAGACGGAGGACAAACTCCTCGATACGATGCCTGATGAACAGCACAATGACTACTACGATATGAAAATCACGTTACGCAGTAACAACCACGAGGAGTCATTGAGAAATGAAAAATTGACAAGATAAAGCAAAATCACCTAACTTCACTTTCCCTGCGTTTCGCCACCCCCTAGGGGGTGGCCGCTTTGCCCTGGAACAGGTGGCTGATTTGGAGTGGAATGGGTGGCCGATTTCGTCGGAATAGGCACACCTTTTACTGACATATGCTGTTTTTTATTGATG
>JAAESG010000597.1 GCA_024229615.1 Gammaproteobacteria bacterium | reverse complement strand
GATGGTTTGCAGTCGGTATTGATCGTCCTCATCCACCAGACCATGGCCCAGCATTTCACGCAGTGTGCGGTGCTCATTGGCCAATTCCATCACCCGGTCATAATCGCAGTTAAGGTTCACGCGCAAGGTGCCCAAAACTAAAATATCCCACAGCACCATCCCGGGACGCCCGTTACCGACATCTGTTTCTTCTGGAATGATTTGCTCCAGATGATTAAAAACCTCATCACGAATTTCTGGAGTTGTATAAATGTATTGCAGGCCTCGTAGAATTTGCGGAATATCATCTCTCGAATGGGGGTCAAACTTGATGCACCCGATATCGATTTCGCCGAGCTGGAGTTGCGGGTTGAGAATATCGCGCATTGAATTTCCGAAGTTTTACCGATTGGGTCGATTAAAGCCCCTGAAGGATTGTCATTATCTCCTAAATATCAGTGAGTTGCGCGTTATTATAAAAATATATCGCGCGTTTTTTCTTCAAACCTCGCGCTCGAGAGTGCTGCTATCTCTCAGATTTTACGAATGTTTCTGCTTCTCGGCCAGGCACTATATAGCTGGGCACCTGAACTTGTAAAAAGTGTAAACCGAAAAATGAAGGATGCCGTTAATATCGTTACTTTGCTTAGCAAAAGCGGCGTTGATGCTTTGGATCGCCGACAAGTCGAGCAACGTGCCCACATCGGTTGCGCTGAACAGATCCGTCGTATACACGATCGTACTCGAGCCACCTGAACGTACCAGCCCGGTCGAGGAGTAGG
>JAAESG010000596.1 GCA_024229615.1 Gammaproteobacteria bacterium | reverse complement strand
GGTCGGTGATGTCACCAACGGCACGCTCACCATCAACGGCAGCGCCTGGGCGAGTGGCACGAACGATTCGTTCACCCAGCAGGACGTCATCGACGGCAACGTCCTGTATACCCATGACGGCACCAACACGACCAGTGACAGCTTCAGCTACACGGCCGAAGACCCGACCGGTAATACGCTGGCCGGGCAGACCTTCAGCATCACGGTTACCGCAGTCGACGACGACGCCCCGACCGCGGTCAACCAGAGCGTGAGTGTTGCGGAAGGCTCGTCCAATACAGCATTAACCACCGGCGACCTGTCCTCGACCGATGCGGACACCGCCGACACCCCCCTGATCTACACGGTCGGTGATGTCAGTAACGGCACGCTGATGATCAACGGCAGCGTCTGGGCTGCAGGCACGAACGATACCTTCACCCAGCAGGATGTTATCGACGGTAACGTGCTGTATACGCATGACGGCACCAACACCACCAGTGACAGCTTCGCTTATACCGTTGAAGACCCGACCGGTAATACGCTGGCCGGGCAGTCCTTCAGCATTACGGTCACGGCAGTGGACGACGATGCGCCCACGGCCGTTAATCAAAGCATTACCGTTTCCGAAGGTGCGAGCAATGCCGCATTAACCACCGGCGACCTGTCATCCACCGATGCGGATACCGACGACACCACACTGATCTACACGGTCGGCGATGTCGCCAACGGCACGCTGACGATCAACGGCAGCGTCTGGGCTTCGGGCACGAACGATTCGTTTACTCAACAGGATGTCATCGACGGCAATGTGCTCTACACGCACGATGGCACCAACACCACCAGCGACGGTTTCAGCTATACGGTCGAGGACCCGACCGGTAATACGCTGGTAGGGCAGACCTTCAGCATTACGGTCACGGCAGTCGACGACGATGCGCCGACCGCGGTTAATCAGAGCACTACGGTTAGCGAAGGTGCAACCAACATCGCCCTGACCACTGGCGATCTGTCATCCACCGATGTCGATACCGATGACACCACGCTGATCTACACGGTCGGCGATGTCGGTAACGGTACGTTGATGATCAACGGTAGCGTCTGGGCTCTAGGTACGAACGATACCTTCACGCAACAGGATGTCATCGACGGTAACGTGCTGTATACGCACGACGGCACCAACACGACCAGTGACAGCTTCGCTTATACCGTTGAAGACCCGATAGGCAATACGCTGGCCGGACAAACTTTCAGCATCACGGTTACGGTGGTGGACGACGATGCACCCACGGCCGTCAACCAGAGCACTACGGTTAGCGAAGGTGCGTCAAACATCGCCCTGACCACCGGTGACCTGTCCTCGACCGATGCCGATACCGCCGACACCACGCTGATCTACACGGTCGGCGATGTCAGCAACGGCACGCTGATGATCAACGGCAGCGTCTGGGCGTTGGGCACGAACGATACCTTCACGCAACAAGACATCATCGACGGTAATGTCCTGTACACGCATGACGGCACCAACACCACCAGTGACAGCTTCAGCTACACGGTAGAAGATCCGACCGGTAATACCCTGGCGGGCCAGACCTTCAACTTTACCGTCACCCCGGTCAACGATGCGCCCGTTATAGGCGGCGCCGATGCCGGTGAGGTTACCGAAGACGTCGGCGTAGTCTCGGGTAATATCAGCGATGCGGGGAGTCTTACTATTGCCGACCCGGATACAGGTGAGTCCAGCTTCCAGGCGGCGACCATTAACGGTACTTACGGTGATTTAACCATCGATACGGCGGGCAACTGGAGTTACACCGCCGATAATAGCCAGGCCGCGATCCAGATGCTCGATGCCGGTGAATCGCTCATCGATACCCTGACTGTCAGCGCGTTCGATGGCACCACGCACGATATCGTCATTACGATAAATGGCGCGGACGAAGCACCACCCGCACCACCGCCGCCCGAACCGCCGCCCGAACCGCCGCCCGAACCGGAAGTGACTCCGCCTGAAGAAGAGACGACCCCGGAAGAGGGGGGGGTCGGTGAGGGTGAAATCGTACGGGTTCCTCAGAGCGTGATTGTACCCCCGGCCGAGCCGGAAGAATCCGGTTTTGAGCAAGTCGATGAGCCGGATCACACTGAGCCCGTCAATTATGGCCCGGTCATCGAAAATCAGACTGTAGATGTACCTGCACCACAACCACTGCAGCTGCGTGTCGATGAGCTGAGCTTGCAAGTCAGCGATGACGAACTCCTCAACGAACAATACGAGCTCGAATTGCTGAGTCGAATCGATCGTATGCACGAGGGCATGGATAGCGAGCTGTCAAACCAGAAAGCGGATGATGTCGAGGTGCAGATCGTCATGGGTTCCACCGCCAGCCTTACCGTGGGTATCGTTAGCTGGGTGTTGCGAGGCGGTTCCTTGTTGGCGAGTTTCATGTCCACCGTGCCGTTACTCAATCGTTTCGATCCGCTGCCGATATTGAAGACAAGAGAAGACGAGGAAGATGTCGAGCCCGATGAGGATACGGATACAGAGGGCAATGCTCATGCGAAAAAAGTGGACAAGATGTTCTCCGCCAAAGATGGAGCACGACGATGAAGGCGATTCTGCAAACTCCAATAGGTAGGTTTCTTCGATGAATAAACTGAGAAAATCCTTAGGCATCATGTTCCCGGCGATGCGCATCAGTTTCGCGCTGACCATGCTGACATCCTGTATATTACTGAGCGCCGACATGCTCGGATTTACACCCGATGAAGACAGAATACAGCTGAATGCGCGTAAACAGATCAGCGAGTCGATGGCTTTTCAGTTTTCGGTCATGGATCCGCGCCAGGATATCAAGAAGCTCGAAGACCTGATGCGCATCGTCGCCAGGCGTAATCCGGAAATCCTCTCGACGGGTATCCGGCGTGAGTCCGGAGAACTGGTGTATAAATCGCCTAACCATATCCAGTTGTGGCAAGACTACGAGGTGGATAAGTCGACCTCGTCACATGTGCTGGTACCGTTGCTCAGTAGAGGCAAGCCCTGGGGTAATGTCGAACTGCGTTTCAAGGCGTTGAAGAGCGATTCGATACTGGGATTTGCCGATACAGCCCTGTTCAAGCTGCTGATCTTTTTTATTCTAATCGGTTTCTTCGTCTATCTTGCATTCATGCTGCGCACGCTGCGCCAACTCGATCCGTCCGCGGTGATTCCGGAGCGCGTCAACGCTGCCTTCGATACACTCTCCGAGGGCGTCATGATCGTCGATGAGCAAGAGCAGATTCTGCTGACCAACAAGGCATTCAGTGAAAAGATCGGGCGAGAGGCGATGTCCCTGCTCGGTAGCAAGGCCTCGCAACTGAACTGGGAACGGGTATCGAAGCTGAAATCCGGTTCCGAACTACCCTGGCTCAAAGTTTTGGAGACAGGTAAGGCGGTTATCGCGGCGCAATTCAATCTGAAAACCGAGGCTGGCGACATAATCAAATTTGCGATCAATGCATCGCCGATTCTGAGTTCCGAAGACAAGCCGCAGGGCGTGTTGGTAACGCTCGACGACATCACCGAACTCGAAGAGCGTAACGTCGAACTGCAAACCATGGTGCAAAGCCTGAAAAAAACCGAGGCCCTGGTCAAGGAGCAAAACAAGGAGCTATCGTACCAGGCCACCCGGGATCCGATGACCGGCTGCCTGAATCGGCGTGCGTTTGGCGAGCAGTTCGATGGTTTGTTTAGTGCCGCACAGGCGGATGGCAGCGAACTCAGCTGTATTATGGTCGATCTCGATCACTTCAAATCGGTCAACGATAACTATGGCCATGCTACCGGTGACGAGGTGATCAAGATGCTCGCCGAGATTCTGAAGAAGAATACGCGCAAGGACGACCTGGTCGCGCGTTACGGCGGCGAAGAGTTTTGCCTGGTGCTGCCGGGCATGTCGATCGAAGGCGCGATCAAAGTCGGCGAGCGTATTCGCTTGCGTATGAAGGATGAATCGACCAAGTGCTACGAGAACGGGCCACGCGTCACCGCGAGTCTCGGTGTCGCCAGCATTCTGGATAAGCCGAAGGATCCGGGAGATTTGAACCACCTTGCCGACGAGGCGCTTTATGCGGCCAAGCAAAATGGGCGTAATCGCGTGGTCAGCTGGGCTTCGATGTCGTCCCTGGAAGATGAAACCTTGCATGGCGCAGCGGATAACGCGCAGCCAGCGGCGGATGGAGCGAATGTCGAGAACCTGCAGCATAGAATTGTCGAACTCGAGGATATCGCCTCGCAGTTTTCATCCGAACTCGAGTACAGTAAAAGTTATGACAGTTTGACCGGGCTACCGAACCAGGTGCTGTTCTACGACCGTATACACCAGGCGATAGAGCGCGGCTGTCGGCATGATCAACTCGCCGCGGTACTGATCATCGATATTGAAATGTTCAGCCAGATCAATGCCAGTCTCGGTCGATCCGGGGGCGATGCGTTACTCAAACAGGTTGCTTATCGCCTCAATTCGATCGTGCGAAAAACCGATGGCGTATCGCGCTTCAGCGTATCGCGTTTCGCCGGCGATGAGTTTGCGGTGCTACTTACCGATCTCGCCGAAAAGGAACAGGTCACCTGGGCGGTCAAGAGAATCATCGATATCATCAATCAGCCGGTCGAGATTGACGGCAATACGGTGTATCTCACCAGTCACGTCGGTGTCAGCCTGTATCCGACCGACGCGGAGAGCGTCGAGGGCTTGCTCAGCAATTCAATGAGCGCCAAGCAATACAGCAAAAAGCATAAATCGGAACACGGCTACCAGTTTTATGACAACCATGTGCAGGAGCTTTCGCTCAAACACATACAACTCGAGGTAGATTTGCATCAGGCCATCGAGCGTGAGGAATGGATACTGCATTACCAGCCCAAGCTGGATCTGAGCTCGCGAAAAATTGTCGGGGTCGAGGCCCTGATTCGCTGGAGGCACCCGGAGCGCGGGATCGTTTCGCCCTACGAGTTCATCGAGTTTGCCGAACGTCGGGGTCTGATCGGCCAGATTGGTGACTGGGTTATTCGTGAAGCCTGCCAACAGCTACGTCGCTGGATCGACCAGGGTATTCACGATTGTAAAATTGCGATTAACCTGTCCAGTATACAATTGATCAGCTCCGACATAGTACCGAACATTCTGCAGTGCCTGGATGAATTCAAAGTGCCACCCCGACTGTTCGAGATCGAGATTACCGAGACCATATTGATGGAAAATGTGCAAAAGGCGATTGAATCTCTGGAACGGTTGCATGCGCGTGGTATCTCGATTGCAATCGATGATTTTGGCACTGGCTATTCCTCCCTGAGTTATTTGAAAACCCTGCCCATCGACAGCCTGAAGATCGATCGTGGCTTTATCCAGGACATTTGTTCGGACCCGAATGATCAGAAAATCGTTCAGACCCTGATATCGATGGCGCATTCGATGGACATGAAGGTCGTCGCCGAGGGTGTAGAGGACCGAAACCAGTTTGACCTGTTGACCGAGTATCGAGTGGATGAAGTGCAGGGATACTTGTTGAGCAAACCGGTCGAGCTCGAAGCGATGGAGTTGATGATTAAAAACCCGGATCACATTCTTGATGTCCCGGCAAACGTCGTGCAGCTGCGCCCCTGAAAATGGCGGAGTTCAATTCTCGGTATTAAATCCCAGTTTCTGTAGCGTATTCACCGGTAATCCAGTGTGCGCCTGCTTGATGACAAAACGCGGGTACTCGAGACGATCGGGAAAAATCCGGCGCAAACCATCGAAATGGGGTGCGAAGGCTATATCGTCCAGTTGCGCACCGGCGACAAAGTCGTCGTGATCATTCCAGATATTACAATGCTGAATAAAAAGGTCTTGCCAGAATTCGAGCCTGGAGGCCGACCCTTCAAGTCTGATTTCTCTGATTCCCGGCAGTTGTTCTGACATGTTCCAGCCGGAGGTTTTGTTGAAGTGACTGCAGGCGGCATCGAGTGCCATTTGCGTGCCGCGCAAGCGCCCCTCGACGCTATAACCGGCGATATGTGGTGTGGCGAGATCGATGCGCTGCAGCAACTCGCGCGAAACCAGCGGTTCCCGCTCCCAGGTGTCCAGGTACACCGTCAAATCGTTGCGCAAGAGTAATAATTCCAGCAAAGCCCGGTTGTCGACGACTTCCCCGCGCGCCGCGTTAACCAGAAAGCAGCCTTCGTTCAGGTGTTGCAGCCTCGCGGCATCCATCAGGTGGAACGTCGGATGCTTGCCGCTATGCGTCAGTGGTACGTGCAGGCTGATGAAATCGCTGTTGTGCAAAATAGTGTCGAGGTCGACAAAGGTCCGGTTGGATTCGCCGCGTTGCTGCAGTGGTGGGTCACACAACAGGCATTGGATACCGAGCGCGTCGAGTTTCTCATACAGGCGCGAACCGACATTGCCGAAACCGACGATACCGGCTTTCAGTTTAAACGGGTCGATATGCTTGCGTTTCGACAAGGCAAACAGGCTGCTCACGACGTATTCGGATGCCGCCTCTGCATTGCAACCCGCCGCGTTACTGTAAGCGATACCTGCTCGGTCGAGATAGTCCAGGTCGATGTGATCGGTACCGATGGTTGCGCTGCCGACAAATTCGACCGGCGTGCCTTTTAACAAACCTTCATCGACGCGGGTGACGGTGCGGATGATCAGGCAGTTGCATTCAACCAGGTGCTCGCGCCGTATTTCACGACCGGGCATGAGTGAAACTTCGCCAAGCTCCGCGAATGCATCGGCAACGCAAGGGATATTCTGATCTGCCAGTATCTTCACGAAAGACAGAAGCGCTCGATCAGGCCCTCAAGCATTTTGACCGTTGGGTCGATCTGTGCGATGGGCAGGAATTCGTCGGGTTGATGAGCCTGGTTGATCGACCCCGGGCCGATGACGATGGTTTCGGTTTGCATCGCGTTGAAGTAGGGCGCTTCGGTACCGAAGCCGACACTGTCGGTTTTTTTCCCCGTGATATGGGTCAGGTATTGCGCAATTTCGCTGGCTTCGTCGGTGTCCATTGCCGGCAAGCCATCGCCGAAAATCTGCTTGACCACCCCGAGACCGCGTGCCCCGGCTACTTCGTCAGCCATTTGTTCGAGGTCGGCCTTGAGGGTTTCAAATGACATTGCCGGCAGGAAGCGGATATCGATCAGCAGCGTGCAGGCGCCACAAATCCGGTTTGAATTGTCGCCGCCATGGATATGCCCGAGATTCATCGTCGGGGTCGGGATCGTGAAAGCGGGGTCGTTATAGCGCTTCTGGATAGTGTCGCGATAGGCAAACAGCGCAGTCATGAACCGATACATGCCCTCGAGGGCATTATTCCCCAGCGATGGATCGCTGGCGTGCCCGGACTGACCGAGGAATTCGATCGACATGGTCAGGTTACCCTTGTGCTGACGGATCGGGGACAGGTCGGTGGGTTCACCGATGACACAGAAACTTCCCAGTTTTCTGCCATTGTTGGCGATCAGTCTGGCGCCTTTCATCGTGCTTTCTTCGTCGGCGGTGGCCACCAGTGTCAGCGGATGTTTGAGCTTGTCGAGGTTAACGCGACTGCTTGCGTCGAGGGCGAGCGCGAGAAAGGACTTCATGTCACAGCTGCCCAGGCCATAGATGCGCTCGTTCCTTTCCTCTGCGCAGAAAGGGTCGCTGGACCAAAGCTTGGGATCACAGGGTACGGTATCGCTGTGGCCCGATAGTACGAGGCCATCGCTGCCGCTGCCGGCACGCGCAATCAGATTGAATTTACGTTCATCGATCGCCTGGATTTCGACGTTGAAACCGAGGCTTTCGCTCCATTGCGCCAGCTGGTCGATCACGCCGCGGTTGCTCATGTCCATATCGGCGTGAACGCAACTCACCGAGGGGGTTGCAATCAATTGTGCGATCATCTCGCGTGTCGTTGGCAGCCCCTTGCTCATGGCGTTGGTTCTCAGTCGTCGAGCAAGTCGGTGACCGCGCCCAGTGATGCCGAACTGACCAGGCGCGCGTACTTGGCCAGCACGCCGCGTTTGTAGCGTGGCTTCGGCGTTTTCCATGCCTTGGCGCGTCGCTTTAGTTCGGCATCGCTCAGCTTCACATTGACCTCGCGTTTTTCGGCATCGATAGTGATTGTATCGCCATTTTTTAGCAGCGCAATCGGACCACCCACGGCGGCCTCGGGCGTCACATGTCCGACCACGAAACCATGCGAGCCGCCGGAGAAACGACCGTCGGTCAGGAAGGCTACATCCTTGCCCAGACCCTTGCCCATGATAGCCGAGGTGGGTGACAGCATTTCGCGCATGCCCGGTCCACCCCTCGGACCTTCGTAACGCACCACGATAACATCGCCTTTTTTAACCGTACCGTCGAGAATCTTTTTCAGTGCCTGCTCCTCGGATGCGAAAATGCGTGCTTTACCAGTGAAGGTCAGGCCTTCCTTGCCCGAAATCTTGGCGACCGAGCCCTCTGGCGCCAGGTTGCCATGCAAAATGACGAGGTGGCTATCCTTCTTAATCGGGTTGTTGAGGGCGTGCACGATATCCTGACTCTTTGGATAAGGCTTCACTTTGGCCAGGTTTTGCGCGAGCGTCTTTCCGGTGACCGTGAGGCAGTCACCCTGCATCAAGCCGGCATCCAGCAGCATTTTCATCAACGGTTGGATACCACCGATTTCGATCAGTTCCGACATCATCGCGCGGCCGCTCGGGCGCAGGTCGGCGAGCACCGGTACGCGTTTACCGATGCGGGTGAAATCATCGAGCTTGAGCCTGACCCCGATCGACGAGGCCATGGCGAGCAAATGCAGTACCGCGTTGGTCGAACCGCCGAGTGCGATGACGACCGTAATCGCATTTTCGAAGGCCTTTTTAGTCATGATATCGCTGGGGCGGATGTTGGCCTTGAGTAAACGCATCGCCGCCTTTCCGGCTTCGATACAATCCTGTGTTTTGTCATTCGAGATTGCGGCCTGTGCGGAACTGTTCGGTAAGCTCATACCCATCGCTTCGATCGCAGAAGCCATCGTATTCGCCGTGTACATGCCGCCACAGGAGCCGGGTCCCGGAATCGCAGTGCATTCAATATCCTTGAGTTCTTTCTTGCTGATCTTGTTTTGCGCCTGCGCTCCGACCGCTTCAAAAACGGAGACCACATCGGTCGGTTTTTGCTTGTGGCATCCCGGCATGATGGTGCCGCCATAAACGAACACCGAAGGTCGATTGAGACGCGCCATACCCATCATGCAGCCGGGCATGTTTTTATCGCAGCCACCGATCGTAACCAGCGCATCGAAACCCTGGCAGCCGGTGACAGCCTCGATAGAATCGGCAATGACTTCGCGCGATACCAGTGAGTATTTCATGCCCTCGGTGCCCATCGAAATACCATCGGAAATGGTAATGGTATTGAACACCACGGCCTTGCCGTTGGCGGCGTTAGCGCCTTCTGCGGCTTTCAGGGCGAGTTCGTCGATATGCATATTGCAGGGCGTCACCATGCTCCAGGTGGAGGCGATGCCGACCTGGGGTTTCCTGAAATCCGCATCGTCAAATCCCACCGCTCGCAGCATCGAACGGCTTGGCGCACGGTCCGTGCCGTCTACGACCAGCGATGAATATTTACGGGGATTGGATTTTTTGGATGTGGTTTTTTTAACTGCCATGGGGTGTTTGAAATCTTCAGTGAATGAGTCGCGGTAGGTTAGGCAAAGGCGCTAATCGATGCAAGTGAATAAATTGGCCGCTGCAACCCAATAAGTTGAATTGTTGCCTATACTTCGGAGTAATAAGGACGTCTCTCGATTCAATCATGGCTGAAGCAATCCTGCTCATTGCACTCTCCGCGCTTTTCAGTGCAGGTCTGACGTGGTTCTGGGCTAGCCACCTGGCAGCCGGACGAGCGCACAGACAACAGCAGGAACACCGGGATCGATTGCACGGCCTGATAGAATCCACCGTCGGAACCACCGGCGAAACCTATTTTTATGCATTGGTGCGGGAATTGTCTCAATTCCTGTCGGTGGATGCGGTTTTCCTGGCCGCCTGTGACGATGAACAGCAACAGTCTTACCAGACCCTGGCCTATTGGTGTGATCGGGTTTACATCATGAACCACACGATTTCCCTGCATAACAGTCCCAGTGGAGACAGCGGGAGCTTCTGCTACATGGAAAATGCAGCCAGCGACCTGTTTCCCGACTCGAGCCTGTTAAGGGAACGCTTCAAAGCCTCAGGGTTCTTTGCCATCAAGTTGCAGGATTCGTCGGGGCGACCGATCGGAGTGCTTGGCGGAATGAGTCGCAACGTGTTGCATTCAGAGAAAAGTGACGTCCACGTCATCAAGTTGTTCGCGGCGCGGGCCTCTGCCGAACTGGAGCGTAAACTAGCGATCGGTGAAGCTCTGATGGAGAAAGAGCGAGCCCAGATCACCCTGCATTCGATTGGCGACGGTGTTATTACAACCAACAACCAGGGGTGTATCGATTATATGAACCCGGTTGCCGAGGCTTTGACCGGGTGGCGTTATCACCAGGCGATGGGATTGTCGATGGAGGCCGTTTTACACCTCGAGGATGAGCAAAGCGGGTTGGTAATTCCGGATCCCGCGCAGCGCTGCCTGATTGAAAAAAGAGTCATTGCGCCAAAAACCGATAATGTTCTGATATCGCGCAGCGGCGAACGCTATTCGATTCAGGGAACCGCTGCACCCATGATCGATACCCAGGGCGTTAGCATTGGTGTTGTGCTGGTGTTTAAAGATGTTACCGATTCACGGCGTATGCATAAGATGATGGCGCACCAGGCGACTCATGATCCGCTCACCGGCCTGGTGAACCGGAGCGAGTTCGAGGAAAGGCTCGATAAAGCCTTGCAATCGGCCAAGGATTTCAAAAATACTCATGCCTTGCTATTCCTCGATCTCGACCAGTTCAAGGTCGTCAATGATAGCGCCGGGCATGTTGCGGGCGATGAATTGTTAAAACAGATTTCGTCGTTGCTCGCCGGCCAGCTGCGCGGCCGAGACACCCTTGGACGTCTCGGCGGTGATGAATTCAGTGTTTTGCTGGAAAACTGTCCACTGTCCAAGGCCAGCAAGGTAGCCGAGATGTTGATTGGCGTGATCCGTGAATACCGCTTTAACTGGGACCAGAAAACCTTTCAGGTCGGGGTTAGCATCGGTATCGTGCCGATTGTGGCGGAATCGACCACGCGTAAACAGCTCATGTACGACGCCGATCAGGCCTGTTACGTGGCCAAGGATATGGGCAGGGGCCGCGCCTACACCCATTCCGAAGCCGATTCGGAGTTGACGCAAAGACGCGGAGAGAAGCTGCAACGCAAGGATATTTGCGATGCCCTGGCAGGTGAAAACTTCTTGCTACTTTACCAGCCGATCATCGCGCTCGATCCCGAACCAACCCGGCTCCACACCCGTGCCGAAGTCTTATTGCGCATGCTCGATGGCGCCGGCAATGTGATTACCCCGGGCGCCTTTTTGCCAGCCGCCTCTCGCTTTGGCCTGATGCCACAAATCGATCGATGGGTCATCGAACGGGTATTCCAGTGCTATCCACATATTTTCATGCAGAATCCCGGACTGGTGCTGAGTCTGAATCTTTCGGCGGCGTCGATAGCAGACGATTCGCTGCTCGAGTTTATTCAGCAAATGTTTGAAAAAACCGTCGTCAAGCCGCATCAGATATGCTTCGAACTGTCCGAGATGACCTTGAGTCATAACCTCACCAACGCGAGTCAGCTGATCAATCGTCTACAGGCGATCGGTTGCAGTTTTGCGCTCGATAATTTTGGCAGCGGCCTGGCAAGCTTTGCCGCGCTCAAGGATTTGAAGGTGGAGTTTGTCAAAATCGATGGCAACCTGATTTGTGATATCTGCAGCGACCAGATCGATTGTACGATGGTGGAATCGATCAATTCGATGGCGCACCTACTCGATATCAGGACGGTTGCCGAAAGTGTCGATGGCGAGGCCACTATTGAAAAGCTGAAATCAATCGGTATCGATTATGCTCAGGGTTACTATCTGGGTGATCTGGTAAAGCTGGATGAACTGGGTAGCATCGAGCTGGATCGCAGCATCTCCGAAATTCAGGTCAACTGACGCTGCCGAGCATACGGGGGCAGTTTACTTGAGCTCGCAACCATCGTCATACCAATCCAACTAGCCTGCATTTCTCACCACCCTTCTACTGTGACGACGCTATGCCGCACCCTGCCTGCATTTGGCTCGGTCAGAGCGCTCGCAAAATACAGGCAGGGCACGACCTCTTATCGTCTCGCTACGAAAGGTGG
>JAAESG010000595.1 GCA_024229615.1 Gammaproteobacteria bacterium | reverse complement strand
CTGAAAATGGCGGTCGCTGCCGTGAAGTGCGCGAAGAATTTCGTAGATGATATCGAATTCTCGCCGGAAGACGCGTGCAGGAGCGAGATGTCGTTTCTGATTGAAGTATTAGCGGCGGTTATCGAGGCCGGAGCAACGACGCTGAATATACCTGACACCGTCGGCTATATTCTGCCGTACGAATACGGCAAAATCATCGCCAAGCTTAAATCGGATGTGCCCGGCATAGACAAATGTGTAATAAGCACGCACTGTCATAACGATCTGGGTATGGCGGTGGCGAATTCTTTGACCGGTGTGCGAAACGGAGCGCGCCAGGTCGAGTGCACAATGAACGGCCTGGGCGAGAGGGCCGGTAATGCGGCGCTCGAAGAAATAGCCATGGGCATCCGTACGAGAGCGGACTTTTTTGTATCGCAAAGTACGGGCGGCCTGACTACCAATATCAATACAAAAGAAATCTTTCGAACCAGCCGGATGGTTTCGCGGCTGACCGGTTTTGTTATTCAGCCGAACAAGGCCATCGTCGGCGCCAACGCATTTGCTCACGAAGCTGGCGTTCATGTCGATGGCGTTTTGAAGGAGCGGACGACGTACGAGATTATGACGCCGGAGAGTATCGGGCTGGGCGGATCGCGAATGGTATTGGGCAGGCATACCGGGCGGCACGGATTTGTCGATAGATGTAAGCAGCTCGGCTTTAAGCTTACAAGACAGGAAATCGAACATGCATATGAAAGATTTCTGGAGATAGCCGATAAGAAAAAAGAAGTGTTCGACGAAGATTTAACGGTGTTAATTAATGACGAAATCCGCATCGTTGAGCAGATTTACAAGCTGGAGTATCTACACGTGGCCTGCGGGACTGGTACGCTGCCGACCGCAAGCGTGAAGATAAAGACAAAGTACGATACGAAACAGGCCGCAGCTTGTGGGGATGGGCCGGTGGACGCGGCTTATGAAGCGATACGGGAAGCTACGGGCCTATCGCCTAAGCTCGAAAACTATTCGATCCGAGCTGTGACCAGCGGTAAAGAGGCGCTTGGCGAAGCGACTGTCAGAATTACAGAGAACGGCAAGATCTTCATCGGACGTGGTATTTCGACAGACATTATTGAGAGCAGCGCGAAGGCTTATATCGATGCCATTAACAGGATGGTCTCGGCGCAGAATAAAGGTCAGCAGGAAGAAGTTAAAGTGGAACTTTGATAACGTTTACGAGTATAAGCGTTGATGTATTAAAAGGAAGACTAAGGCTATGGGTATGACAATAACTGAAAAGATATTGGCAAGGTCAGCCGGTAAAGAGAAAGTTATGCCGGGTGATCTTGTGGATGCGAAGATTGATATTGTGATGTGCCACGACGTTACGACGCCGCCGGCGATTTCGATGCTCGAAGAGAAGGGTATTGATAAGGTTTTCGATGCGGAAAAAATCGTTGTGACGCCGGACCATTTTCAGCCAGCCAAGGACATTAAAAGCGCAGAGCTTCATAAGCGGCTGGACGGCTGGGCAAGACGGCACAAACTAAAATATTATTATAAGCTCGGCAGGGCCGGGGTATGTCATGCGCTGCTTCCGGAACAGGGGCATATTCGGCCGGGTGAAGTTATCGTTGGCTCCGATTCGCATACGTGTACTTACGGTGCGTTTGGTGCGTTCAGTACGGGTATCGGCTCAACGGACGGTGAGGCGGCGATAGCGACGGGGCAGTTATGGTTCAAGGTGCCGGGATCGATGAAGTTTGTTCTTAACGGCTCGCTTGGGGCGGGTGTTTACAGTAAAGACGTGGTCTTAGCGGTCATCGCAAGAATCGGCACGGACGGGGCGCTTTATAAGGCGATGGAATTTGTCGGGCTGGCCCTCAATGATATGTCGATGGAAGCGAGAATGACTATAACGAATATGGCTATCGAGGCCGGGGCGAAAAGCGGCATAATCGGTTTCGATGAAACCACAAAACAATATCTCGACGAGCACCTGAAAGATAAAAAAGATTATACTGTTTATGAATCCGACAGTGACGCAGAATACGAAGTAACCGAAGAATTCGACTGCTCGGCCATCGAGCCGATGGTAGCTCTGCCGCATTTACCGAGCGGCGGTGTGCCTATCGGAGAATGTGCCGGTATGGAAATGGACCAGGCGTATATCGGCAGTTGTACGAACGGGCGAATCGAAGACCTGCGCATCGCGGCTAAAATTATCAAGGGTAAACAGGTCGCCATACGTACGCTGATTGTGCCGGCGACGCCAACAATCTGGAAGCAGTCAATAGACGAAGGCCTGGTCGATATATTTTACGAGGCCGGCTGCGTAATATCCGCTCCAACGTGCGGTGCGTGTCTGGGTGGATTTATGGGTATATTAGCGTCCGGAGAAAAGTGCGTCAGTACGACCAACAGGAACTTCGTCGGAAGGATGGGACATCCGGAGAGCGAGGTCTATCTGGTCAGCCCGGCAACAGCTGCGGCAAGCGCAATAGAAGGGAAATTAACCGACTGCAGGAAATATATGCAGTCGAAATCCTAAGCTCTAAATTCTAAACAAAAAGACCTTGTTGATTTGTCGTG
>JAAESG010000594.1 GCA_024229615.1 Gammaproteobacteria bacterium | reverse complement strand
GGGCGGACAAAAGCATTGGCATGACTTGATAGTTTCTCCATTCGAGTTTTATCACCCAATATGGACCCGCCGCTCACCACTGATGTGGGACCGACGGTCAAAACGGCAACCCGATGCCCTGCGTCAATCGCCTTAAGCCCAAGCATTTCGGTAAAAGTCGACTTTCCGACTCCCGGTACCCCAGTGATACCGATTCGAAACGACTTGCCGACATCGGGTAACAAGGCAGTCAACAGTGATTCAGCCTGGTCGCGGTGGGACGAGCGGGTTGATTCCAAGAGCGTGATCGAACGAGCCAGTGCACGGCGGTCACGCGCGCGTATACCGTCTTTTAATTTGTCTAACTCGGCGTCTGTCATTGCGTCTGGACCTGAAACTCAATAACCGGCTGATCAGGTTCGAGCGTATCACCGACGGCAGCATGGATCGTTTCAATAACACAATCACGTTCCGCCTTCAGGACGTTTTCCATTTTCATCGCTTCGATGACAGCCAGCGCCTGACCCGCATGCACAGCGTCGCCTGCCTCGACATCAATCGAAATCAGTAAACCAGGC
>JAAESG010000593.1 GCA_024229615.1 Gammaproteobacteria bacterium | reverse complement strand
GTAGCCGCCGAGGCATTCGCGAAAACTTTCACCGTTTGTCCGGTCCTGGTTGGACAGGTAAGACAATGGTTGCGAACTTAAGTAAGCGCCATTCTGGCCTGATCCCAGGCCTTAAGAACCGTATACTCGAGGTCAGATCATTTTTACCAAACATTGATGTACTGTCACTGAAAGCACTGAAAAATTTGATCTGCACAGCTCGAAGAAAAGGTCTGTGGCCATAGCGAGAAAAACTAGTCAGGGCTGGCGGGGATTGTCGGGGTTTTGCTGGTGACGTCTGCGTTTTGTGCGCGGTTGCGCAGGTAATGGTCCATCAACACGATGGCAAGCATGGCCTCGGCGATCGGTGTGGCACGGATTCCGACGCAGGGGTCGTGACGACCCTTGGTACGGATCTCGACCGGCTTGCCATCGACATCGACACTTTTCCCGGGCAGGTGGATACTCGAGGTCGGTTTAAGCGCGATACTGACCAGAACATCCTGACCCGAGGTGATACCGCCAAGCGTGCCGCCGGCGTTATTCGAGAGAAAGCCAGCCGGGCTGATCTCGTCACGATTCTGAGTGCCTTTGAGTTCGATACTGTCGAAACCTGCTCCGATTTCGACACCCTTAACGGCATTGATGCTCATCATCGCGTGCGCGATTTCGGCGTCGATTCGATCGAAGATGGGCTCGCCAAGCCCCGCTGGAACGCCGCTGGCAACCACGGAAACTCGCGCGCCGATCGACTCACCTTCCTTGCGCAAGGCGTCCATATATTTTTCCATCTGCGACACCATATCGACATCCGGACAAAAGAAAGCATTGTTATTAACTTCATCCCAGTCAAAATTAAGCGGCTTGAGTGGCCCAAGTTGCGACAAATAACCACGAACCCGGATACCGCATTGCTCGCCGAGATATTTCTTTGCAATACCGCCTGCGGCGACTCGCATAGCGGTTTCCCGTGCTGAAGATCGCCCTCCACCACGGTAGTCGCGAATGCCATATTTTTGCGTATAGCTGTAGTCGGCGTGACCGGGACGAAACTGATTCATGATTTCACTGTAATCCTTCGAACGCTGATCCTTGTTGTGAATAATCAGACAGATAGGCGCACCCGTAGTCTTGCCTTCGAATGTACCCGACAAAATCTGCACGCTGTCATCCTCGCGTCGCTGCGTGGTGTGCCGCGATGTACCCGGTTTGCGCCGATCGAGATCCTCCTGTAAATCGGACTCGCTGAGTTCCAGCCCGGGTGGACATCCGTCAACGATACATCCAATGGCACTGCCGTGGCTTTCACCGAAAGATGTCACCACGAATGATTTGCCGAAACTGTTTCCCGACATTTGAACCGTCCTACATTGATTTCAAGAGATTTGGCACTAAATTTAGTGCGATGGCTCATTCTACTAAAAAACTCGGCATGATGTTCACTGTCGCCGGTTGGATACTCGGAATTTTACTGCTGACCCTGGCATTTTCCAAAATTCTCGACCAGCAAAACAATCCCAACCAGTCGATATCGACTCTGCAGACACCTGCATTCCAGGAAGTGGTACTGACCCGTAACCGCAACGGCCAATATATTTTTGGTGGTGAAATCAACCATCACAAGGTTACTTTCCTGGTTGATACGGGTGCGACTATCACCGCGATCCCGGGAGAACTGCAACAAGCGTTGGGACTGAAACGGGGCCCGGCAACATCAGTCTCGACCGCAAATGGGCTCACCACGGCCTACCTGACACGCCTCGATCAGCTGGCGATCGGTGAAATAGAACTTTTCGATGTCAATGCCAGCCTCATTCCAAACATGGGCGTCGATCAGATCCTGCTGGGGATGAATGTTTTAAAGCACTTTGAACTGGTACAACGCGGCGATGAATTGATGATTCGACATTATCGATGATTGCTACCATACGGTGATCTGGTAGAAAAATGTAAAAAATCTGGATTTTTTTCTGAACTTTCTCGAAAATCAGCCTCTCTAAGCTCGCGTAGTGGAAAATAAGCCAGTACAACAATATTCTTTAAACTTGAGGAAAGTTTCATGATTACAGATAAGAAAACAACTGGAGTCGCCCTAGCCGCAGCTGCTGCTGCCATGTTCGCCATGGCGCCCATGAGCGCATCTGCAGGCGAAAAAGCCGGGAAGTGCTTCAACGTCAATTCCTGCAAAGGCACCAGTGCCTGTGCAACCGCTACCAGCAGCTGCGCTGGACAAAACTCATGTGCAGGACAAGGCTGGGTTAAGCAGACCAAGTCTGAGTGTGAAGGCGCGGGCGGAAAATTCGAAGCCTAAGCTGTATTTCTCAGCTTTAAAGAATGCACCGACTCTGCCGGTGCATTTTTTTTGCCCGACAGTTACAATCTAATCTGCCCCACTATTGAATTGCACCGATGACAGAAGCCGCGCATAAACCGTTTCTTGGATTTGGCCTGGGTCTGCGTGCTGAACACTACCAGGATATCCTCGAAAGTAAGCCCAAGAGCATCGACTGGCTTGAAATCATCAGTGAAAACTACATGATCGACGGCGGTAAGCCACTCTATTACCTCGATAAAATCAGGCAGGACTACCCCATGGTCATGCATGGTGTTTCGATGTCGCTGGGCAGCACCGATGAGCTCGATTTCGAATACCTGAAGCAATTGAAAGCACTGATCGAGCGGGTCGAACCACACTGGTTTTCCGACCACCTGTGCTGGACCGGGGTCGATCACAAAAACATGCACGACCTGCTGCCCTTACCCTATACCGAGGAAGCTATCTGCCATATCGCCGATCGTATTTCGAGAGTGCAGGACTACATCGGGCAACAAATGCTGGTCGAAAATCTTTCCAGTTACATCACCTACTGCGAGGATGCGATGCCCGAATGGGAATTCCTCGCCGCGATTGCCGAAAGGGCGGATTGTTTTCTGCTACTCGACGTCAATAACATTTACGTGAGTAGCTATAATCATCACTATAATCCACTTGAATATCTGCAAGGGGTGCCAACGGAACGGGTCTGGCAACATCACCTCGCCGGGCATACCAACGATGGGAACCTGATCATCGATACCCACGATCAGGATATTATCGATCCGGTCTGGTCGCTTTACGAGGAAGCGGCTAAGCGCTTCGGTCCGGTTTCGACCATGATCGAACGCGACGGCAATATTCCGGGACTCGATCAGGTGTTAGCCGAACTCGATCACGCGCGGCGAATTGCCGCCCCCTACTATTAATCCTGACGATGACGAATTTACGCGATCTGCAACTGCGTTTCCAGGACTACCTGACCGGTGGTTCAAACGCCATCGAGCAGGATATTATCAGCACCGAGTATGCGCTCGCGGAACATCGACTCGGAGCCTACTACAACGCCTATCGGATTCGTTTGATCAACAGTCTGGCGGTCGATTACTCGGCACTGGAAAAGTACCTCGGACGTGAAGCCTTCGAAAACATGGTGCTCGACTACCTGCAACACTACCCTTCCACTCATGCCTCGTTACGCTGGTTCGGCCAGAATCTGCCCCGCTATTTGAAAGAAACGGGACGTGGGGAAGACGCGGAATTTGTACAGGAACTGGCCAGTTACGAATGGGCACAAGCCACGGTCTTCGACGCCGCGAACAGCGACCAGCCGTGCCAGATCGAGGACATGGCTTCGATTCCAGCCAACGCCTGGCCAGGACTGTGTTTTACCTTCAAACCTGCTCTGACATGGATCGATTTACACTGGAATATACCATTGATCGAAAACGCGCTGGATACCGATGCCGAGTTACCACAACGCGAGCGTGCGGAATATGCGCAGCGCTGGTTACTATGGCGTCGGCAGTTGAAAACCCACTGGCGTTCACTCGAAGTGCATGAAGCCTGGGCCATCGAACAGGCTATAAACGGGGCCAGCTTTGCCGAGATATGTGAAGGTTTGCTCGAGTGGATTGATGAGCAGCAAGTAGCCCTCGTTGCCGCTGGATTTCTCAAGCAGTGGCTTAGCGATACGCTGGTGACCAGAATTGGCAATTATTAGTAGTAGCGGCCAGTGTTAGTGTTAATATTCACAGCAGAATAAAAATGCAAAGCTAACCAGGGAATTCCCGTGATATAGAGATCACGTAAAACCCAATTCCGAGGAACCATTACATGCCCAATCATGACCTCAAATTAACAGATCTCGATATCTTTCATGGATTTATACGCCGTCATATAGGACCCGGAAAGGAAGACGAAAGCGCAATGCTTGAAGTGCTCGGCATGGAGGACATCGACGAATTGCTCGACAAGGTCGTTCCCGAATCGATTCGTCGACGTAAACCGCTTGAAGTCAAGGCAAGCCTGTCGGAACGCCAGGTTCTGAACCGGCTTTACCAGATCTCGATTCGAAATCAGCTCTTCAAGTCCTTTATCGGTATGGGTTATCACAATACTCACACGCCTACCGTTATCGAGCGAAATTTACTGCGCAACCCGGCCTGGTATACCGCCTACACGCCCTACCAGCCAGAAATTTCCCAGGGTCGACTCGAAGCCCTGCTCAATTTTCAGACTATGATCAGCGACCTGACCGGCATGGAACTCGCCAACGCCTCGGTGCTGGACGAAGCCACCGCGGCGGCTGAGGCCATGGCCATGTGCCATCGCTTGTCAAAAAGCAAAAGTGATGTTTTTTATATCGCCGACAGTTGCCATCCGCAAACCATAGAAGTCATCACCAATCGCGCCAAACACATGGGAATCAAATGTGTCATCGGCGACGCGTTCGCAGCTGCCGACAATCCAGAGTTGTGCGGTGTGTTGTTACAATACCCCTGTTCCACCGGTGAAATTTATGACTATTCCGAACTGGTGGCAAAAATTCATGAAAAGAAAGGACTGGTCGCGGTTGCGGCCGATTTGCTCAGCCTGACCCTGTTGACGCCACCCGGTGAATTCGATGCCGATATCGTGGTCGGCAGTTCTCAACGCTTCGGTGTACCACTGGGTTATGGCGGGCCGCACGCCGCCTTCATGGCTACGCGTGAAGCGTTTAAACGATCACTGCCGGGTCGCCTGATCGGTGTTTCCCAGGATACCCGCAACCAGCCCGCCCTGCGCCTTGCGCTGCAAACCCGTGAACAGCATATTCGGCGGGAAAAAGCGACCAGTAACATCTGCACAGCGCAAGCCTTGCTCGCGATCATGGCGGGTATGTACGCGGTCTACCACGGGCCTGCCGAACTCAAGCGAATCGCCCAGCGAATCAATCGTATGACGGCGTTGTTGGCCTCGGGATTGCGTGAACTGGGTCTCGAAGTTAATAGCGAGCATTTCTTCGACACGATTACGGTCAATACCGGCAATGCGACCGAATTCATAATGGCCGCCGCCAGGGCTGAGAAAATCAACCTGCGCCAGGTCAACGCCAGCACCATCGGTATTTCACTGGACGAAATTGCGACCCGGGCAAACGTCAAAACCCTGTTCAACGTTTTTACTCATGACCATGGTGACCAGATCACAGTCACATCGCTCGAAGAAAAGACCGGTAGCAGCCTGCCACCTGCACTGGTGCGCACTAGCAATTTCCTGACCCACCCGGTGTTCAACAGCCATCACTCCGAAACCGACCTGATGCGCTACATGCGCAAACTTGCCGACAAGGACCTCGCACTCGATCGCAGCATGATTCCGCTGGGCTCGTGCACCATGAAGTTGAATTCGGCAACCCAGTTGATCCCGGTTACCTGGCCCGGATTTGGTCGCATCCATCCCTACGTGCCGCTCGACCAGGCCCAGGGTTACCAGCTATTGATCATCGAGCTAGAACAAATGTTATGCGCCTGCACCGGTTACGATGCGGTTTCGCTGCAACCCAACTCCGGCGCCCAGGGAGAATACGCGGGCCTGCTAGCGATCAAGTCCTATCATCAAAGCCGCGACGAAGGACATCGCAACATCTGCGTAATCCCGGCTTCCGCACATGGCACCAATCCCGCCTCGGCACAGATGGCGGGTATGAAAGTAGTCGTGGTCGGGACTGCGAAATCCGGTAACATCGACATGGATGACCTCAAGGCCAAGTGCGAAACCCACAGCGACAACCTGGCGGCCATCATGATCACCTATCCGTCCACCCACGGCGTATTTGAAGACGATGTCACCGAGGTCTGCGAATTGATTCATCATCACGGTGGACAGGTTTACATCGATGGCGCGAACATGAACGCGATGGTCGGGGTCTGCGCGCCGGGCAAATTTGGCGGCGACGTTTCCCATCTGAATCTGCACAAGACATTCAGTATCCCACATGGCGGCGGTGGCCCCGGCGTCGGGCCCATTGGTGTCAAGGAACACCTTAAACCATTTCTGCCATCTACCAGTCAGAATCACAACGATGGTATCAACAAGGTTGCAGCTGCACCCTTTGGCAGCGCCGGTATCCTGCCGATCAGCTGGGCTTATATCGCACTGCTGGGTCGTGTCGGTTTACCGAAGGCGACCGCAACGGCTATTTTAAACGCGAACTATATCGCCAAACGCCTGAACGATCATTTTCCGATTCTCTATACCGGACCCAACGGTCTGGTGGCGCATGAATGCATCATCGATACGCGCGTGGTCAAGGAATGCGGTATCACCGTCGATGACATCGCCAAGCGCCTGATCGACTACGGATTTCACGCACCGACAATGTCATTCCCGGTCCCCGGTACTTTAATGATCGAACCCACCGAGTCGGAATCGAAAGAGGAGCTCGACCGTTTTTGTGAAGCGATGATTGCGATTCGCGCCGAAATTCGTGAAATCGAGGAAGGCCGTATGGATGCTGGGGATAATCCACTGAAGGGCGCACCACACACGGTTGATATGGTTTGCGCGAATGAATGGCATCACACCTATAGCCGGGAACAAGCCGCTTACCCGTTAGCCTCGTTACGCGCCAATAAATACTGGTCGCCGGTGAGCCGGGTAGATAATGTTTACGGTGACACTCACCTTATCTGCTCCTGTCCGCCGTTACCTGCCGATGAAGACGACGACGCGTAATCAGACCACTACGAGGCGTTTTCAGCAACCCGACCTGCGGTTTCAATGCCCTGTTCTGGCGTCGTGCCGCAACCCCCTGGCTGAAACGGGATTAGCCGATGGCGATTAGCGTCTTTGATTTATTTTCGATCGGAATCGGGCCTTCAAGCTCACATACCGTAGGGCCTATGCGCGCTGCGCAACAATTTGTGCAAGGCCTCAAGGACGACAAACTGCTGGGCCAGGTGGCGAAGGTCAAGGTCGACCTGTATGGCTCCCTCGGTGCGACCGGCAAGGGACACGGCAGCGACAAGGCGGTGATGCTCGGTCTGGAAGGCGAACTGCCGGAAACGATCGATACCGGTGGAGCAGATGCGCGGCTCGAATCGATTCGCAGCAGCAAACAATTGAACCTGTCTGGTGAGCATGCGATCAACTTCAATGAGACCAGGCAACTGATCATGCATCGCCGTGAATCGTTGCCATTTCACTCCAATGGCATGACCTTCTGCGCCTATGATGCGCAGGATAACAAATTACGAAAATCTACTTTCTATTCGGTTGGCGGAGGTTTCATCGTCGATGAAACAGCCGCCGGTACAGATCGCATCGTCGAAGACGACACCCGATTACCTTATCCGTTTTTAAGCGCAGTCGATCTGCTGATTCATTGCGCCAATCACGACATATCAATCAGTGACGTGATGATGGAAAACGAGAAAACCTGGCGCAGCGAGAAGGAAATACGCCAGGGTCTACTCGGCATCTGGAAGGTCATGCGCGATTGTGTCAGCAATGGCTGCCGCAACGAAGGCATTTTACCGGGCGGCATGAAGGTAAAGCGTCGCGCTGCTGATTTGTCGCGCAAACTCAGGGGTCAGCCCGGTATCACCTATAAAGACCCCCTGGTCACGCTGGACTGGGTCAACCTCTGGGCGCTGGCGGTAAACGAGGAAAACGCCGCCGGTGGGCGCGTGGTCACCGCACCGACCAATGGCGCAGCCGGCATCATCCCGGCGGTGATGCATTACTATCAGCATTTTTACCCCGCAGCAGACGATGACGGTATCGTTCGGTTTCTGCTAACCGCAGGCGCAATCGGTATTCTCTATAAGGAAAACGCGTCCATATCGGGCGCTGAAGTGGGTTGCCAGGGTGAGGTCGGCAGTGCTTGTTCGATGGCAGCGGGCGCGTTGACCGAGGTGCTCGGCGGCACCCCCGAACAGGTTGAAAATGCAGCGGAAATAGGCATGGAACATAACCTGGGACTGACCTGTGATCCGGTCGGCGGACTGGTACAAGTGCCCTGCATCGAACGCAATGCGATGGCATCGGTCAAGGCAATCAATGCCGCTCGAATCTCGATGCGCGGAGACGGCCAGCATTTCGTGTCACTCGACAAGGTCATCAAAACCATGCGCGAAACCGGCGCCGATATGAAAACCAAATACAAGGAAACCGCGCGTGGAGGCTTAGCGGTGAATATTATCGAATGTTAAACAACCTGCAATCATGGTTGACACCCTACCTTGATCTGCTCGGCGATCATCCCTGGTTAAAAGCGCTGTCGGTTGTTATGGGGTTTCTGGTTCTCGCCTGGATTTTCGATCATTTCATCAGTGCCACGCTGCGCAGGCTCGCCGCGAGCACCCGTTTTGATTTTGATAATCAACTGATCGATCACTTGCATAGCCCAGTCTACTTTAGCGTCATTCTGCTAGGCACGGCGCTCGCGGTAAACCTGTTAAATATCGGTGATCCCTACGACGGGATTATTTTTTCGAGCCTGCTGACCATCGCCTACATCGTCTGGACCATCTTTTTGATACGCGTCATCCGTTCCATGCTGCGGGTAGTCGCAGTCAATGAACAGTACCTACCGGTTCTACATCCGCAAACTTTGCCGTTATTTGAAAATCTCGCCCTGATTATCATATTCGTACTCGCGGTATACATCATATTCTCGGCCTGGGACGTCGACATGACTGCATGGCTGGCATCGGCGGGTATCGTCGGTATCGCCGTCGGCTTTGCCGCCAAGGATACGCTCGCCAACCTGTTTTCCGGGGTCTTTATCATGGCGGACGCACCCTACAAAATCGGCGATTTCGTGGTGCTGGATACCATGGAAAGAGGCGAAATCACGCATATCGGCATTCGCAGCACGCGACTCCGGACTCGCGATGACATCGAAATCACCGTGCCCAATTCGGTCATGGGCAATACCAAGATCATCAACGAATCCGGTGGCCCACACGAGAAATTTCGCATCCGGGTCGCGGTCGGTGTCGCTTATGGTTCCGACATCGACAAGGTACGTGAAGTATTGATGGATATTGCGCTCAACGATGAGGCAGTCTGTGAAGACCCGGAGCCACGAGTGCGTTTCCGTACCTTTGGCGCCTCCAGCCTGGATTTCGAATTGCTCTGCTGGATCGATCAACCGGTATTGCGTGGACGCGTGATCGATGCCCTCAACTGCCAGGTTTACAAACGCTTCATCGAAGAGAAGATCGAAATCCCCTATTCCAAGCACGATCTCTACATCAAGGAACTACCCTCGAGGGAATAAGTCTCGAGCTGGGGTAAGCGCAGTTCAGGAGTTCTCAGCCTGGCAATACCTGCCGTTCCCAACCCGGTTAACGCCTGCTCGCCGGTTACTCCCCGAATACCGTGACGATCGCATTGCGGATACCGGCAACCAGTTCATCCAGGGTGGCTTCATCGGTGGTCAGCGGCGGTGCAATGCAAATCACTTCGCTACGCATGCGCGTGAACACACGGTTATCAATCATCGCACTGGTCATCTTGGCACCCACGCCCCACTCCGGCGGATACCATGATTTACTCGCCTTGTCTTCGACCAGCTCGACGGCACACATCATGCCTTTACCACGTACATTACCCACATGCGGATGAGCATCGAGCTCGGCATGCAGTTTTTCCAATAGATAGACTCCCTTACTCGCAGCCTGATCGACCAGTCCCTCACTTTCGATATAATCGAGTGTGGCCAGCCCGGCGGCGCATGTCGTGGGATGACCGCTATAGGTATAGGCGTGCATCCACGGGGTAGCGCTGTTACGAATGGTTTCGGCGACTTCATCGCTGATTCCGATGCCGCCCAGCGGCAGGTATCCGGAAGTTATCGACTTGGCGAATTGCACCAGATCGGGTTGTACCCCATAGTGCTCGAGGGCGAACATCTTGCCGGTTCGACCAAAACCGGTGATGACTTCGTCGGCAACGAACAGCACTTCATACTTGTCACATATTTCACGAATACGCGGGAAGTAGTCGTCGGGAGGCACAATGACCCCTCCGGCCCCCTGTACCGGTTCGGCGATAAACATCGCTACAGTTTCCGCACCCTGCGCCAGAATTTCTTTCTCGAGTTCGTTGGCAGCCGCGATTCCGAGCGACGAACCATCCTGCGGCGCCGGATAATGATAAGGGTCCGGGGCCGGGATATGGCTAAACCCAGGGATGCGCGGCTCGAAAGATCCCCAGTAACTGGAAATGCCGGTCGCACACATAGCCGCGAAAGTAACCCCGTGATAGCCCAGGATTCGACTGATCACCTTGGTTTTTTCGGGTTTTCCTTTCGCCTTCCAGTAATAACGCGCGAGCTTGAAATTACTGTCCGTAGACTCACCTCCACCGGAGGTGAAATAGAAATTATTAATTTGTGGATAGCAAATATCGGCCAGTCGTTCAGCCAGCTCTATCGCCGGGGGGTTGGAGCTACCATTGTAGCTCGAGCAATAAGCCAGATCCCGCATTTGCCTGCTAACCGCATCGATAATGGTCTGGCGCCCATGACCGCAACTGACGTTCCACAGACAGGACAGGCCATCGATGAATCGATTGCCATCCGCGTCGATTAAGTGAGAGCCCTCGGCCCTGACCCAGACCATGCCACTGGCATGGCTCGGATTGTGATGCAGCGGGTGGATCATGTGTTCCTGATCTTTTTTGATAAAGGCGCTATTGCTGAGGGGAGCATTCATAGGTTTTTACTCGCAATTTCTACGGTTTAGTGTGGATTCATCGGTGTCTGAAAGACTGCATTATAGGCATTCCAATTTCCTTATAAACTTATTTCCATCGGCACCGCCGAATTTATTGATTCAGCCTTTTCCGTATGAAAAATCCGAAGTCAGACCTCATCCCGGCCACGGCGCACAATCGAGATAGCGCGAAAGCCTGTAATACTCAATCGAATTTCTTTAGCTAATTGATTTTAAATGATTTTTTTGCACTTAATATTGGGATATCGACCATTTCACACTTCATGCAATTTGACCCGATTGAGCGATGAAACTCGATCCCGGCTCGTGCGACCATGAGCGGCTTATTCATAGTCGGAACCGGGGTTGGTCGATCAAAAAAATACTATCTGTCACCTTACTGACAATTCGCAGCTACGCCAGCTTTAATCTGCAAGCGGCAAGCTATGATGCCACCGAGGCACTAACCCGCCTTTCATCCGTCGCCTAAAGGCGAGAGGTTTACGGATCCCCTATCGGGGACTCTAAAACCTGTCAGCCGCGTTCTCCAGGAATGGCAACTGCCGATGCGCTCAGGCATCAATTTCCCGGCCCCTGGAGAATCCCTGTGTATACGGGAATTTCATCATTCAAAAGGGATTCGGCCCTGCTCACAGAGCAGAGAGTCACGTCAACATGCAGACCTCCTGGGCAGGTGTAATCCGTTCTGCCAAGACGCCTTGAATTCCTATTTATCACTTGAACCCGTCGGCATATAGAATTAGAGTGTTCGGATAAATAAAAATGACGAAAAAATCGAAGGGCATCGAAAAATGATAAAACTCCTGGCAAAACTCGGGCGTTTTAACACCGTAACATTCATTACGATTGGCGCTGCAGCAGCCTCTGTTGCAATTACCGCGACCGCGGCCAGTATTCTTAATAACTCTGGCTATAACATCAGAATCGATATTGCAATTGCGTTTGCAGCCTGCATTACAGTTCTGATAGTACCTCCAATCAGCTGGTTCCTGGTTGGTAGTATGCTGAAGATTTACCGGGTCGAAGAGAAAATGCGTCGTCTCGCCAGCTATGATTCGCTGACCGGCCTGTTTAGCCGACACAGCTTTTTCGATAGCGCAAACAATTATCTCTCCCTGGCCAAACGTGAAAAAATTGTATTTTCGGTGATGATCATCGATCTCGACAAATTCAAACTGATCAACGACAAATACGGGCACCCTGCAGGTGACGCAGTACTCAAACTGTTCGCCGACGTCGTCAACAGTGTCGCGCGGCGCAGCGACGTTGTCGGTCGCCTGGGCGGAGAAGAATTCGCAATCGTACTGCCTAATACCACAACCCGCGAAGCGATTGAGTTCTCGGGACGCCTGCATGATGCCATCAACAAAGCAGTCTTAAAATACAATGAGGTATTTATCAGCTACACGGCAAGCATCGGGCTGACCGCTTTCGATCCTGACACCAGCGATAATATCGACGACCTGTTAGCGCGTGCTGACCTGGCCCTGTACCAGGCAAAACGGGCGGGTCGCAATCAAACTGCCACCTTTAATCCAGACATCAAACAAGTTGCGACGGGCTAGCTTTAATTTCTGGACAGGACATGACCAGTTGTGATCTGGTCTTTTCCGGCGCCAGGGTTATCGACGGTCAGGGTAGCGCATCTCGCTTTATCGATGTTGTCGTTGATCGTGAACGAATAGTCGACCTCGGTGACTGCCGACATTGGCAGGCCGACACTATTATCGATGCCAGTGGGCTCGCGCTGGCGCCCGGATTCATCGATAGCCATACCCATGACGACCTGGCCATTTTCAAATCACCCGATGTCGAATTTAAAATTTCACAGGGCGTTACCACGGTTATCGCCGGCAATTGCGGTTTAAGCCTTGCTCCACTGATACCTGCCGACACGATGCCAGCTCCGTTTCCATTATTGGGAGAGCCGCAGGAATTCTGTTTTCCCACGGTGAAGGATTATCGTGCCGCACTGTCACGCAATCCTGCTGCAGTCAATTTGGCACTCCTTGCCGGGCATAGCAGTCTGCGCCTCGGCAGTATGCCGGACCGGCTCGAACACACTGCAGATACAGACGCCCTGCAACAAATGCAGCAGGACCTCAGGCTTGCACTGCAACAGGGCTGTATTGGCCTGAGCACAGGGCTCGACTACCCACCGGCCGCTTCGGCATCGACAGACGAAGTAATTCAACTGGCAAGCGTTTTGCCCGAGTTTAAAAATTCGGTTTTCGCCACGCATATGCGTGATGAAGGCGACCGTGTGCTCGAGGCGATCGAAGAAACACTGGTCATCGGCAAGCGTGCACAGGTACCGGTCATCATTTCCCATCACAAATGCGCCGGCCCGAATAATTACGGTCGCTCGCGTCAAACGCTGGAATTGATCGACCAGGCACGTTCCGAAAATCAACCGGTTAGTTTCGATGTCTACCCTTACATAGCCAGTTCAACTTCGTTGCTGCCCCGTTTTATCGAAAATTGCGAGGCGGTAATGGTCGCCGAATCGAAACCGCACCCGGAGTGTAATGGAAAAATACTGGAGCAGATTGCCGCAGACTGGAAGTGCTCACCCGAACAGGCCTGCGAGCGCCTGTATCCAGCGTCGGCGATTTATTTCCAGATGGACGAGAGTGATCTACAGCGCATCATGGCCCATCCCGGGGCGATGATCGGCTCCGACGGCATCGCTTCGATGCAAACACCGCATCCTCGCCTGTGGGGTACATTTCCACGCGTGCTCGGTCACTATGTCAGGCAGAAAAAGCTCTTCGATCTGGAAACCGCCGTGCATAAAATGACGGGACTGACAGCATCCCGCTTCGGTCTCGAGAATCGGGGCAGCATCGAGATTGGCAATTACGCGGATCTGGTATTGTTTGATCCGCAAACCATTATCGATCGCGCCAGCTTCGAGAATCCGACCCAGATCAGTGACGGCATCGTCAGCGTCTGGGTCAATGGCAAGCTGGGCTGGCATGAAAATTTGCCGGGTGGGGCTCGAAGCGGCATTTTCCTGAGCCATTGAGACACCAGATGAACGAGCTGAAATCACTTTTAGCCCGGGTAAGACACTGTCGCATATGCGAATCGGACTTACCATTGGGGTCAAGGCCGGTGTTGCAGTGTTCGGCTTCAGCAAAAATTCTAATCGCGGGTCAGGCACCCGGCAGCAAGGTACACGTTTCTGGCGTACCGTTTGACGATCCCAGTGGAAATCGTTTGCGCGACTGGCTCGGTATCAGTCGTGAAACTTTTTACGATGCATCACAAGTGGCTATATTGCCGATGGGTTTTTGCTATCCGGGCACCGGAAAATCCGGCGACTTGCCACCGCGCCCCGAATGCGCGCCCGAATGGAGAGGAAGCCTGCTGACACATCTGAAACAACTACAAATGACCCTGGTACTGGGGCAATATGCGCAACACTATCACTTCGAAACAAAATTGGCCTCGCTAACCGAGCGGGTAAAATCGTGGCGTGATTACTGGCCCCTGGTGGTGCCTTTGCCGCACCCGAGTCCAAGAAACAATCGCTGGCTCAAGCAAAATCCGTGGTTTGAAGAGGAACTGCTGCCCGAGTTACAGAAAAGAGTAATCCAGATTCTGAACGGCAAAAACAATGACTGACGAAATCCGCAAGCGCATGTTCAGCGAAATGAAGCACAAGGATATTTTCGATGCGGCTCGTAACGCCGCTTACCGTTACGCCGATCAATCGCTAGAGCGCAACGTATTTCCTACGCCCCAGGCGATAGACAATCTGAGCAGATTTGACGAGCCATTACCGGATGAATCCGGAGACGCGCTGGACATTCTGCAGCAGCTCGACACGCACGGTTCCCCGGCAACCGTAGCGCAAATTGGTGGGCGTTATTTTGGACTGGTTAACGGCGGTATCATACCCGCCAGCCTGGCAGTGCGCTGGTTGACCGATTTCTGGGATCAAAATACCCCGCTTTACCTGACATCACCGGTTGCATCACGTCTCGAAGAAGTCACCGAAGCCTGGCTACGGGACTTACTCGGATTGCCCGACGGCGCTATTGCCGGTTACGTCAGCGGGTCGTCGATGTCTATTTTCTGTGGTCTCGCCGCAGCCAGGCATAGAAGTTTCACGCGGCTTGGATGGGACATCAATCGGCAGGGCTTCACCGATGCGCCGCAGTTGCGCGTCGTCGCCAGTCGGCAGGCGCACGGTACCGTATCCAAGGCGATCGCTCTGCTTGGTTTCGGGATCGACAATGTAGAGTGGGTGGATTCCGACGCTGAGGGCAGAATCAAAACCGAACTGGTGCCCGAGCTCGACCAATCCACGATCCTGATTCTACAGGCAGGTAACGTAAACTCGGGTGCTTTCGATGATTTTGAAACCCTGTGTAGCAAAGCCCGAAATGCTGACGCCTGGGTACATATCGATGGCGCATTTGGTCTCTGGGCCGCGGCCAGTGAACGACTGAATCATCTGACCCAGGGCATCGGACTCGCTGATTCCTGGTCTTTCGATGGCCACAAAACACTCAACACACCCTATGATAGCGGGGTCATCATGTGCCGTGATCGCGATGCGCTAGTCAATGCCCTGCACGCCTCAGGCGCTTATATCGTCTACAGTGAGCATCGCGACGGCATGTTACATACGCCAGAAATGTCACGTCGTTCTCGAATTTTCGAACTCTGGGCTGCGCTGAAATATCTGGGAAAGTCCGGTACCGACGATCTGGTTTACGGATTGCATTTACGCGCCGTTCAGTTTGCCCAGGAATTACAGCAGCAAGGTTTTGAAATCCTCAATGAAGTGGTCTTTAACCAGGTATTGGTTGCCTGTGATTGTGATCCGGTGACTATCGCTACGATCGAAAAAATTCAACGATCCGGTGAGTGCTGGGTGGGTGGCACTCAGTGGCAGGAACGTAGCGTCATTCGAGTCAGCGTGTGCTCATGGGCAACCACCTCGGAGGATGTCACGCGTTCGGTTGAAGCCTTCGTCGCTGCTCGCGAGCAAGCACAAGACGCACACCCATGAGCCTGGAAGCTTTGTCTTACTCGTGGTCGCCTGTCTTGCGGTCAACCTGTCACCCGGACCCTCGGTACTACTGGTGACGTCAATCAGTGCCGCACACGGTTTCAAGGCAGGTCTTTTCGCGGTACTCGGGATGACCACCGGAGCCTTCCTGCATATCCTGCTGGCAGCCAGTGGCGTAGCCGCCTTACTGGCGACTTCGGAATTTGCCTACACCACGATTCAGTATCTCGGTGCCGCATACCTGATATATCTTGGCATCGGCCTGTTACGCGGCGGTCGGCAAACGGTGACCAACACGGATGACAAAACCGAGGTCAACGGCTAGTCATATTTCAGGCGCGGGTTACTGGTCGATTCGCTCAACCCCAAGATCGCACTCTTCTTCCTCGCCTTCATTCCCCAGTTTCTGAACTCGGTGGCCGAACCCGGTTTCCTCGTATCCGTCGCACTGGGTTCCGTATTCCTGGTCACCGGGGTCACCGTAAACGGATCTATCGCCTGCCTCGTCGCCTCCGGCGCCAGCCGCACGCGCGGCCAATGGGGAGACTGGGTCCAGCGATGGATTCCCGGCAGCGTACTGGTTTTCCTGGGCTTGCGCCTGCTATGGCAAGAACCGTAATGCTTGATAAGAATGGCACTTACTTAAGCTCGCAACCATCGTCATACCAGGCCAACCAGGACCGGATAAGCGATGAAAGTTTTCGCGAATGCCTCGGCGGCTACGCCGCCTGCGGTTTACTTCGCGAAAACTTTCATCGCTTATCCGGCCTTAGAAGTCTATTGAGCATTTACATTCCGCACAGGTTTCGAAAATCAATGCTTTCGGACTCAATGTAAATGCCATGGGGGCCTGTTAACACGATTTTAAATATCCCGTTAACAGGCGCCTAGCTGCGCCCCGGAATATCGACAATAAATTCCTGCTCGCTGTAGCCGTGAAGCTTGTCCCTGGCACGGATTTTTACCTGGTTGACACCTTCTGGAATCAAAACACCCGATAGTGAACGTGTAAATGGCTGCTCATTGTCGTGCGGATGATGCAACACTCTCGACTTCAACAAACTGCCGTCGAGGGTAACGACATCCCATTGATCCGCGTAATGATCCCAACCCTGATCGGCGTGTTCCAGGGTAACCGAAAAGGTGCAGCTGGCAGGGCATTCCACGGTAACTTCCCTGATACGGACATCGTCAGCGTAACTGACGGTAGACAGCAGCAGTAAACCTGCTAACAAATGCTTCATCCACTCACCTCAACTTTATTCGTATGTGTGCCCGCAATTCCAGCAGACACGGAATGACGCGTCATTGCGTTCCTGACAACCCCGGCAAATCCAGCCTCCACGATCACCAGCAGCCAGTATTTCCTGCACAATTTTGCGAGCCTCCGCCAGGCGGGTTTCATCTTCGATCCATAACTCCGGCCAGGTATCAAAGGTGGCAAGATCGCCGGCACCACCCGCTGCAAACTCATTGATTACGAAGGTCTCTATGCCTTCCCCCTCCAGCACATTTTTCATATTGAACACGATCATTCGGTTTTCGTGCGTAAAAATCTGCTTCATCAGCGACCGGATTTGCGTATCAACTCATACGCGGCCTTGATTTGCTGGGTCTTTTCGGTTGCGTCGCGAATCATTTCCTCAGGCAAACCTTTAGCCACCAGCTTGTCAGGATGGTGTTGCGACATCAATCGACGGTAGACTTTTTTCAATTCCGCATCGCTGACGTCGTCATCCACGCCGAGCAGCCGGTAGGCGTCCTGCAAAGAAGTTTTCGCACTGGCGGCATCATATCCACCGCGTCCAAATCCCGCGCGCAGCATTTCTTCGAGACGATCGAGCTGGGAGACCGGGATGCCCAGGTGTTTACAAATACCAATCAACACCTCTTTTTCAGCCGGATGCATAACGCCATCGGCATAAGCCGCCTGGAGCTGGATTTCGAGAAACATCTGGATCAGGGTCGTACGCCGATGCGTTTCACGCCTGAACTGATCCATGACTTCATCGATCGGAAAATCGGCCGATTTTCCTTCGTTGAACAATTTCCTGGCCGAGTTGCGCATCTCGGAGTTGAGGCCAAGCCGATCCATGACGGCTTCGGCAAGCTGAATCTCATCCTTAGTAACCCGCCCGTCGGCCTTGGCTATATACCCCATCACAGAAAATGTCGCAGTGAAGAATGCCGCCTGGATGCGCTCCTGATCGGCGCCCCAGGCGCCTTGCTCGAGATTGCCGAAACCACGATCGAAACTATGTCCGAAGGCGATACCCATGAGCGCGCCGAGTGGTCCTCCAATCATGAAACCAAACGCGCCGCCAAGCGCTTTTCCCCACCAGGTCATCGTTAGTACTCCGGTTGTCTCAGAAGCAGCAGGCGATAAATCTTGAAGCGTGCAAAATTTTCGCCGTTACGTTCACCACTTAGATACTTGCGTTGTATCTTCCGCAGTTTCTTCTGGTACTTCCAGCGCAGAAACCTGGCCAGCCAGGGGTGATTGCTGTCAAGGGCGTAACCGATTAGCTGGAAGGTCGGTAAAAACAGCTCCTGTCCCATTTGATCGACGATATCCAGGTTGGGGGCGGTTTCGCGGGTAATGTCCTTATCCTGTAAAACCTCCAGACCCGACCGTTCCAGTGCGCTCATGAATTTCCCAATCGGGTGACCACCCCCAATGGCCGATCGGCCGGCCGCCCTGGTCTTGAAAAAATCACATATCAAAATATATCCACCCGGGTTCAGACGCTTCTGTGCGTCCGTCAACACAGTGTCCAGGGTGATGTATTGAAAGCTTTCGCTGAACATGACCAGGTCGAATTTCTCATCCGCGTCGAAACTGACGTCCTCGAAGCGACCCTGGTGAATCTTGAAGGCTTCTCCGGCCTGGCGCTGCGCCGCTTCCGATAACAACGGACTCGGGGAAACGCCCTCAACTTCGTAACCGCGTGCCAAAAGTTCGGTGGCAACACCGCCGGCGCCACAACCAACGTCGAGGATTCGTTTAACCCCTGGCGGAATGTGGTCGAGCAGGTAATCGGAATAGCGTTTCTGCGCCTGCGGTAAATTCCGGATTGAAACTTCGAGATCATCCTGCCACAGGCCGTAATGCAAATCCCGGGTACCGAGGAAAAAATGAAACAGGTTGAGTCCGGCGACCAGACCAACTTCTTTGGAATCTACTTTCGATGTCATTTTGATTTCTTTTGTGCTAACTGGCGATAGTGGCGATTGCCGCCTGTTGTTGCTTTAAATCCCGAGCCTGGATACAGCATACACCACCACCGCCAAACTCGAACTCGATCCAGGTCATCGGAATAAAATCATATTTGCCCTGTAACGCCGCCTGGGAGTTACCGACTTCGACAATCAGCACCCCGTGATCGCTTAAAAATTCCCCGGCTTGCTCAATGATCCGATCAACCAGCAACAGACCGTCCTCACCGGCACAAAGACCGATTTCGGGCTCGAAGCGATACTCGTCGGTGAGCGCCGCCATATCCTCGGCATCCACATAGGGGGGATTGCTGACGATAACATCGAACTGCTGTGCTGGAATCGCATCAAACAGATCAGACTCATATAGCGTTAACAGGCCTGTCAAATCATGCTGTTGCAGATTCATCGCAGCAACTTCCAGGGCGTCACGGGAAACATCGGAGGCGCAAACCTCGGCCTCCGGGAAATGGTATTTTGCGGCAATCGCAATACATCCGCTGCCGCTACAAAGATCCAGAATACGATTGACCCGGTTACTATCCACCCAGGGTTCGAACCCATTTGAAATTAGCTCGGCGATCGGAGAACGTGGCACCAGTACCCGCTCATCCACGTAAAACTTGAGTCCGCAAAACCAGGATTCACGGGTAATATAAGCCGCTGGCTGGCGTGAATCGACGCGCAATTGCAGAATATCGACGACCAGTTCGCGTTCGGGTAGCGTCAGCACGGCGTCCAGATATTCATCGGGCCAGTCATAAGGCAAAGCCAACGCATGCAGGGTAAGATATCTGACTTCGTCGAATGCATTGTCGAACCCATGCCCGAAACTCAACTGACCGCGCAAGAACTCGCTACTCCCCCAGCGAATGAAATCCCGAATTGTGGTCAATACTTGCAGGGTTTCAGGAATAGACACGTTGTGTTTACTACCAGTTGAAATATAATGCCGCGAATTTTACACCATATCGGCCATGAATAAATCGAGTATCGCAATCGTCGCCTTGATAGCCCTGATCGGTGGATTTACGATATCCTGGGTTATCAGCAGTAACAAGCCAATTGAACTCGAGACGGCCCTCTGGTTTGGCGACCAGGCACGCGCCTTGCCCAAGTTCGAACTGGTCGATCACAGGGGTCAGAAACTCGACAGGAGCAGCTTGAACGGTCAATGGAATCTGATGTTTTTCGGCTACACCCATTGCCCTGATATCTGCCCGACCAGCATGCAGACGATGAATGATATGGTTGGCGCAATCAAGGATACGGACATTACCGACGCGTTGCAGGTGTACTTTGTATCGGTTGATCCGGAACGAGATACACCCGAAGTTCTATCCGGATATATCGGCTATTTCAATCCCGACTTTATCGGCGCCACAGCAGCAATCGAGAAATTAGCTCCGCTGACTCGATCGCTCGGCATTGCGCATCAGTTTCGTAATAAAACCGAAGGCAATCCACATTACGATGTCGATCACAGTTCCTCCATCGTGATGATCAATCCGCAAGTCGAGTACGCCGGACTGTTCGGTGCCCCACACGATGCACTGATGATGGCACGCGACCTGACGCGCATTGTCGAACACAATTAGTTCGTACGAAACTTCATGACTCGTATCTTGCTGGCTCTACTACTGTTACTTCTGCTCAGCGCGTTGGCGAAACTCGATATCGGCAACGCCACGATTAAACACCTGCCGAGCTCAAAATCGATACCGGGGAGCGCGTGACGTACACAGGATTTCGATAGTGCCGAATGTTGGCAGCCAACAAAACATGGAAATACGAGTGATCAAGTAAACATGAACGAACTAAGCAAAAAACAAAAATTTCTCAAAATACTGTTCTATGTGATTCCGCACCACGCGGTGTCGCGTGTCGTTTACCTGATCACACGCCTGCGAGGACCCCAGGTTAAACCCATGATTGCATGGTTTGTTAAAAAGTTTAGGGTCAATATGGACGACGCCGAAGAGACTGAAATCGGCTACTACCAGACTTTCAATGAATTCTTTACGCGTCCTATAAAGTCCGACATTCGGCCCATCGCACCGGGTGACAATACTCTCGCATGCCCCTGCGACGGTACCGTATCGCAAGCGGGCCCGATTCGCTCCGGCGCTATCATGCAAGCCAAAGGGCGGGGTTACAGCGCACTCGAACTGTTGGGCGGTGACAAGGCGATGGCAACGGAGTTTGCCAATGGACGCTTCGCCACCATTTACCTCGCACCTCACGACTACCATCGGCTGCATATGCCGCTGGACGCGAACATGAAGCGAATAATCCACGTACCGGGGCGTTTATTCAGCGTCGCGCCCTGGACCGTTCAGGAAATTCCGCGCCTGTTCGCGCGAAACGAACGGCTTGTCTGCTACTTTGAAACCAGGGCCGGACCGATGGTGATGGTACTGGTGGGGGCGATTAACGTCGCCGCGATCGAAACGGTATGGAGCGGTCTGGTGACACCGCCGCGCGGTAAGAAAATCAGTGAGTTCGACTATAGCCATACACGCAAGAAAATATCCAAGGGTGCCGAAATGGGGCGTTTCAACATGGGCTCAACCGTGATTCTGCTAACCGCCGGCAAGGTCGAATGGTTACCGCATATCAAGCCCGGGCAAAGCGTGAAAATGGGCCAGCTGATCGGCCATTTCCCAACCTGATGCTTCAGGCGTCATTCCTTTAACTGCCTACAAAGAAACTCTGCGGTCAAGCTGTCTCAGTGAGAATCGTGATTTCCTTGCGGGACGCTACGCGCCAGGAACATTGTAATACAGTACTCCGGGCGCGAGCCCAGATGGACGCATCGGTACGGCGATGTCCCGATGCCCGCGATGTGGGCAGCCTGAATATTCCACCAGTCGGTCTCAACTTGCCGTAATCCATTGAATATAAAAGATTAATTGATAGTTTTTATGCCAAATGAAACTGTGCAATTTGTAACCGGCCTGAGCCCTATCCCGGTGCTGACTTGTCCAGCTACGCTTGAACTTGGGCTTCCTTCGAGCCATAGCTACGGCTATGACTCTCAGGCTAGTCCCTGAAGGTCAAGACCCGGTCGATCGAATCGAGATCAAGTAAGACCATGAGCAACCGGTCGAGCCCGAGCGCGACCCCGGCACAATCTTCCAGGCCGGATTCTAGTGCTTCGAGCAAGCGTTCATCGATAGCATGCTGCGGTAGCCCTCTCTCCGCACGTAACGCATTATCTTGTTCAAAGCGGCGACGTTGCTGGCTGGCATCAATGAGCTCGGAAAATCCGTTGGCCAGTTCGACACCATCAAAAAACAACTCGAAACGCTCCGCCACGCTCGGATCGTCGGCTTTGACTCGCGCCAATGCCGCCTGAGAAACAGGGTAGTCATATACAAACTGGTAACCGCGCATGGTCGGCGCAATAGCCACTCCCAGCAGCAGGTCGAGACATTGATCCAAATCCAGCCGGGTAGAGTCCATATCGGGCACCTGTCTGGTGCATTCCTCACGCAATTGAGACAGTCCGATTGCATCTATATCGAGACCCAGTGACTGCCGGAATAACTGTTTGTAGGTAATCCGACTGAAGCTGCAGCGACGCAAGCTCAGCGTGGTCATCAGCAACTCCATTTCATGCATCAGTTGTTGATAGTCATAGCCGACACGGTACCACTCCAGCAAGCTGAATTCAGGATTGTGCAGACGACCGGATTCACCCTGTCGAAATGCGTGACAAATCTGGAATATCGATCCACTGCCCGCAGCCAGCAGTCGTTTCATCGCAAACTCGGGCGACGTTTGCAGATAATTAAAGTCACGCCCATCAGGTACCTCGATCGAGGTTATCTGGGTATCGGTATTGGTGGTTGGCATCAACACAGGAGTATCGACTTCGAGACAACCACGGGTATTGAAGAAAGACCGGATCTGTCGATATATTCGCGCTCTTTCACGAACTACCTGCAAATTAGCGCCTGGCAGCCAGCTCATCGGGAAAATATTTCCCTGACTATTTCTTTACCCGTGACATGTACTCACCAGATCGAGTATCGACCCTGACCTGCTCTCCGATTTCGAGAAACAATGGCACTTTGACCACGGCGCCGGTCTCCAGAGTCGCGGGCTTGGTTCCGCCCTGGGCTGTATCGCCCTTCAGACCCGGGTCGGTGTCGGCAATTTCAAGTTCGACAAAATTAGGGGGAGTGACACCGATCGGACTACCGTTGTAAAGTGTCACCTCGCAAAGGTCCTGGGCCTTGAGCCACTGATGTGCATCCCCGACCGCGTTCACATCGGCGGCCTGCTGCTCGTAGCTCACCGGATCCATGAAATGCCAGAACTCACTATCGTTGTAGAGAAACTGCATTTCGCTATCGACTACATCGGCGCCATCCACGGATTCACCCGACTTGAAAGTCTTGTCCAGCACCCGTCCGGTTTTCAAATTGCGAATCTTGACTCGATTGAAGGCCTGCCCCTTACCGGGTTTGACGAACTCGTTTTCGATAATTGAGCAAGGATCACCGTCGAGCATGATCTTCAAGCCGCTGCGAAATTCATTAGTGCTGTAACTTGCCATTAGTCTGCCGTTAAAAAAATGTCAATCATACCGGAAACCATGCTTGATTCGTAGTTATCGTCTATTATTGGTAGCTAGCGAATTAGATCGATATTATTGTCCGAGTTTATGGAAAACGAAGAAAAACTGATCCGCCTGCTTATCGTCGACGAAGGGTTTCACAAAGCCGAACAAATAACCAGTTCTCTGCGTGCCGCCGGCATGCAAGTGCGCGCTGAATTTGCAGAAGACAGCGAAGACATGTGTGAAATTCTGGAAAGTAAAACTGTCGATCTGGTGTTGTTTTCACTCGATTTACTCGAGTTTTCACTTAGCCAGGGACAGCATCTTATTCAAGAATGTGGGCGTCACGTGGCCCTGATCGCAAGGGCAAAAAAGGTAGATACCGAGACTATAATTGCAGCGATCGATGAAGGTGCCAAGGATGTTGTTAGCAGCGAAAGCCTGGAGCATTTAATCCAGGTGATAAAACGCGAAGCCTACCACATCAATATCTGGCGACGCGCGATGCGTCTCGAACTCGAATTCCAGGAGAGCGAAAAACGCTGCCAGAACCTGCTCTCCCATTCCAAGGATGCGGTCGCTTACGTGCACGAGGGGATGCATATTTTTGCAAACGAGGTATACATGGAACTGTTTGGCAACGCCGACTTCGATGAACTCGAGGGCACGCCTATTATCGACATGGTTATCCCATCACAGCAGGCCGAGTTGAAAACCTTCCTGCGTGACCACAGCAGAAAAGAAAACGATAGAAACGAACTCAATTTGCAATTGATTCACAGCAGCGGTGAGAAAATTTCGGCCACACTGGAATTTTCGCGGGCCAGTTATGAAGGTGAGCCCTGTACCCAAATCCTGATTCGTTCCAGCGCGGATACCTCGGAGCTCGAGAAACAGATCAACTACCTGCATCAGCACGACATGATAACAGGGCTTTATAACCGCCAGTTTTTCATGAACGAACTGAAAACCTCGATAACACAAGCAGTCAACAGCATTAGCCAATCGGCACTCGTTTTTATCACCATCGATAACTTCCAGTCGATTCGCGACATGGTGGGTATTTCGGGTTGCGATACCTTAATCAGCGATATCGCGAAGATACTAATTGAAAATGCCAGCGACGACGACATTGTTGCCCGCTTCGGCGCACACTCTTACAGCTGTTTGAGCAAGGCCAAGGATAAGCAACCCGTCGAGGCTTTCGCAGCCAGGATACCCGAACTCGTCGAACAACATATTTCAGAAATAGGCGATCAGTCGATCAGCGCCACCTGCAGCAGTTCGGTCGTATACATCGACGAGAATTCGCCGGATAATGCAAACGAAATTATTTCGCGGGCCGAGAAGACCTGTGAAGAACTACAGAACCAGGGTGGAAACAAGTACCAGATCTATGTGCCCAAAGCAGGTGAAATGACACTGGATGAAGAAGACAGTGTCACCGCAGGCCTGATAAAGAATGCCCTCAACCACAATCGAATCCGGGGAATGTACCAGCCTATCGTCGGCGTCAAAGCTCAGGGTGGAGAACGCTACGTATCAAGCCTCGAGATCAATTCCGAGGATGGTCAAACACTTTACCAACCTGATTTTCAGCTTGCCGCCGAACGCACCGGAACCGCAAAAATGCTCGATCGCTGGAGGATCCTGCACGCGATCAAGAAGATTTCAGATACCACTCAACGTGGCCACAAGATCGAATTCTTCGTACCCTTAAGCGCCGATTCAATCCAGGATCCCGGACTCGCCGTCTGGGTATCTGAAAATCTGGCCAAGACCAAGACCAATGGTGAACAACTGGTATTCATGATCGATGAGGCACAGGCGGTGAATCAGCTTAAAGGCGCCAAGACCCTGGCCAAGGGTTTGCAGCAAATACACTGCAAGTTCGCGATCGATGAATTTGGTACCGGTCTGAATCCGTTTCAGTTGGTCAAGCATGTCAATGCGGACTACGTACGCATCAACCATGTTTACATGGATAATCTGGCACAAAATAACGAAAATCAGGACAGTATTCGTGAACTCACCTACCAGGCCGGTGACATGGGTATCAGCACGATTACGCCCGGTGTAACCGATGCGGCTGTGCTAAGCGTATTATGGACACTCAATGTCGACTTCGTGCAGGGAGAATTCCTGCAGGCCCCGCAAAAAGAATTGAATTACGATTTCAGTTCCATGTAGTCCTGGCCGCGAAATCCGACCCCAATCTGCTGCAACACGGCAAATTGTTTCACCCATTACAGCTTTTTACGGGTCGATAGCGAGATCAACAAACTTGAGGAGTTAATTACCCAAATCAAACTGCTCGAAGAACAATTCTTGCAGGAGTTGCAGAGGAAACAGGACGAGTACCTTTATATCATCGAAGGGAAACGGGTTCACTTCAAAGAAGAAACCCGTCGCTATCACCGCACACTGGCAACCAGGATTCGCAGCTATTTCGCGAATGCCTCAAAGTTGAATATTTTAACCGCAGCCATCATCTGGTTCTGCCTGATACCGACGATATTGCCGGATATCACGGTTTCCGTTTACCATCCCAGCTGCTTCAGGTCTACGGCATACCCGGGTAAGGTACAGAAATTTTGGTGGCTTACGGCATCACGGCGAATTGATAACCTGAACCTATGGATTCAGGTGATAAGTTAATATTGCCAACGCTCGAGCATCAATCCACAACTTCTATCGCGGTGACGTTCTGATATCCCCGGGGTAGTTTGCGGCCGCGTTTACCGCGTTCAATCCGATACTCCTCGAGCTCTTTCAAATTCATTGTCTTGTATTTCCTACCACAGTGAACAACCAGTTTTTGCTTGCCACTAAGGCAAGTGATGAAAGCGACTTCCTCTTCACCTGCCTTGATTCGTTTAGGTGGAATACCCTGGATTTTGTTGCCTTTTCCTTTGGCCAGTTTCGGTATCGAACTGACCTCGAGCAAAGCGATAAAACCATCACTGGTAATTGACACGATCTGGCTATTGTCATAGTCAGGTACAGCGACCACAGGCAATAATTGCGAGCCCCCGGAGAGGCTGATCTGCGCCTTGCCATTCTTGTTTCGGGTAATCATATCCTTGAATTCGCAGACATACCCATAGCCATAAGACGACGCCATCAGAAACTGATCTTCGTCGCGTCCCATCAGACAACTCCTGAATTCGGCTCCGCTGGCGGGCTTGAAGCGCCCGGTCAGTGGCTCCCCCTGCCCACGCGCCGATGGCAGCGAGTGGGCGCTCAACGCGTAGGCGCGACCGTAGGAATCGACAAACACCACGCTCTGATTACTCTTGCCCTGGGCCAGGTCCTGAAATCCGTCACCTGACTTGTAATTCAACGCACGCGCATCGATATCATGCCCCTTGGCTGCACGTACCCAGCCTCTCGAAGACAACACAACGGTAGTTGCCTCGGAGGGTAGCAGATCGGTTTCATCCAGTGCCCGCGCAGCTTCACGACTGACGATGGGTGAACGCCTGTCGTCACCGTAAGTTTCGGCATCTTCCTGGATTTCGTTCTTGATCATGGTCTTGATACGACGCTCCGAGCCAAGCAGCTTTTCAAGTTTCTTTTTCTCTTCGCTAAGTGCTTCCTGCTCGGCGCGGATTCTCATTTCCTCAAGCTTGGCCAGATGGCGTAATTTGGTTTCCAGGATGACCTCGGCCTGGATGTCGCTGATTTTGAAAGTCTTGATCAATTCTGCCTTGGGATCGTCTTCGTAGCGTACAATACGAATGACTTCATCCAGGTTCAAAAATGCGATCAACAGGCCTTCGAGTTCATGCAGCCGCTTGTTGACCTTGTCGAGACGCCATTGCAGCCGACGCCGCACTGTAGTCACGCGAAATGCGATCCATTCCTGCAGGATCTGCTTGAGATTCTTGACCTGCGGACGCCCGTTGGTACCGATCATGTTCATGTTGACGCGATAAGTGCGCTCGAGGTCGGTGGTCGCGAATAAGTGGCCCATCAGTGCCTCGACATTGACCCGATTTGAGCGTGGTACAATAACCAGCCGAGTCGGATTTTCATGGTCAGACTCGTCGCGCAGGTCATCAACCATGGGTAATTTCTTGGCCAGCATCTGATGCGCAATTTGCTCCATCAGACGCGCGCCCGACACCTGGTGTGGTAACGCGGTGACGATAATATCGCCATCCTCACGTTCGTAGACCGCCCGCATACGAATCGATCCATGACCGGTTTCGTAAAGGCTACGCAATTCATCGCGCGCGGTGATAATTTCCGCCTCGGTTGGATAATCGGGTCCCTCGACGTGTTTGAGCAGATCATCCAGTGGAGTTTTAGCCTTTTCCAGTAACAGGATGCAGGCCTTTGCGATTTCACGCAGGTTGTGCGGCGGCAAATCGGTCGCCATGCCAACTGCGATACCAGTGGTGCCATTCAGCAGAATATGCGGCAGGCGTGCCGGTAATAACGAGGGCTCCTGCATGGTACCGTCGAAGTTTGCAATCCAGTCTACTGTGCCCTGACCGAGCTCCTGCAGTAGCAGGCGTGCGATTCCAGAGAGACGCGACTCGGTATAGCGCATCGCCGCAAAGGACTTCGGATCGTCGGGCGATCCAAAATTACCCTGACCGTCGATTAACGGATATCGATAGGAAAAACCTTGCGCCATCAAAACCATCGCTTCGTAACACGCTGTATCCCCATGGGGATGGTATTTACCCAGCACATCGCCGACGGTACGCGCCGATTTCTTGTGCTTGGAACTCGCTGATAAGCCGAGCTCGGACATCGCGTATATAATGCGGCGTTGCACGGGCTTCAGACCGTCACCGATATGCGGTAGTGCGCGGTCGAGAATGACATACATCGAGTAATCGAGATAAGCCTTCTCAGTGAAGATGTGCAATGGCTGCTGCTCAACGCCCTCGTAATTGAGTTCCATATTCTCGTTCATATCTCGGCAAGATCTCCCTTGGTTTGCAACCAGTCCTTGCGGTCCGAGGCCCGTTTTTTCGCCAGCATCATATCCATGATTTTGAAAGTCTTGTCACCGGGTGCAATGGTCAGTTGGGCGAGGCGACGGGTTTCAGGGGCAATCGCGCTCTCACGCAATTGCAGAGGATTCATTTCGCCCAGACCCTTGAAACGCGTTACCGACACCTTGCCCTTGCGTTTTTCCGCAGCGATGCGATCGAGGATGCCATCACGTTCGGCCTCGTCGAGTGCATAGTACTTATCCTTGGCAATATCGATTCGATACAATGGCGGTTTCGCCACGTAGACATGCCCCTTCTCGACCAGGGGTTGGAAATGACGCAGGAAAAGTGCGCATAACAAGGTCGCGATATGCGCACCATCGGAATCGGCATCGGCCAGGATGCAGATTTTTCCGTAACGCAAATTGATCAGCTTATCCGAGCCCGGTTCGACACCGATGGCAACCGAAATATCGTGTACCTCCTGCGAAGCCAGCACCTGGTCCGAAGCTACTTCCCAGGTGTTCAGTATCTTCCCGCGCAGTGGCATGATCGCCTGAAATGCACGGTCCCTCGCCTGCTTCGCAGAGCCACCTGCCGAATCACCTTCGACCAGAAAGATTTCGGTACGGCCAACGTCCTGACTGCTGCAATCGGCGAGCTTACCCGGCAGCGCCGGTCCGCTGGTGACCTTCTTGCGCACTACCTTTTTCGCGGATTTCAAGCGACTCTGTGCGCTCGATATCGCCAGTTGCGCGAGCTGATCGCCGACATCGGCATGTTGATTCAACCACAGGCTAAAAGAATCCTTGGCGACTCCCGACACAAAGGCGGCGGTTTCGCGTGAAGAAAGCCGCTCCTTGGTTTGCCCGGAGAACTGCGGATCTTCCATCTTGACAGAGAGCACGAAACTGACCTTGTCCCAGACGTCGTCGGGTGCAATTTTGACACCGCGCGGAAGCAGGTTACGAAATTCACAAAATTCACGGATTGCATCGGTAATACCGGTACGTAAACCATTGACATGAGTCCCGCCCTGGGATGTCGGAATCAGGTTAACGTAGCTCTCGGCAATGGTTTCACCGCCCTGTGGCAACCAAAGCACCGCCCAGTCTACCGCTTCATGTTCACCCCGCAATGAACTTACGAAGGGTTGTGGCGGTAACAGCTCGAAGCCTGCCAGAGATTCCAGCAAGTAGTCGGAAAGACCGGCCTCGTACATCCATTCAATCGACTCTTTGGTTTTTTCAATGTAAAACTTGACCCGCAGGCCAGGGCAAAGCACGGCCTTGGCGCGCAATACATGTTTGAGTCGCGCCACCGAGAACACAGGGCTATCGAAATAGCCGGGATTGGGCCAGAAACGCAAACTGGTGCCGGAATTCTTTTTCCCTACCGTACCGGTTTGTTTCAGTTTGTCTTTTTTATCACCATTGTTGAAACTGATGCTGTATTCCTTGCCGTCGCGTCGAACACGCACATCCAGTTGTTTCGACAGCGCATTCACAACCGACACACCAACTCCGTGCAGTCCCCCCGAGAACCGGTAGTTTTTGTTCGAAAACTTACCGCCGGCATGCAATTTGGTGAGGATGACTTCGACCCCGGGAATTTTTTGCTGAGGGTGGATATCGACCGGCATACCGCGACCGTTGTCGATCACGCTAAGCGACTGATCGGCATGTAAAATCACACCGATTTGCGTGGCGTAGCCCGCGATAGCTTCATCGACACTATTGTCGATCACCTCCTGCGCGAGATGATTGGGACGAGTGGTGTCGGTATACATGCCCGGTCGTTTCTTGACCGGATCGAGCCCTGTGAGGACTTCGATCGAAGCAGCGTCGTACTGATTTTTCAAATGAGGTGGTTCCTGAGAATAAATCGTCCACGCAACACCAGACCCTTGTATTTCACGTCCATCGGACTGATATAATGCGCATCTTTTTTCGGGTTCTCTATTATGAGCGAGTCACCTTATATTCACAATGTAAGTATGCAGAATTTCCAGAATCTAGTGCTGGAAAAATCGATTAACAAGCCGGTTTTGGTAGATTTCTGGGCCGACTGGTGCCAGCCCTGCCAGACCATTATGCCGATGCTGGCAAAACTCGCCGAAGAATACGATGGTAAATTTGAACTGGCCAAGGTAAACGCCGACGAGGAGCAGGAACTGGCCGCACATTTTGGTATCAAAAGCCTGCCGACTATGAAGTTGTTTTTCAAAGGTCAGTTGGTCGACGAGCGCATGGGCGCTGTGTCCGAATCGGATATTCGTGCGATGCTCGACAAGCACATCGTCTCGGAATCAGACCAGTTCATGCAAGCCGCAATGATGGCTTACCAGCAGGGCCAGATCGAGCAAGCGCTAGAGATGCTGAACCATGCGCTCGCCAACGATCCCGACAATGCCGAGCTCAAGGTCGCCATAGCCCAGATCGTGCATGACCAGGGCGATGACGAAAGCGCGATGGCCTTACTCGACAGCCTCGATGAAGAAGGCGGCAAACTGGACACGGCGACCAAATTGCGCGCGGCGATCAAACTCGCAGCTCAGCTTGCCGGCTTGCCCGACTTGAACGAAATCGAACAGCGCCTGGCGACAAACTCGACCGATCTCGAGGCGCTGTTACAAAAAAGCCGGCACCTCACCGCCCGCGGCGACTACGATAACGCCATGGAATGCCTGTTGACGATCATGCGCAGCGATCGCGGCTTTGAAGACGATGCCGGTCGAACCGGTCTGCTCGAAGTATTCGACATGCTCGGCGGAGAACACCCCAGTGTGCAAAAATATCGCCGCAAACTATTTACCCTGCTCCACTAACAGTCACCCAAACAGCACCGTGACTAGTCATTGATCGTGTCAGAATTGGGAGGTTAATTTTATCAATGGAAATATTCAATAGCAGCCATTGATTGACCTACTGCAATAGACTGGATTGTGTCGATCAGAGACGACTTGACTGGCTCAATCATGTTGTCTCGAAGACTACTTAGGCTCAGTGAGCTGCCGCCCAGTGACTGAAATGGTGATAAGCCGGCAGTCCTAACCGGAAGTTAATTAGGGAAGCTCTGCATAAGTCATCCTGACTTAGCAGAGCACGAAAAACGTAAAATGCGATTTTACGCTTTTCTTCATTTTTCAATCACTTATGTAATCGAAAAATGGCGGCACATCCCTGTGCCTAAGGAATCTCTGCATTTTGCAGAGATTCCTTAGGTAAACTGTCCCGAATGGCACTAAGGCCAGGAGCATTACCATATTTAAATCATCCACCTAGCCCAATGGAAATGGGCGCTTCAGAAAGTGCAGCCACATGGAAAAGGCTCTTAACTTAGCGCCATTCTAAGCTGTCCCCGAAATTCCAAAGTTCCGATCGCTTTCAATGTAGGCATTTTTTGGCCGCTCATTTTTTTAATTTTGTGAGGCCACTCATCAGCCACCCCCCCCCCTTATGAATCTCTTAGAGATGAGTTATTATGAAGAACCAACAAGTGTAGAGCTGATGCGCATTTAATACAGCACAGCGCCACCCACAGCTAATGATTTAGGAAGATTACACTTTTATATTCAAGTCTGATATCAACGGAGGATAATCCATGAAACGCATGAACTACTCGTCTTTGACTGCAACGATACGCAGAATCCACAACGCAACCAGCCAATCCAAAAAGACCGGCATACCCGTAAAAGAAATCCTGGATCAGGATCGGGAGTTGGTTCGCCAACTGCACAATCAACGCCTTGAGAATAGCGAGCGGCGCAAATTTTTAAGATCGCTGGGAGCAATTGGCGCAGGCGTTGCCATGAGTGGAATTAGCCACAAAAGCGAGGCTATAAACTTACTGAATGGGTCCTCGGGGAATGATCCGAGAATTGCGATCATTGGCGCAGGCGCGGGGGGCATGCGAACCGCTCACCGGTTGCAACAGTACGGTATCCTTTCCAAGGTATATGAGGCACGCAACAGGGTCGGTGGCAGGATGTATTCCAAGCAACCACTGCATGGTGGCAGCGCTTTTTTCCCTGGCAGGGTGCTCGAAACCGGCGGTGAATTTATCTCATCCGAGCATACCGCGTTGAGAAATCTCGTCCATCAACTCAACCTCCAGCTTGAAGACCAGAACAAACTCGCCCCGGGGGAGGAAGAAGTCTACCTGGTCAATGGCATGCTGTATAACGAAAATGACCTGATGGATGAGTGGGTGGGTGGTTTGTATGAAACCATGAAATCAGCGCTGAAAGACGCACCGTGGCAGCCGCTATACAATAATCAGCATACCCCCGAACATATTCAATTCGATACGATGACCGCGCGCGAATGGTTGATCAATATCGGTTATGACCAGGGGCATTGGGTGCACGAGTTATTAATGACCGACCTGGTGTCGGAGTACGGTTTACTGGAAGAAAATTCGGCACTGAACCTGGTTTACTTGCTGGGCTGGAACGTCCGCGGTGGCGGGGGTTTGCCGTTGGCCGGAACCGATGAAAGATTTACCGTGGCTGGGGGTAATGACCAGGTCATTCACGCCATGGCGGATGAACTACCCGAAGATACCATTGAAACCGGCAGGGCGTTGACAGCCATCGTCGGCAATAGTGAAGGCCCTTATACGCTGGTTTTTG
>JAAESG010000592.1 GCA_024229615.1 Gammaproteobacteria bacterium | reverse complement strand
TCTCTATCAGGTAGGGCGGGTCGCAATAGATCAATTCTGAACCGGCGTAGTCATATTCGCGCAAGTAGCGGTGGGCGCAATCGTTGACTTTTTGCACGAGATAACCGCAGTCGAATGACTCCAGTGGTTTCGGGTCGATGTCGATGGCGATGTTGTTCCGGGCAGGTGGCTTCTTCCGCATAACAGCCCCGCCGCCCAGATGCGTTTCGATGTAGGTGTCATGGGGCGGCATCATCGCTATGATGTTTTGGTACAACCCCGATGCGGCCTTGGAGCCGAAATATCCCGTCATACCATTGCCCTTGTGCGTTTCATAAGGACCAAGGATAGACGGGCTTGTCTATGACGTCAAGCTGATTCGACAATATCCGTGCAATAATTTTTACGCATGATGAATTGGGGCTCTGTAGATTTCCACAAAGATTACGTCACGTTAAAAACGCATCGTTATGGAAGGTGCTTTAACCAGTGCCAGGATGGAAAATCAGGTAGGCATAACGCCTTTCATTTATTGTTGCGCTGAAATTTACTTGGAATCAGTTTAAGCTCACGGCGCGGTTATATTCTAGCACCGTGTTCATGGTAAATCCGAACGAAACAGTTCGGGATTTCTGTGGCGCAGCAATAACAGGTCCGCGGTGATTAGGTTCCCGTCCAGACGCTTGGCCCGCCTCAGCCTTTTTCCCACCAGGCGGACTAAACGATCCTTTGAAGCCATCGAGAGTTTTTCAAAACCGGGACTATCTAAAACCGCGGCGATCTTCCTCTCGATGCGCTCCACGCGTTGCGGATTGTCCGGGGAAATCGATTTCTGAAGGGACGGTTCAGACATGTCACTCATTATAATAT
>JAAESG010000591.1 GCA_024229615.1 Gammaproteobacteria bacterium | reverse complement strand
GTGCGCCTCTGGCCACTGAGTCGACGGAATAAGCAGGGTGATGAATCACTTGCTCTTCCTCGTCAGTCGAGGCGCGGTGGCATAGGAGCCTATTCAGTTAGAGGTTATCGCCACTCTCTAACGCTCGGATACGTTGGTCGATGTTATCGATCATCGTGCTTACCCCAATCGCGCTGTATTGCTCATGCGCGTTTTGAAGATGAGTTCGCGCTGTCTGTAGCGTGTCAATATCCCCCACCGATGCGGCGTGGGGTTTACCTTGCTCATTTCGAAGCAAGTGTAAGCCGGCGAACTTCAACCATTTCGCCGTCGGCTTCTCGTTGATACGCCACACTTGGGTGACCTTCTCGAAGACCAGGGAGAAATAAGGTTCGACGGACTGGCACTTGTCTGCCATTCGCTCTGACCAGGCCAAGACTTCATCGGCGCAGAAGGTCGCAAAATCACGCTTGAATCGCTCGGGCGTGTCGAGCCCGCGTTCAATGGCGATGTCACACCACTTGATGGCCGTTTCTAAATCTTCGATATCAAACAGCCAAATCACCATTTGCGTAAACAGCGGGTTATCGAACTGCTCGTCACCGGCGAGGT
>JAAESG010000590.1 GCA_024229615.1 Gammaproteobacteria bacterium | reverse complement strand
GTCATTTGTTTTATGAAGCTTTGATGCTTCGCAAAAGGCGGCCGTTATACAGGCATCCCCTCCGCGACTGCATCGCGTAATAGTAGCAGACTCAACCGATCTGCGATAACTTCATGAGTTTCTTAATGTCGTCCAGCACTCGGTTCTGATCGTTTTCAGCCGGATAGTGCATCATCAAATTTTGATCGGGGTCGACCAGATACATCTTTGGTGAACTACCGACCTCGCCATGTCCTTCGAGGTAAAATTGCCGATAAAGAGTCGAATCGCGATGGTTCTCGATCACCTTGAAGTTGGGAAATTCCTGCAGGTAAACGCGGGTTGTCTCACCGAGCGGCTGGGCACTGATCAATACGTTTTGCAGACGCAGGGTGTCGCGCCCGAGCAAGGTCCGAAGCTGGCGCATGTAAAACAAATTCGAGCGGCATAGCTCGGCACAGGATTTACCGGAAAACATCAGCAGCGTCCATTTTCGGCCAAAGCCTGTCTCAAGTCGCTCACCGTCACTGGTTTCGAGCAACGGCCATTCCACTTTTTTCACCGGTTGAATCAGCGTCCCATAATTGCCACTGGTCAGTTTGAAGTCAAACACGTAAAGCGCAAGCCAACCACCGATGAATGGTGATAAAAAAACCGCTATCAGACCGATAAATTTGACCCGGTGCCAAAACAGGTTTTTTGGTTGTTCATGGTTCATTCATTTTTCCGCAGGTTTAAAATAACAAAAAATACCAATGCCTGTATTGCAAACGCAAACCACTGGGTCGCATAGGCCCTGCTCTTCTCGGGCTTCATCCAGACAGGATTCCAGTCACGTACATAATAGCCTTCGTGTTCCACTGCCAACCACAACACGGTCGGCAGCAACTGCCCCGAAAACTGGTCCTGCAGGGTTTCGATATCGATATAGGGAATAAGCCAGAGCCAGCTGCCGGCCAACTCGTGTTCACCCGGTCGCAGTGCGGGCTCACTCGGAAACTGCGCAATTCCGGCCACGCCGTCAACGTTCACCGCCGGTGGAATCTCAGCCACCTGCTCGTGCGATTCGGCCCAGGCAACCCAACCACGATTTACCAGTACGACGTAATCACTGTCTTCGAGCAACAACGGTGTCAGCACGCAGTAACCGGCCTTACCGCGGTGCAGCTGATTATCGACCAGAAAATTGTGTGCATTGTTGTAGCGACCTTCAAGTAACAACTTGCGGTACTCAATATCCAGCATTACGCCGTCCAGATCATCGAAAAGCGTCAATGTCTGATACTGCCCTTGCAGTCGCTGTTCGAATTTCAACTCTATTGCTTCTTTCAAAGCGGTGCGTTCGAACTACCACAATCCAAGCCCGATGAATAACAACACGCCGACGGCACTTAACAAGATCGACCACCAGGTGGGCATGAACTTGCGCTCCGTTCATCACATCGACATTAGCCGTTGATCCAGGCGTGGCCATAGACGACTTCGTAGGAAGCGATAAAACGTTCATTTTCGAAGCCGTGCTCACGGTAACTGGCTTCCAGTCTGCGCAATTGGCCCGGTGTCATCAACCCCCGACGACGACCGACATCGGCATTATTAGCGCCGATATTTCTGAGGTCATCCAGTAGCGAGCGAAATTCCCGATACTCCATCCGAATGATCTCGGCATCAACGACTGGTTGCGCAAAACCAGCGCCCAGCATGGCATCGCCGACATCGTGCATATCGACAAAACGGTGCACATGCGGGTGCGCGTCAAGCGCCTGCCAGCTGATCGCGAGTTCGCGCAGGGTGGCAGGTCCAAAACTCGCGAACAACAGTAATGCGCCGGGCCGGGAAATGCGTGCAAATTCGTTAAGGGCTGCACCCAGATCGTTGCACCATTGCATCGCCAGTGACGAAAACACCAAATCGAAGGATTCTGCGGCGAACGGTAGTCGCTCCATATCGGCGGTGACGAGGCGTTTTTTCGATAACATCCGATAGCTTGAGCGAGCCTGCAACAACATTTCGTAAGCAATATCGGAAGCATAAACCTGTGCTTGCGGATAAGCCTTTTGCAAACCGCGAACACCCTTGCCGGTACCGCAACCGATATCGACGATAGTCTGCGGGCGGTGACGAATATACTGCAATCGATCCAATAACCGTTTTAAAACCTCTTCTTGCAATATAGCAGCAATATCGTAACTTTTAGCCGCACGATTGAAGAATTTCTTCACGGATTGTTTGTCCAGCCGAGGCGGATTGAGCAAGTCCAAGTGTACTCCGGGGTCAATTTTCGTCGATACAAGACAGACGGACTAGAGCTGCGCGGCAACCTCAGTCGGGTTCGATAAAAATGGCGCATGCGCGGCGCCGGCGACGGATTCTACCTGAATCCCGGGCGCAATATCAGCGATTTGTTGACCTAACGCGATCGGCACCAGGCGATCACGCTCACCGAGGATCAGTTTAAGCGGCTGCACCAGCTTATCCAGAGCAACCCGATAATCCTTCCTGCGCAGCATTTCAAGGCCAAAACGCAACACTGCAGACTCGGGTTCCCCGGCTGCGACAATCTGCTGCCAGAGCTTTCTGCCGAGCACTCGCGCATCGCTCTCGCCCTGCATTTGCAATGCCAGAAATCGCCTCAAGGTACGCTGCTTGTCCTGCTCCAGGTCCTCTACGAATGAATTGAGCACCTCGGCGTCGAGCGCGCAATCCCAGCCAGGCTGTTTGATGAAGCAGGGATTGCTGGCAACCAGGGTTACCTGACTGAATTTCTGTGGGTAACGCAATGCCAGTTCAAGTGCGTAAATCCCTCCCAGAGACCATCCCAGTAAGCGCCCACAAGGCAAATCTCGCCCCATTTGCCTGATCTGCGTTGCAAACGAGGAATCGAACCGCCAGGGACTATCGGCATATCCCGGCAGGCAGGGACTGACGGTTGGAAACCTACCTTCGAGTAACACCAGCAGAGGCTCGAAAACTCGAGCATGCATGCCCCAGCCGTGCAGCAAAATCAGTGGCTCACTTGTCATCGGCCTATTGTAATCCATCCCCGGGCTGTAAGGCTGCCCCTAATCTGTTAGAGTTTGAACAACATTCCAACCCGGCCAAACATGCTCGAATCCATCGCTTTAGTACTATTTGCCTATCTGCTCGGGTCGATTTCATCGGCAATTTTGCTGAGCAAGATCATGGGGTTCAAAGACCCTCGAAGCGAGGGCTCAAACAACCCGGGAGCGACCAACGTACTGCGTATCGCGGGCAAAAAAGCAGCTTTCCTGACCCTCGTCGGAGACTGCCTGAAAGGCTTGATTCCGGTGCTGGCTGCGCGCTCATTCGAAGCCGAACACCTGATTATTGCGCTAGCCGCTTTCGCCGCCTTCAGTGGACACTGTTTCCCGGTATTCTTCAAATTCCAGGGTGGCAAAGGCGTGGCCACCGCAATCGCGGCCACGGTTGGTTTCGACTGGCTCGTGGGCAGTATTCTAATAGCCATCTGGTTACTATTTGCAAAGGTGTTCAAGATCTCATCACTGGCCGCAATCATTTCTTTTTGTGCGCTGCCGCTGTTGATTTACTGGCGTCAGCAAGACCTGGCCATCAGCATGGTTTTCGTTGCCATCTCGGCAATCCTGATATGGCGTCACAAAAGTAATATCCAGCGCCTGTTGCAAGGCGTCGAATCCTGATTGAAATTCGAGGAAGCATTCTGAATTTATAAGTCACCTCGAATTACTACGTCCCCGCCCTGGCTGGTATGACGGCACAATCCGGGTCATCGATACACGGAATATCACCACTCAAAAAGTTAAATCGGGGATAGTGACTCCAGTGACCAGCGCGCACGAACATCGGAGTCCGCCACATCGTCACTCTGCCCACCTAGTAGACGCAAGGCACCGGCATAAGCGATCATCGCGCCGTTGTCTGTACAGTACTCCACTGCAGGAAAGTAGACCCGCGCAGCATGCTCGCCCGCCTGTTTTTCGAGAACTTCACGCAAGCACCGATTGGCACCGACACCGCCCGCGACCACCAGATTCTGATGGCCAGTCTCCTCCAGCGCACGCCCGCATTTGATGCGCAAGGTATCTACCACTGCCCATTGAAAGGCATGTGCAATTTCGACACGTAAACTATCGTCGAGGGGTTGGTTCTTTTTAACGATATTAAGTGCCGCAGTTTTTAATCCGCTAAAACTGAATTCAAGTCCGGGCCGATTTGTCATCGGGCGTGGAAATTCAAACCTGGATTTCGCCACCGAATCCGCAAGCGCCGCCAGTTCCGGGCCACCCGGATAAGGCAGTCCCAATAATTTGGCGGTCTTGTCAAAGGCTTCTCCAACCGCATCATCGAGCGACTCTCCCAGAATCCGGTAATCGCCAAGACGTTTGACATCGACCAGCATGGTGTGTCCGCCGGACACCAGCAAAGCCACGAAGGGCAACTCCGGCTTGTCCTGGGCCAACATCGGCGCCAGTAAATGCCCCTCCATGTGATGCACGCCGAGCACAGGTTTGTCGAGTGCCCAGGCCAGCCCACGCGCCAGGTTCGCACCCACCATCAAAGCGCCAATCAAGCCCGGTCCACGGGTGTAGGCGATCGAATCGATCGCGCTGACCCCGCCAATTTCACCCAGAATCTCCTCCAGCAACGGCGCCGCCTTGGCCACGTGATCGCGCGAGGCAAGCTCGGGCACGACCCCGCCATATTCGCGATGTTTCTCCACCTGCGAATACAGACGTTGCCAGATTTGACCGTTATTGCTGTCGTAAACAGCGATACCGGTCTCGTCGCAGGAGCTTTCGATACCTAAAACTTTCATAAAAACAGGATATTAATTACTTCTTAAGATTGATATTTGGTGCCGCCTCCTTATAATTGTCCGGCTCTTAAAGCCGGGGCCGGTTAGCTGGCACCACGATTAACATACTGGATCAACAAATATGCCATCAGTTAAAGTAAAGGACAACGAACCATTTGACTTCGCATTGCGTCGTTTCAAGCGGTCTTGTGAAAAAGCGGGTGTTTTGACCGAAACCCGTCGTCGTCAACACTACGAAAAACCAACCGCCGTACGCAAACGTAAATCAGCTGCTGCAGTAAAGCGTAACTTCAAGCGCATCTCCAAAGACTTTGGTACCCGCAGGCGTCTTTATTAGAGTCCAATGTCAGCAACCCTCAAAACCCAGTTACAGGATGACATGAAGTCATCCATGAAGGGCGGTGACAAGAAACGCCTGGGGGTCATCCGTTTGATGCTGGCCGCAATCAAGCAAATCGAAGTCGACGAACGCATCGAACTGGACGATGCTCGCATCATCTCGGTGCTCGATAAAATGGCCAAGCAACGACGCGAGTCAATAACTCAATTTGAGAGTGCTGGTCGCGACGATCTGATCGCGATCGAACAGGATGAACTGGTCATCATCCAGGAATATCTGCCGCAAGCATTGTCCGAAGCAGAAATCAACGATCTCGTCGAACAATCCATCGCCGCCACCGGCGCCGCATCGATCAAGGATATGGGCAAGCTCATGGGAGTACTCAAACCCCAGATGCAAGGGCGCGCCGATATGGGTAAAGTCAGCCAGCTGATCAAATCTCGGCTTTCTTCATAAAGGCCGTCAATCATGCCAAACGTTTTCCAGTTTCTGGAAGTACAGCGCACCGACCCCGGCAAGAAACCGGCATTTGTAAGGGTCAAGGAATTTGGCGAAATCTACGGTGATTACGGCCAACAGGAAGCCGCCGACCAGGCCGAGCGCTGCCTCGAATGCGGCAATCCTTACTGCGAATGGAAATGCCCGGTTCACAACTATATCCCCAACTGGCTCAAGCTACTGGCTGAAGGCAACCTGCTCGAAGCGGTGGAGATGTGCCACAAGACCAACAGCCTGCCCGAGGTATGCGGGCGCATCTGCCCCCAGGACCGACTCTGCGAAGGTGCCTGCACGCTGAATACCGGCTTTGGCGCCGTCTCGATCGGCTCGGTCGAAAAGTACATTACCGACAAAGCCATGGAACAGGGCTGGACACCCGATCTTTCAGCAGTCGTCAAGAGCGCTAAGAAAGTGGCGATCGTGGGTGCCGGTCCAGCTGGAATCAGCTGTGCCGACGTACTGACACGCAACGGGGTATCCTGCGTGGTTTTCGACAAGTATCCTGAAATTGGTGGCTTGCTGACTTTCGGCATTCCTCCGTTCAAACTCGAAAAAGAAGTCATCACCAAACGACGGAAAATGTTCGAGGAGATGGGCATAGAATTCCGCCTCAACACCGAAATCGGTAAAGATATCAGTTTCGAACAATTGCTCACTGACTACGACTCCGTATTCCTTGGTATGGGCACCTATAATTATATGAAGGGCAATTTCCCGGGCGAAGACAAGTCCGGCGTCTTCGAAGCACTACCTTACCTGGTCGCCAATATTCACCATCAAATCGATTTCGCCAAAGACAAACCCGAATATATCGATTTCAACGGCAAGAAAGTAGTCGTGCTCGGCGGTGGTGACACCGCGATGGATTGTGTGCGCACCGCTGTGCGCCAGGGTGCTGACAAAGTGATCTGCGCCTACCGTCGTGACGAGGCGAATATGCCAGGCTCGATGCGTGAGGTTCAAAACGCCAAAGAAGAACTGGTCGAGTTTTTATTCAATCGACAACCGCTGGAAATTATCGGCAAGGGCAAGGTTGAAGGTATCAAGCTGGTCACCACCGAACTCGGCGAGGCAGATGATCAGGGTCGACGCCGGCCCGAAATCGTACCCGGCTCCGAAGAAATTCTGCACGCCGACGTGGTTGTCATCGCATTTGGTTTTCGCCCAAGCCCGGCACCCTGGTTTGTCGACCACAGTATCAACATCGATGAAGGTGGACGCGTGCTCGCCCCGGAACAGGGTGAATTTCCGTTTCAGACCAGCAATCCGAAAGTCTTTGCCGGCGGCGATATGGTGCGTGGGTCCGACCTCGTTGTTACCGCAATCTACGAGGGTCGCCAGGCAGCCGAAGGCATCCTCGATTACCTGGAAGTTTAATGAGCTTGCCCGCACTTAAAAACGATCGTCTGATCAAGGCGCTGTTGCGCCAACCCACCGATACCACACCCGTCTGGATAATGCGCCAGGCCGGACGCTATCTGCCCGAGTATCGCGCCACGCGTCAACAGGCGGGTAGCTTCCTCGACCTGTGTAAAAACAAGGAGCTGGCCTGCGAGGTTACGTTGCAACCGCTGCGCCGCTTCGACCTCGATGCGGCGATACTATTTTCGGATATCCTGACCATCCCGGACGCGATGGGTCTGGGACTCTATTTTGCCGAAGGCGAAGGCCCCAAGTTTGAACACCCGCTGCGTAACCGCGCCGATATAGACCGGCTCGGTGCTCCCGATCCAAGCGACAGCCTGCGCTATGTTACGGATGCCGTCAGCCTGGTTCGACAGGAACTCAATGGCGAAGTCCCGCTGATCGGATTTAGTGGCAGCCCCTGGACCCTGTCCACCTACATGGTCGAAGGCGGCAGTTCCAAGGAGTATCGCTATATAAAGGGAATGATGTACGAAAATCCGGCAGCCCTGCACCAGCTGCTGAGCACGCTGGCGCAATCGGTCACCGCCTACCTGAATGCACAAATCGAAGCCGGGGCACAAGCTGTCATGGTATTCGACACCTGGGGCGGCGTGCTGAGCCCACGAAATTACCGCGAGTTTTCACTCGGCTACATGCAACAAATCGTCGCCGGGTTGAAACGCGAACACGAGGGTCAAACCATTCCAGTCACGCTATTCACCAAGGGTGGATCACAATGGCTGGAAGATATTGCCACCAGCGGTTGCAACGCACTCGGACTCGACTGGACAATCGATATCGACGGGGCACGCGCACGCGTCGGTGACAAGGTCGCATTACAAGGTAATCTCGACCCTTGCGTGTTGTACGCGGACGCGGAAACCATTCGCTCCGAGGTTGGCGACGTTATCACTCGTTTCGGCAATCATCCGGGACATGTATTCAATCTCGGACACGGCATCCACCAGGCGGTCAATCCCGAGCACCTCAAGGTACTGGTCGACGCCGTCCACGAATTCGGATTCGACATCCGCAAGTGACGCCGCTACAAGCGGCGTCATTCAACACAGTACGCCAACATCGACGCGAGACTTCGAAATGACTGCACAATCTCCAGTCGTACGCCTGCTCACCAAAAAAAACAAGTGGCTGAAAACTTTTAATACACTTGTGCGCCGGGATTTTTTCTCCTGGGCATATTTTTATATGCTCCCCGGATTCCTTAGTGAAACCAATTTTGGTTAAATTTTAGCCTGCCTGTGCACCGGGATTTTATTCCTGTGCGTATTTTAAGCACACACAACGAAGGGGTTTATAGACGCATAAATGACTGAGTGAGTACGATGAAAGCGCACGCCTAATTTCTTAATGAAACCAATTTCGGTTAAATTTTAGTCTGCCTGTGCGCCGGGATTTTTTCGTCTGGGCGAACTTTTAGCGCACGCAACGAAGGAGTTTATATGCGAATAAATGACTGAGTGAGTACGAAAAAAATGTCCACTCAGCTCCTCTCAAAAAACCGAGTAACCGAAAAATTTTAATGCGCTTGTGCGCCGGGATTTTTTCTCCTGGGCGTATTTTTAGCGCACGCAACGAAGGAGTTTATAGACGGCATAAATGACTGAGTGAGTACGCTAAAAATACGCCCAGGAGGAAAAATAACAAGCACAAGCGCGTTAAAAGATGTCTTCGACGATCTCTTCTTCTGACTCCGGCGCATTCACCACCACACCGTTAGAACCGTTAGTGGACGACTTGGCAACGGTCTCGCGCGGTGCGTTCGCTTCGCGGAAAATTTCAAACAGGCTCCGACGGGTATCCACGTCGGCGCGCTTACCTGTCTCGGAATCGATACGAACTGTGACCAGCCCTTCAGGCTGCTCCTGCAAATTCTCCGGACGGCCATCGAGCGCGGCTTTCATAAACTGGATCCACATCGGCAGCGCGGCCCGACCCCCGGTTTCTCGATTTCCCATGTGGCGCTGATTATCAAATCCAACCCAGCTGGTGGTCACCACCTGGTCATTGTACCCACTGAACCAGGCATCGATTTGGTCATTGGTAGTCCCGGTTTTTCCGGCAATATCCTTGCGCCCCAGCGCTTTGGCACGCACCGCTGTGCCGCGTTGCACTACTTCGCGCATCATCGAGCGCATGATAAAAGCGTTCTGCGCCGAAATCACTCGTGGTGCGTATTTCGGAACCAATACTGCGTCGGCCTCACTGACAATACCGGCTTCGTCTTCACTGAGTTCGCCCACTTCGAGTTGCTCCGCTTCAGTCAACCCGGCAGTCTCGGTTGATTGCTCTGTCGGCAGTCCGGCCTCTTCCTCGGCAGCTTCGGCGGCAGTCAGATCATCAAGGTCTTCGAGTTCACAATCCTGGCAAACTGTCTTCGCCTTGTGCTGGAAAATGACTTCACCACTACCCGATTCGACCCTGTCGATAATATAGGGTTCTACTAAATAGCCACCGTTGGAGAATACGGCGTAGGCGCGCGCCATTTGCAACGGCGAGAAGGTTCCGCTACCGAGCGCAAGCGACAAGTCATAGGGCATGCGATCACGTTCAAAGCCAAACCGCCGGATATAACTGGTGGCGTAGCGCAAGCCGATCGACTGCAAAATGCGAATCGAAACCAGGTTGCGCGATTTGACCAGGGCTTCGCGCATACGAGTCGGTCCGTAAAACTTACCCGAGTAATTTTCCGGACGCCAGGTTGCTTCGAGCGAGTCGTCGTCAAACACCACCGGAGCATCGTTGATTATCGTGGCCGCGGTGTAACCTCTTTCCAACGCTGCCGAGTATATAAAAGGCTTAAAATTCGATCCCGGCTGACGTCGCGCCTGGGTTGCGCGATTGAATTTGTTCTTGAAATAATCGAACCCGCCTACCATCGCCTGAATGCCACCATCGGAGGGATTGATCGAAACCAGGGCACCTTCTATACGAGGCACATCGGCCAATAACCACTGGGAATCACGGTTTTCGAGCCATACCACATCGCCGATGGCAAGCACGTCACTCACCTTCTCGGGCTTGGGACCCCGGTTGTCGACATCAATAAACCTCGAGGCCCAGTCGATTCCATCCACAAACGGGACATTGACCTGTTCGTAATTTGAAATCAAAACCGTCGCACTGGCTAGCACCGCTTCGCTGCTTCCGTCCTCAGGCGCGGGCTGCAGTTCGTCCACCGAGACTACAATACCCTTGCGCAGGCCGCCGATGCGTTGATCCGTTATCAGATCCTCGTCAAACGGATCTTCGTTTATTTCGGCGATATCGATCTTGCCGAAGACGCCACGGTAGCCATGGCGACGATTGTAATCGAGCAAAGTCCTGCGCAAGGCCTGGTTCGCGACCGACTGAAGGTCGCCGTCTATTGCCGTGTAAACCTTGAGGCCCGCCTTGTAAACCTCTTCCCCGTATTGTTCAAACAACTGGGCGCGAACCTGCTCCGACACGTACTGTGCCTCGGCTGTAGTCCGGGTACGGTGCAGTTCCGCGCTAATCGGTTCATTCAGCGCCAGGTCAAATTCATCCTCGCTGATATAGTCGAGAATTCGCATGCGTCCGAGTATGTAGTTACGGCGAATCAGGGCCCGTTCCGGGTTGGAGATCGGATTGTACTTGGAAGGCGCTTTCGGCAGACCGGCAATCATTGCTGCCTGCGCCAGGGTCAGATCTCCGAGCTTCTTGTCGTAATAAACCTGCGAAGCCGCACTGATACCGTAGGCGCGATGCCCAAGAAATATCTTGTTCAGATAGAGCTCCATGATCTTTTCCTTATCCAGCTCACCCTCTATTTTCAGCGCAAGCAGGATTTCGTTGAACTTGCGCGTATAGGTCTGCTCAGGGCTGAGGAAAAAATTTCGCGCTACCTGCATCGTGATCGTGCTGCCACCACGAGTTTTGCGTCCGGTGGTTGCAACTTCATAAACTGCAGCTCCCAATGCGTAAAAATCGACCCCCAGGTGATGCCAGAATTGGTCATCCTCAACCGACACCACGGCATCGATCAGATAGCGTGGAATCCGGTCAAATTTAACCGGGATTCGACGGTGCTCGCCGAACTCGGCCAGCAGAGTTTCATTACGGTCATAAATGCGCAACGGCACCTGGTACTGGGTATCCTCCAAATGGTCAATCGAAGGCAGCTCCGGAACCATTACCACATAGATGTAGATCACTCCGGCAATGAGGAGAGTTGATCCGGTTGCAAACAACCAGGACGCAATTGTTACTAGCTTTTTCATCAGGTTAGGCTATATACATCAACAATTACTTG
>JAAESG010000589.1 GCA_024229615.1 Gammaproteobacteria bacterium | reverse complement strand
CGAAATCTGTATGGCCACGGCGGCATCCGGCAAGTCAACCGCGAAGTTGGCCACTTTGGAAACCGCCAGGATCGTGATGCGGCCGTCTTGCTGTGGGCAATCTCTGCCGCCAGCGGTTTTGTATCGGCGCAAAGGATAAGCCCCCTTGAGTCGACAAGCATGCGTAACCGGCCGAAGCGGGAGGCAAAATCGTTGATTTCCACCAGCACATGTTCGGGGACCTGGTATTTTGAAAACCGGCGAAGCCCCTCGCTGATTTCAGCGGCTGAAATACCGGCAGCACGGGCGTTCCAGATGGAAAGGGGCGTAATGCGGTAGGTATGAATGTGTTCCGGGGACTTTACCAGTTCTGCGAAACGCACCAGTTCATTGCGGGCGGCCTCGTAGCGCGGGCTGTCGACTTCCACCAGAACGGTATGATCGCTCTGCACGATTAACGGGTTTGCGGGCTCGTAGGTTGTCATATCTGGTCTCTGAATTGCGTTACGATATACCCCATATCGGCCAGGGTCTTGATAGTTTGTTGACGTATTTAACATGATCTGATTTTGGCATCGGTACGAAGGTCTTTAATCTTCCGCGCATGTCGGCCGGCACCTGTCTGTTGATGATGAAAAGGCTTAACAGATCGCTTGCACTCAAGGTTACGGAACGCTGGCCCGCACCTGACGAAGGCTGGTATTTTGCTTCGATTTTTCGAAAATCCGCTTTCCCGTCGGG
>JAAESG010000588.1 GCA_024229615.1 Gammaproteobacteria bacterium | reverse complement strand
CGCCAGACCCGATGCGTCAGTGGTATAGACATCACAACGCCCTGCGAGGTAGTTGGTTTGCCCTTCCTCGTTGGTTTCGATCGTGACCGGCTCGTAACTCATGTTGTTGGCACGAAAGTAGTCAGCCAGATTCAACTCGGTAGTGGTACCGGTCTGGATACAAATCGACGCTCCATCGAGCTGCTTGGCTGAAGTCACACCCAGTGCCTTCGGCACCATGAATCCCTGGCCGTCGTAGTAATTGACGCCGAGGAAAGTCAGTTTCAGATCCGCGTCACGGCTCATGGTGATAGTAGTGTTGCGATAAAGCAGGTCACCCTCGCCCGAGTTCAGCACGGTGAAACGAGTTTTACCGGTAGTCGGTACAAACTTGACCTTATTCGGGTCACCCAGCACTGCGGCGGCAGTAGCACGGCAAAAATCGACGTCAAAACCAGTCCAACGACCGGAGTCATCCGGTGCGCCAAAACCGGCAACGCCTGTTGTTACCACACAGTTAAGTTCGCCGCGGGCCTGCACATCTTGAAGCGTACCTGCTGTCGCGACACCTGAAGTTGATGCAAGTGCTACGGCTGCCGATACTGCCAGCGTTTTAAAAAGTTTCATTGGTCACTCT
>JAAESG010000587.1 GCA_024229615.1 Gammaproteobacteria bacterium | reverse complement strand
GTAACGGTTGAAGCCGATTTCGTCCGCCTGATCGACGAGCATCTCGATCGCGGCCTTGTGGTTCAGAATCATCTGCGCTTCCAGCGCGTTTTTGCCCTCGGCGGCCTCGCCCAATTCGAGCAAGCGCTCAGTTTCCAACAGCGAGTAAGTATTGCCTTCCAGGCGGCTGGAGTTCCAGGAGAGATCTATCAACAGCCGGCTATAGATACTGCGCGCATAGGTGCCGGCCGGGTGCTCTCCGTCGGTCGGTCGCGCGATCTTGTGCAGGTGCTGCCGCGTTTCCGCGGAAAGGTAGTATGTGACATTAGGCCGGTAGTCATCCAGAAAGGCCCGCTGGTAGCCGACCGGCTGCCGATTCTGAATCGGCGCACGAACCGCCTGTTTGATGGCCTCGGCTTCTGCGGAAATGGGCGGGTAGATTTCGACCTGGGCCGAATGCCCCTGGGTTACTAATTGACCGGGCTTGGCACGGAGGACAACACTGTCTCCTGGCAACCGATAACGACGTCCCTTGCCCCTCCCCTCGGCCACCAAACGCCCTTGTTCAACCAGCAAGGCAATACGCCGTTGCAACATGCGCGGCGGCATCTCGTACGCTAGTTCTCCGCGGATGATCCGAATCGGTATCCTGCCTGCATGGGCTGTCACGATCTCAAGGATGGATTCGAGTTCTTGTTCGGGAATTTGCTTTGGCATGCGGCAGATTATATGTCGCATAAAGGGCTTTTACGACATATAAATCGATTTATTTGACGCGTACTCTCTTTGACGTCGCATAAATTGACGAATTCGTCTCGAACGCACTCGGCATGTTAATGGGCAAAATATGGATCAATTCTAGCAATGGAAATTGACTCGAAATCCCAAATCATTGTTTCTATTACATCGGGAAATGGTGCCAGGGGCGGAATCGAACCGGTCCGCGCTCGGCACCGACACGAGGATTTTCAGAAAGATAGCTGATTTATATTTCTTTATTTTTCAACAACTTATGGGGCGTCCGTTGCGGAACTTGGCACCACGAAGCATAACAATGCACAACTAATCCCCGCAAAACTCCCGTACAAAATAAAGATGGTGCAATAGTTGGTATCTTAATACTTGGCTACTGCTGAATGAGCTTATTTATCAACCAGGTGTTCGCTTAATTCGATTCCACCCCTAGCACCATTCTCCAGGTGATCAAAGCCTGTAAATAATCTTGCCGTCAGAAAATGGCCTGTCTCTTATTATATTTTTCTTCTCGACTGTTGATCAAAAACTCATCAGCGAATAACTCGTACTGCGCCCGCCACCGGGATCCTTTTGGAGAGCGCCCCGGTCGACCAGATCCAAAATGTCACGGTAGGCGGTATCCTGCGAGCATTTTGCAATCTTTGCCCACTTCGATGTGGTTAGCTTTCCTTCAAAGCCATCAAGTAGTTTATTCAGAATTTTAACTTGGCGCTCGTTCAGCGGCTCTTTTGCAAATTGATCCCAAAATTGCGCCTTATTAAGAACAGCGCCTAATGTCCCTTGTGCGCCCTCAATGGCACGATCTAAACAGTTCAGGAACCACTCCATCCAGTTCGTGATATCGAGATCACCTTTTTGGGTTCGCTCCAGCATGGTGTAGTAGTCATTACGATCACGACGAATTTGTGCCGACATACTATAGAAACGCTGACCTGAGTTTTCCGTTCGAGCAAGCGCTATATCGGCGATGGCTCGCGCGATCCTACCATTGCCGTCTTCAAAAGGGTGGATTGTGACAAACCACAAATGCGCGAGGCCTGAGGTGATAAGTGGGTCGATATCCCCTGGATTGGCAAACCACTTTAAGAATGCCTTCATATCCGCTGGAATTCGTTTTGCCGGTGGTGCTTCGTAATGGATTTTCTCTTTACCAATGGCTCCGGAAACAACACGCATGGGACCGTTGCTATCATCGCGCCAGTTGCCGACAATAATATTGCTCATGCCGCTTCGCCCTGTCGGGAATAGTGAGGCATGCCAGTTAAAGAGACGTTTTTCGGTCAGCTTTTCGCTGTAATTCCCCGTGGCATCAAGCATCATTTCAACAATACCTTCGACATCGCGGTCAGCCGGAACGAGACCGCCAATATCCATACCAAGCCGTCGCGCTATCGAAGATCTCACCTGGTCAGGATCTAGATTCTCGCCTTCGATAGCGGATGACTTTACGACATCTTCTGTCAGAATGCTCAGATGCGCTTCCTTTTGGAGTTCAAAGCCCAGGGCTTCCATCCTTCCGAGTAGGTGACCCTGTTTTCTGGAAACTTTCGCCAGCAATGTCGCTAGCTTACTTTCGTCCCAAATAAGGCTTGGCCAGTCTTTTTGTTCCCAAATGTACACCCAATAAACTCCGCGCTAATTGCGGATATTATGATCGATAATCTCCGCAATGGCAAGACTAAACTTCGCATAATATGCGGAGTTTAAGGGTGCTATTCTCCGCATGGAGAGTGTGCCAATTCTGTGCCCAATTAACTGCCATTAACTGGCGGTTACTGGCGGTTACTGGCGGTTACTGGCGGTTACTGGCGGTTACTGGCGGTTACTGGCACAAATGGACATGGGAAGTGTCGTAAGTAACTGATTTTATTAAGTCAGTAAAATACAGGTTTGACCGAAAATCCTTTTGTCGGCGCCGAGCACTGTCCGTGTTGGCCACGTTCCCTGGCTCCTTTCCTGTTCAAACTCAGTTGCAGCGATACCGTTTGTAATCTCTGAGGTAGGGTAGACGTTGCTGCGCGGCTCTGACTCGCTGCGTATCGATCGACGCGGTGATCAGCGCCTCCTCCGCTCCGGCTTCTGCTTCGATGCGTCCGTCCGGCGCCACGATTTTGCTGGCGCCGAGGTAATTGAAGCTGTTTTCGTGTCCGGCGTGGTTCGCATAGGCGAGCCATACGCCGTTTTCGAAAGCACGAGTCGGCACCACCTGACTGGCGACCACGCCCCATTGGGAACTGACAAGTTAACTTATCTAATCGAAAAACGAACGCAATATTTGTCCTTTTAAACCACTGCCCTTTTCCAAGACGCAAACGCGCGCATTCGAAATAAGCGATAATGGCTAGCAGAAATTAGATGCCGACCTAGATTGAACAAATTGTACACGGCAGAATGCACACCTAAAAATCGCTGGGCTTGACCAGCCGATTTAAATCTTCGCATACCTCGCTCTCGAACTCTGGTTGGTTGGTGCGAAAGCTCAGCCCGATTGTTAGCATACTGGGATGTATCGTGAATCGTATCGGGAATGAGTTCTCGATGTGCAACGCCATAACTTCTCAGTT
>JAAESG010000586.1 GCA_024229615.1 Gammaproteobacteria bacterium | reverse complement strand
ATCTCAAGGAAGACGCCGATGACGATTTCCCGTCGATCTACGCCTACCGCAATCACTACATTCAGCAACAGCACGAATTCACCGCGCCGTGGCGGATTTCCAAACCGGTCATCGCGAGCGTGCACTACTGCGCGATCGGCAAGGGTTTCGAGATCGCGATCCTGTGCGACATCACCATCGTCACCGACGATACCCGTCTCGGCTATAAGGAACTGCGTTACGGCATCTCCGGCTTTCACATGATCCTGCCGTGGCTGGTCAACATGAAAAGCGCGCGCGACCTGATGCTGACCGGGCGGGAAATCGACGCCCGGGAGGCGAAGGACATCGGGCTCGTCACCGAGGTTGTCAAACCCGAAGAACTGGAAGCGGCAACGCTGAATAAGGCTCGACTAGTTGCAGCCATGCCGAACGAAATGCAGCGCATCCACAAGCATTATGTCAACCACATCTACGACATGATGGGCCGGAGCAGCGCTGCCAACTGGTACAACGACCTGATGACGATGATGTCCTTCTGCCCTACGGAGGTTTACCGGAACTTTGGTCAGTTGACCCAGGAGAAAGGACTCAAATCGGCGCTTGCGGAAACCAATGCACGCTACGATGGGCTCGATTGATTCGATTTATCAGGGGGTACGGACATCGTGCT
>JAAESG010000585.1 GCA_024229615.1 Gammaproteobacteria bacterium | reverse complement strand
TGACCGTGACCCTCGGCGAGCTAGTTTTCAAGGGTTGTGGTCGCGCTTTGTTTTAGCCGGCAGTCGGTCAGTAAAGGAGAGAGTGTTCTGAAATTCATTAAAACCACGACTATCGGCGGCATTGCGTTCGCCAACCTGCTCGCGCTGCTCGCGATCGTGGTGGTCTGTTTCGTCGCCGGCATGATCGCCAGGAGCCCGCTGGCGAAAAGGTTTTACCAGGCAATCGACAACGGTCTGCTTTCGATTCCGGGTTACGCCTTCGTCAAGGCTTATACCGACAGCATGAAACTCGGCCAGGCGGAAGCGAAAGCATGCAGCCGGTGATGGTGCAGTTCGATGAAAATTCACAGCCTGGATTCGAGATCGAACGCCTCGACAACGGCCAGATGGTGACATACCTGCCCGGGGCGCCGGATCTGTGGTCGGGCAGCGTTGTTTATTTCCACGCGGATCGGGTCAAAAAACTGGAGCTGAGCGCTAGTGAGGCGATTAACAACGTCAGACGGCTCGGGCGCGGGTCGCAGGCCTTTCAAAAGGAACTTTAGAATGGGATTCGAAAATAATACGCCGCTGGCAACGATGAACTTGCCGATGCTGGCATTACGCTGCGCGGCCTTCGCTTGACGCTACGGCCGCGGAGGAATGGAGATGATTGTGAGCTTCAAATACAGACTGGCGACGTTGTTCATGTTGCTGACAACCGGCTGCCAGGCCGGGCTGCAACAGATCGACGGGTTTTATCGCTATGGCCACGAAGTGAACAGCGTTTGCACGGGAGTGCCCGAGGCCTGTTACTGGCTGGTGGACACCCCGGAAGAATTGCGGCAACGGCTCAAACAGCAAGTAGCCGGCAAGCCACCTTATGCGCCGGTCTGTCTGAAGCTGATCGCCGAGCTTTCGGATGAGAAAGCCGACGGCTTCGGGCTCGACTACGATGGCAGCATCCGCGTTGTACAATTGCTCGGCGGCTGTGACGGCGTGAAGGATACTGCGATCAGCCTGCAGGATTTGCAGCACCACCGTTTTGTGCTGGAGCGCATCAACGATATGACCTTGATGCAATATGCGCAGGAACTGGGATTTACCGAGGCGGAGCCTTTACAAAAAATCCCCGAGCTCGATTTCGGCGAACAGGGCTTTGTTTCCGGCAACACGGGCTGCAACCAGGTCAGCGGGCAGGCGAGCGTCACTGACAATACGCTGACGCTGGGGCCGCTGGCATCCACGCGCATGTATTGCCCCGGCTTTAGCGGCGAACTGGAGCTGCAGTTATCGATGCACTACGATACCGGCCTCGCGATCACGCGCATCGGCCAATGGCTGGTCCTGCAGGCTGGCACGACAAAACTGGAATATCAATTGAAAGACTGGGTTCAGTAGCGATCCGGAGACCCGAGAAAATTACCCCGCAGGTTGGTTGTCCGATAATTGTTGATAAGTGGTTGCCGCGATCTCGCCGGTTAACTGGTCGATCTCGTCGTAACTGAGCTGGCGCCAGGAATCCCGAGCTGTAAACAGTTCATGCATGAGCGCATTGATCAGAAAGGTGCAGGGTTTGTAGATGTATAGCTGTCCACAGATTGGTGCTTCGGATAGCGCCAGGAAACCCAGGCATTCAAGAATCTTGTAGCGCACAAATTCATCGGCGAAAAGAGGTTTTGTTTCACTAATCACCGATCGTGGGTCCTGCGATGCGATGAAACGGCTATCATCGTTGATGTTGAACTCCGGGTTACGTGCCGGTGCAATTTCCTGCTCGAATACATGATCCAGCAGGCTGAGTGACAATTGCTGCGGTGTATGCGAGCCGTCCGGGACGACGCCATCAACCGTTATCAGCGGCATGGGGCCTGGTTTGATAAAGGCGTAATGTTCGCCGAATCTGACGGCAATGAAATTATCGATCCAGATGCCGTGGCGTGTAGCGCCCTGGGTGACCACGCCGGCCTGGTTTATCATCGCTACCAGGGGGGCGCTGCTGCTGTCGAAAATGGGCAGCTCGCCGCTACTGGTTTCGATCAAAACATTATCGACGCCACAGCCGCGTAGCGCCGCGAGCAGGTTTCCCACCTTGCCGATACTGACCCCGTGCTCGTTGCCGAGCACCGTGTAAGGGTGTGTGTCGACGACGTTAT
>JAAESG010000584.1 GCA_024229615.1 Gammaproteobacteria bacterium | reverse complement strand
GCACGAACGCATCGGTGTTATGGCAGGCACCGCAGTCTTCCACCGTCGGCAGGTGATTGACACCCTTGCCGAAACTGATGACATCGTCGTGACAGCTGGCACAGCTCATCGCCTTCAGGTAACTGGGGGCGTGGTCGAAGAAACCGCTCGCAAATGTGCCCGGCGTATGGCAAACGCCACAGTCCTCGGTCGTGTCCAGATGCCCGATCATGGGTTTCCCGACGCTACTGACTCCATGACAGGTATCACAGCGTGCACTGACGACCGCCGCGGAAGTATGGTCGACAAACGCACCCGTGAAACGCTCGGTATTGTGACAGGCTCCGCAATCTGCACTGGTGGTGACATGGTTAGTCGCATCCGATTTAGTCAATGCGTTTATTACGTTGCCCTCAACATGGCAGGACTGACAGGATTGAACTGTCGAATCAACCAGTCCGTGGTCGAACTGGCCATTGAGATCGAAACTATCGATATCATGGCATACAGCGCAATCCACACTGACCAGAGGATGGCCATTCATGGGACCGACCGCGTCATTACCATCATGACAGGAGTCACAGCGACTTCCGACAACCGGTGGCTTCAGATGATTGGGAAAGGCGCCAATGAAACTTTCGGTATTGTGACAGGTCCCGCACTCGAAATCTGTGTCCAAATGGGTTGCATGCTTTCCTGCAGCAATCATCCCGTTGTGGCAGGAGGAACAGAATGTCGAAACATTGCTATGGTCGTAGCTGCCGTCAGGCTGCAACTCGACGAAATGTCTCGTGGTATGGCAGGCGTCGCACTCGGCGTCGGTCTTCAGGTGTTGATCGGATTGGCCGATCGCAAGCACATTGTTATGACATTCGCTGCAGGTGCCAAAATTTTCCATGTGATCGACGAACACTATATCGGAAAAACCTAGCGGAGAATGGCAACCCTCGCACACGTTGCTGGTGGCCAGATGATCCGATGATTTACCCTGGATAACTCCTCCACTAATCAGTGGTAGGCTGCCGTTATGACAATTTGTGCAATTCGAAGACAGCCCCTGGTGAAAATAGCGTCCGGTAGGGCGTTCCGGAGCAACCGTGGCGATGACAATTTGAATTTCACGGTTACTGGTCAGGCCTCTATAACTGAGCTCGATCTGTACGATGTAGACCCCGCGAACATCGGCGACAAAACTGGGTCGAGCCGTTCCAGCGTTTTGCAAAACTGCTTTGCTTTCATCTGGTTTATAGCTGAACGACCAATGGTAATTCAGGTCGTCAGCCTCTCCCTGGGAAGACGGCGAGGTCGCGTCGATATAGGAACGGCTACCGTCGAGAGTGGCCACTTCGTCAACCCTGACGGCGACTATGGGTCCGGTGCGCGGTACCAGTTCATTGACTTCCCAGCCCGTCCGAGTAGAGGAAGAATCACCATCACCCCCTCCGCAAGCACTCATTACCGCAGCGCAGATGCACAAAACCATATAGCGTAAAATCACGGTATCTTAGCCAGTTATCGACATGTCGGAAGTTTTTCTACTTACATCAAGTGATCTGCAAAAAGCTCCTAATCAAGAAACTCAAAATTCAGAAGTGGCAGACCTTGATATCTATTCTAGTGGGGTAATCAGGGATAAATACGCTATACGAACTAGTTCTCACATGCTGTTAGAACTAGTTGTTACTGACTGCCGGAACTAGTTCCTATACATCGTCAAAAAGGCCCAGATCGATGTTGGCAATTTCACGTAACTATATGAATTTAAGTAGTTTATCAGCAAGCGTCAGGCCAACCCCACAGATTAACGCTTGATATTCTTTGGCAGATCGACATTCCAGGGAAGCGGTGCAAATAGATCGCACCGGTATCGACAAACATCCTCATGACAAGGCCCTCAACAACTGGGCCAACCAGAGTGGTTCGTAAGGGCAAATAACTAATCCATGTTATGTGGCAGCAGCGCTTCAATGTCTTCAAGGCTGTTCACCTTGGGAAGTTCGGTAAGCAAATGGCGCAAGTAGCGGTATGGCTCAATGTCACTGGCCTTGGCCGTCTCGATTAGACCGTATAGACCAGCCACACTATCGCAGAACAAATAATTCTTGCGGCCCACCACAAAGGCCCGGATGGCGTTCTCCACCAGATTGTTGTCGATGCGCAAGTCGCCTCAAGCGCACTATCAGTTTTTTGAGTTAATCAATTTGGATTACTAAAAAGACAGCCAACTCTTTCCAGCTGACCGATTCTAGTTATTTTCATCCTGTAGAGCTTCCGCATCGCTCACAGCAATTGAGATACTTCGAATTTTTGCATGCTTTACCTTGAATTCAGTCGTCAATGTTCACTGGCCGAGCCCGTCGGCATCGATCGACTTGCGAAATCTCAATTTATTCTCAACCGCGTCACGGGTTGGCATGACACGTTCGAGCTCCTCGTTTTCGACTATCGCACGCAGAAAACGTACGCTACCGCGGCTTTGAAACTTCGTTTTGACCTCCTGTAGTTCACCGTAAGTAGAAATTTTCCAGGAGTTTTGAATGCCGCAGCCCGCCGCCACTTCACTTAAGTCGCATCCAAGCCCGGCATGGCTTTGTTGCATTCCGGTTTCACCATAGAGTCCGTTATCGAGCACCAGAATCGAAAGATTTTCAGGTGATTTCACGGCCACCGTGGCCAGGCTCCCCATCCCCATTAACATTTCTCCATCCCCGGTCACCACCAGGATATCGAGATCCTTACGTGCCAGTGCCAGCCCCAGACCCAATGCGACTGCAGCTCCCATCGCGCCCCAAAGATAAAAATTTCGATCCCGATCCTCGACCGAGGCCACATCATAGGTTGGCGAGCCCAATCCCGTAACGATGGCCGCATCATCGAGACCAGCCATGATCTCACCGACCACTATTCTGCGATTCAAGCCCTGTTCCGATGAACTTCCCGAGGTTAGTTTCACCATTTTTTCGGCCCCAGCATCTCTTGTGACAAGAGCACGGCGACCGCGATATTTTTTTCGTAGGCCAGCTCTATCGCCGAGCGCACTGTCGCAGCGGCCTGCACTTCCTTGCTAACCCGATAGACCTTAAATCTGCACAACTTCAAAGCCTTTTCGGTGGTAGAACCCATTGGAACTTGCCACGGATTGAACTCGGCGTACTCTCCGCGCATGGTCACTACGAGTACCAGGGGAATATCGGTCACGCGTTGTAAAGCAAACATATTGATACAGTTACCCACACCACTTGACTGCATCAGTAGCGTTGATTTTCTGCCACCAAGCCAGGCCCCGGTGCACAACGCAACGCCCTCCTCTTCCGTGGTTAGCAGCACATCCTCGATCGCAGGATCGCGGCGGGATTTTTCGATCAACAGCGAATGTCCAGCGTCGGGAACATAGGCGACCAGTTCGATTCCACTGGATTTGAGTGTATTGAAAACCGACGCTTGCCAGCTTATTACGGTCATCGTTTGATTATCCCAAGGTGAATAAACCGATGACTTTACACCATTCGGTTCAGTACTCCGACCACAAATCGGCGTAGCGCCGTTTCAAACCGCTAGCAGGGGTATAAAAGCGCACATGTGTCTGCTTTTGATTGAGTATGACGATGCGACCGTCAGGCGCGAAGATATTCATTCTTCGGGTCAAACAGAGGCTCCGAGTACAATGTTGCGGGAATCAATTCACCCAGAATTTCAATCTCGACCCGACACCCCTCCTCTACCAGTTCCAGTGGCAAAAAGCCAAAGGCGATGCTCTTTTTTGCATAGTGCGAATAACCGCCCGAAGTGACATATCCAACCACGCTGCCAGCGTGCCAGATCGGTTCCCAGGCCACCGCGTCAGCGTCTTTTGCATCGACCACGAATGTGCACAGTTTGCGAGTCGCGCCCTTTTCGCGTTCGCCAAGCAGTGCGTCCTTACCGATGAATTCGACCGCTTTGTCGTAATCGACGAAACGATCCAGGCCGGTTTCGATCGGCGTATAGTCGGGTTTGAATTCGCGCATCCAGGAACCGAAGGACTTATCCAGGCGAAGACTCATCATTGCGCGCATACCAAAGGGTCGTAAACCGAGGTCCGCGCCGGTTTCGCTCAATACATCGTAGAGAGCAGTTTGATGATGCCAGGGCACATAAAGCTCGTAACCACGATCGCCGGTGTAGCTAACGCGTTGCAAGATAGCCCGGCATTGGCCGACATCGATCTCGCGTATCGACAGGAACGGTATTGCCGCTGTCGACACGTCGGTTCGGGTGACGCGAGCGAGTAATTCCTGGGCCTTCGGACCCGCGATCTGAAAACCAATACGTTGCTTGGAAACATTGCGCAACGAGACGCCACTCATGGGTAGATGCTGCTCGAACCAGCGCATATGGTAAGCCTGTGCTGCGAAAGACGCGGTTACCTGGTACACATCCTGTTTCAAATGACCGATTGTGAAATCGCCGATGATCTTGCCACGCGGACTCAACATCGGGTTCAGGCTGATACGGCCTGGCGGCGGAATTTTACCGGCCATAATGCGATCGAGATACTCGTGTGCAGCAGGCCCGCTGATTTCGTATTTACCAAAATTGTGAACTTCGTTGATGCCAACGCCTTCGCGCACGGCGCGACATTCCTCGCCGACGGTGTCGAAGGCGTTGGAGCGACGGAAACTGGGTATCTCGTATGGCTCCTCCCCTGGCGGTGCAAAATAATTCACGTGCTCCATGCCATAAGCCGCTCCGAAAACCGCATTCTGCTGTTGCCAGATGCCATAGGCAGGCGTGGTGTCGAGTGGTCGGGCAGCGGGCAATTCCTCGTTCGGGTAGGACACCGTAAAGCGTCGCTGATAATTCTCTGTTACCTTCAGACGCGTATAAGAAGGCGTACAGTAATCGCCAAAACGTGCTACATCCATCGCGAATACGTCACGCGAGGGTTCGCCTTCGACCATCCATTCCGCAAGCGTCAGGCCGACTCCGCCACCCTGGCTGAACCCCGCCATGACCGCGCAGGCCGACCAGTAATTACGTAAACCTGGAACCGGTCCCACCAGCGGATTTCCATCCGGCGCGAAGGTAAAGGGGCCATTGATAATCGTTTTAATCCCGGCCTCGGCCAGCACCGGGTAACGCTTGAAAGCAAATTCCATCGAATCACCGATCCGATCGAGATTCTCGGTCAACAATTCATGGCCGAAATCCCAGCGCGTGCCATCGACTGCCCAGGGTACACAATTCTGTTCGTAAAACCCGATCACCAGACCCTTGCCTTCCTGGCGCAAATAGCTCTCCCCTTCCGGGTCCATGACATGCGGTAATTCGCTATCCCGTTCGAACACTTGTGAAATATCATCGGTTGCAAAATACTGGTGTTCCATCGGATGCAACGGCAGATAGACACCGGCCATGGCACCGATTTCGCGAGCCCATAATCCGGCCGCATTGACCAGGTGTTCTGCGATGATCGTGCCCTGCTCGGTCACCACCTCCCAGCTGCCGTCCGCCTGTGGATTGGTTTCGAGTACGGGATTGCGCAGCATAATTTCCGCACCCTGCATCTGTGCCGCCCTGGCATAGGCATGGGTTGTTCCGGATGGATCCAGATGCCCGTCGAGCGGGTCGTATAACGCCCCGAGTACACCATCGGTATTGGTAATCGGGCTTAGCTTACGAATCTCCGCAGGCGTGACGAGCTCGGTATCGAGTCCCATATGCCGATGCATGGCGCGTGCCGATTTAAGGAAATCGAGGCGCTCAGGCGTTTCCGCCAGGGTAAGACCACCGACATGATGCAGACTGCATGATTGACCGGTAATCTCCTCAAGCTCACGGTACAAACGAATGGTGTATCCCTGCAACGCCGCCATGTTGGTGTCGGCATTCAAGGTATGAAAACCACCGGCTGCATGCCAGGTCGAACCCGATGTCAGCTCTGAACGCTCGATCAGAACGATATCCTGCCAGCCGAGTTTGCTCAGATGGAAAATAACGCTGCAACCGACGACCCCGCCGCCGAT
>JAAESG010000583.1 GCA_024229615.1 Gammaproteobacteria bacterium | reverse complement strand
GACAGTCTGTTTTGCGCTTTCCTGCCGTCGCAGGGCGCAGATCGGACAATCCAGTGGCGAGTTGGCATCCGCCGCACTGAGAAAATCGATATAACAATGGCGGCATTCTTGGAAATAGGCAGCGCCCGTCCGAATATCCCGCACGATGATCCAGGCTTGATTGATATCGAGCAGCTTGACCGGGGAAGCTGGTAATACGGCCACCTCCAGGAGCTCCCGATAGAGATCATACGCCGTCAGCAACGCTGTCATATCGATCTGATCGTAGATACCGGAACTGCCCGCCGACCGATAGATTGCGGCAAACACGGAGGCCGTGGCCTGTGCCGACCGAGTGGCGAGGATGCGACGGGTAGATGGCATCTGACCGGCAGTGGCTCCGCGACCCAGAATTTCACGATGGAGCGACCGAAGCGGCTTAAGGTGGATGCCGGTAACGTGACTCACGATCGAGAGGCGCATCCCGCGAAGAATGAGTTCAACCGCCATATCAAAATGCCGGATCGCGGCCAGTTTCATTGGTCGGTCACCTCCCTGGCTGCCGTCAACAGGGTCTGGAATCGAAATGCCAGGGAAGGTGAATGGGCCTGCTCTATCATCTGCCGCCAGAGTCTCGGCCGAAAGTGAGGTTGAAATAACAGGACACCGGCATGCGCCATCGTGTTCAGGTCACCAAGGGAGAGCTGGGAAATTTCATCCAGCAGGCTGGCGTTCAGACCGAGCACCATGGCCGCCTTTTTCCGGTTGGATCTGGCAATTCCCCGTGCTTTGAGCAACCAGAGTAGATTCAGATCCACGATATCCTGATTGGCTGACAGCATGCGTCAACTCCACATTGTGCCAACGTCGGCTGATCAGCGAACAAGCCAAGCACCAGCACACTGCCGATAAGGATGGCAAAAGGGAGGTGTGTCCGGTATGAGGCTGGGCCTCAACTAGATACCTGCAGTCGAGGGTTATTTACCTGGCTGAGCCCACAATCTATCCAAAAATAGTAATATAATTCGCGTATAGTCGGCTTTGAGAGCTGTTTCCATTGAAAATTATAATTATAGTGATGAAAAAGCTTGCGAAGTGTGCGCGAGATCTACCATTGTGTGGCTGTAATATAAAAATAGTTTCTGTCCTAAAGTGCAGTCATTTCACGGTAGTGCACAGTTATTCGAATTATTATGACTTTTACTCTGCTTGTTTCTGGGCAAGGTAATGATCGATAAATCGTTAGAAGATAAAGAAGTGAACCCGCATGCGGGCTGGAGTTCAGCGCTTTTTGCGACCCGCTTGAAGTCGATGATCGGTAAGAATCCGGCCTCTCGGTTTGCACGAAAATGTGGCCTTAAT
>JAAESG010000582.1 GCA_024229615.1 Gammaproteobacteria bacterium | reverse complement strand
TCGGCAGCCCAGATCGAAGGCAACGCTGAAGTCGTATCGAGCCCGCGCGTCATCACCGCCGACTCACATACTGCACGTATCGAACAGGGTGTTGAAATTCCCTACCTCGAACTCGATGATGGCGACGCGACTCTGAAATTCCGGAAGGCGGTTTTATCGCTTGAAGTAACCCCGCAAATCACCCCGGACGATCGAGTCATCATGGACCTCGACGTGCACAAGGATAACGTGGGTGAAACCGTCTCATTCGGTGCCGGCCTGTCCGCACCCAGTATCGACACGCGGGAAGTGCAATCGCAGCTACTGGTGGACAACGGTCAAACCGTCGTTCTCGGCGGCATCTACGAGACCGAGAAAGCCACTCAGGTGACCCGGGTGCCGTTCTTCAGCGACCTGCCCTTCGTCGGCGTCCTGTTCAAGTCGTCGCGCGAGGTGGATGATCGCACCGAGCTACTGATTTTCGTCACTCCGAAAATCCTGCAGGGCGCGAGTGTCGATCTCCGATAAAGCGACACGATAATCGCATCAAAAAAGGCAGCCAGGTGGCTGCCTTTTTTTTGTTTGCGGTTATCATAGTCACATGAGTCACCGCAACATCATCCTCATCGGTCCGATGGGTTCCGGCAAGTCTACGATCGGTAAAATCATTGCCC
>JAAESG010000581.1 GCA_024229615.1 Gammaproteobacteria bacterium | reverse complement strand
GCGCTGAGGATTTTCTGGGGCTCGCAAGGGCCAGGGGCCGGGAGTCTACTCCCTTCGGAGCAGTCCCAGTGCCTTGATCCAGAAGGGTGACTGGTGCGGATCGGTATCGATCCCGTCACCGTCGAACAGAAAGCCGAAGGTCAGATCTCCTGATCTCAGGGATTATCATATGAACCCGATTTCAAAGATCCTGGTGAAGCTCATCAGTTTCACAGCGGCTGACGATAGAGTCGCCAGCGACTTCCCTCGTGCCCGCCTGTCGAATAATCGACCGTGGTTAACCCGAAACCAATTCATAAACCAGACGTAAATTCGTACCGGGAAATATCGTCTCGGTTTGGTTGAGTTCCGTACAAAGGTGACGAATCACCTCGTCGCCGCAACGATTGGCCTGACGATGCACACGCACCGTCAAGGTGCGAGCATTTTCATCGGGCAGCAGGTCGGCTTCCGTGCTGTAGAGTGCTCTGAGTAAACTACGGGCATCGTCTTCTCGATGCATCTTTTCCCGTGCCATCTGCACCATGGCGGTTTCGGCACGGTAAGCCACCATCTTGATGGTGTCGATCAGGTGTTTACTTTGTGTGCTCAGTTGCTTGAAGCGTTCCTCTTCGGGTAGCTCGGCGATTGTGATGTGGTGTGCGACCGCTTTGCGCCGATTCTTGAGCTC
>JAAESG010000580.1 GCA_024229615.1 Gammaproteobacteria bacterium | reverse complement strand
GATACTTTTTGCCATCGATCCCACATTAATGCCTTTTGTTCTTCGCTATAGTAAATGCGCGTTCTATATTTCATTACCAACACTCCTTCTTTTTTATAAAGAATAAAGTGTTGCGTCGATCAGTTGAACTCGCAGCCAGTTTCGGACACTCACTGGCTCATGAATTACCATTCATATAGTATCTGCTTGTATATTGCAGCCTTAGCAAAACTACTCTTCAAGTGGCAGATCAATTACCACGCAAGCTAGCCGCCGTATTTTACGCGGATGTGGCGGATTATTCGCGGCTGACTGGTGCGGACGAGGACACCACCCACCGGCGTCTTAGCGAATACCTCGATCTGGTCAGTGATTTGATTGATCGACACCAGGGAAAGGTCATCCACTACGCAGGCGATGCCGTTCTGGCAGACTTCAGTACTGTAACTAGCGCTCTCGAATGTGCCGCTTCAATTCAAAACGATCTTTCGAATCGAAACCAGGATTTACCCGATGAACGCAAAATTCAGTTTCGTATCGGCATCAATCTTGGTGAGGTTATTGTAGATCGGGATGACATTTACGGTAACGATGTAAATGTTGCCGCACGTTTGGAGGGTCTGGCTGACGCCGGTGGTGTATCCCGTCAGGCCCATGTGGACCAAATAGCCTGATTGCCTAAGAGACAGTTTTAGCTCATCGTTAACCTGAAGAGGAAACGATGATGACAAAGAAACGAAACGCAGAAAAAACTGTTCGAGATATCCGTCGAGCCACCCGACGCCATTATTCCGCCGAAGAGAAAATCCGTATTGTACTGGAAGGGCTCCGTGGCGAAGACAGCATTGCCGATCATGCCGTGCTCCGCCGGCACCGCGCCGGTGGCGAGCGATACATGGCCGACGATGGTCTCGGTATTGGCGTGCTGGTAATGTGCATTGGCGAAGTTTACGCCGTCGCCCATCAGGTAGCGGAAACCGCCCTTGCCGAGCAGGTGACCATAACGTCCCGGCAGGTCGGCGCGCAGCGCATCCACGGTAATCTGCAGGATCAGGCGCGGTTTCGAGTCCGGCGCGTCGGCGACTGTAACGGCGGGCGCCAGGCCCGCAACCAGAACGCATAACATTACGCCGCCTAAGGTCGTACGGCGTCGTTTCGAGGATGCGCTGTTCATGCTGAACACTCCTTGCACCACCGGGTAAAGCGGCCGCAGCCGGCCCGTTCTACACGGACCGGCTGCGGCTCGGGATCGTCAATGCGAGCCCATTTGCCGCTTGAGTTTCTCGACGATAGCGCTGATGTTGAACGAGCCGGGTTTCTGGCTCGGCGGGTACTCGATGAAGGTCTGGCCGAACTTCGCCGCCGCGGCCTGCATCGGCACGATGATGTAGGGACGGTCCAGGAACCAGTCGTAATAGGTGTTCGAATTGTGCTGCGCCTTTTCGAACGGGTCGCGGCGCAGGTTGAACAGCAGCGGAATACGCAGCTCGGTGAACGGCTCCATCCACACACCGAACCGGCGCCCGCGGTTCTCGTAGTACACGGCCTTCCAGTCGCCGAGGCGCGTCGCCACGACCTGCGCATCGTCGTTGAAGTACCAGAATTCCTTGCGCGGTGACTTCTCGGCCTTACCGGACAGATAATCGGTCATGTCGTAACCGTCGAGGTGGTTACGATAATTGCGGCCGATAGCGCGATATCCATCGAGCAGGTCTTCCTTGATGTCGGTCTTGCCGGCCGCGGCGGCGAAAGTCGGCAGCCAGTCCTCGTGTGCGACGATACCGTTCTTCGTCGTGCCGGCCTGGTACTTGCCGGGCCAGCGGACGAAAGCCGGCACCCGGTAGGCGCCCTCCCAGTTGGAGTTCTTCTCGCCGCGAAACGGCGTCGTGCCGGCGTCGGGCCAGGTATTGTAATGCGGGCCGTTGTCGGTCGAGTAGAACACGATCGTGTTGTCGGCGATGCCGAGTTCGTCGAGCAGAACGAGCAGCTCGCCGACGTGCATGTCGTGCTCGACCATGCCATCGTGGTACTCGTCGCCGCTCGGTCCGGAGATGCCGGTGTGCTCTTCCTTGACGTGGGTACGGAAGTGCATGCGCGTGCCGTTCCACCAGGTAAACCACGGCTTGCCCTCGCGATGATTGCGCTGGATGAATTCCTTGGCCGCGGCGAGGGTTTCCTCGTCGACGGTTTCCATGCGCTTCTTGGTCAGCGGACCGGTGTTGATGATGGTCTGCGTGCCGTCGCCGTTGGCCATCGACTTGAGTACGCCGCGCGGGCCCCACTGCTCGAGGAAAGTCTTGCCGTTCGGCAGCACGACGTCGCCCGGATAATCCCGGTTTTCGGGTTCCTCTTCGGCATTCAAGTGATACAGGTTTCCGAAAAATTCGTCGAAACCGTGGTTGGTCGGCAAATGCTCGTCACGGTCACCGAAATGGTTCTTGCCGAATTGCCCGGTCGCATAGCCGAGCGATTTCATCACCGCGGCGACGGTGATATCCGACTCCTGCCAGCCTTCCTGGGCGCCGGGCAGGCCGACCTTGGTCATGCCGGTGCGCACCGGCACCATGCCGCCAACGAACGCCGCGCGCCCGGCGGTGCAGGATTGCTGCCCGTAGTAATCGGTGAAGGCTACGCCCTCTCTGGCAATACGGTCGATATTGGGCGTCTGGTACCCCATCATGCCGCGGTTGTTGTGGCTGATATTCGAGATACCGATATCGTCACCCCAGATGACGAGGATATTGGGTTTTCCTGTTTCCTGGGCAGAGGTGCTGCCGGCGAGCAGCAACAGGGCCAAGCCCATCAACCAGGTTAACGAACTCGATTTGGTACATTGCGTTATCATAATAAAGAATCCTGGCACGGTTACCTTGCACGGTTATTAGAGTGAATTATCGGGTTTGCAGTGTGTATACTGCGCGTCGCGCAAGCAGACCACACTATCATATTGGCAGTCAACCCGAAATTACCTGCCGCCCGGCGGATTGCCGGAATTCCGTTCTGCATCGATCGATTTCAGTAAGCTTTAACGCAAGCACGGCTCGCGAAACCATTCCGGTCGACGACGCCTTCGCGTAACGGCACGGCGCCTTAAACGGGTGCTCAACTGATGAATGGTCGGGCGGACGGATGTTTCCTGTGTATCCTGCCGCCAGTTTTCTGTTTTGATATTTGGGGAGCGCCGCGTTTATTCTGCTGATACTTTCGCGTCGGGTATTTATTTGACCGCTAACCTGGGCGCCGGACCACGCGACGGCCTGATGACCGGATTGCAGAGGGCTACCTGCCTGCCGATCGCCACGATTCGAATTGCGCTCGAAACCGCGGTCTTGTCGATTGGCGGGTGCCCCGGCGGTGTCGTGGACGCCGTCACCCTGCTTTTCGTCTTCGGCGTCGAAGTATAGGAAGAATTAACACCCAATTTCCACTATTCCAGCACGTAAAGAAAGAAATTAAGGACGTCGTCCAGCTCCGAAATCAGACTGATTTTCGCCAACATGCCTCTTTTTGCTCCTTCCCGCCAGTAGATCCGGCCAAATTTCAGCCACCAGG
>JAAESG010000579.1 GCA_024229615.1 Gammaproteobacteria bacterium | reverse complement strand
GGATAACGAATTGCCTGTTCGACAACGGTGGCGTCCAGGATCAGCTTGCCCTGGTGGGTCGGTTTCTTTTCAGAGCCGGGTGGTTCAGCTCTGGAGGGTGGCGGGTCCTGATCGTCCGGATCATCCGATCGCGATACTTTAGGCTTTGCCCGTTTCCGTTCCACCGCATCAACGATCGCACCATGAAACACTTCAAATACGTCTTGTCCCATGCGCTTGCGGATTTCCACAAACAGCGAGGGAACAAACGGAACTTGCATCTGATATCCCGGCAACCCGACGAAGTACTGCAGGTATGGGTTTTCCTGAATCTGCTGCACGGTCTCTTCATCCGACAGGCATAACTTGTGTTTGATAATCACGGCACCGATGACCAGTCGGGCATCTTTCGCCGGGCGGCCCTGGCTAGCAGAGAAACTGCGGTAATAACCTTCAGCCAGTTCATCCCAGGGAATGCACTGGCTTAACTTTACCCAACGATTTTGCTCGTCGAGCGCCACCTGGAAGGGCCATTCAAAGTCGACCAGCGGCAGTTGTTTTTGGCTTCGATAACGAATCATAGGTGCACGCTTATTAGAGTGAAATGCCGATTTATCGTGCACCATTATACCTGATATAATCAGTTTATTGTTTATAAATCAATAAGTTATGCTTTTTGAGGAGATTCTACTTAAGCGACTGGTTTGGGCACATTGGACTAATTTAATTTACTCTCGTATGTCACCTCCTGGCACTTTGCAGCGATTTGCAGAGACCCAGGCCAAGGTCCGCAACCGAAACTTGTCTTATGACCTGAAGTTTTGAATGACTGCAATCTGGAAGCGGGCATTCAATTTTGAATCATGAATGCGTACCAAAGTGCCCACAAGAGACGTTCAAATAACAAATGCATCAAAGCTCGATTCCAGAGACCCAACATCTAGCAGCTGGTGCATATACCACCGTGTTGCTCTAGCAACGCGATCATTACTGGTTCACCACCTTGAGCGTAATCCAGCGGAGTAAAACCTAAGTTGATATCCTTTGCATTGATTTCAGCACCTTCAGAAATCAGCAATTCGGCTAACTCTATGTGATCTGTTTGCGCGATAACATGTAACAAAGTGAGACCGCCGCTATCGGTAGCCGCTAAGTCAGCACCCTTCTTGATGAGCAGCCTAGTCATAGCTATATGGTTCTGATCCACTGCTCGGCGTAGTGGCGTGAAGCCGTATTGGTTGGTCGCATTGATATCGGCACCTTTAACCAGTAGCAGTTCAGCAATTTGCGTGTTACCGGAGTAAGCGCTGGCGTGTAAAGGGGTATCACCGGGGTAGGACCCAGCTACAGTCTTCGCCTTGACGTCAGCGCCACTAGCAAGCAATGACTGAGCGATTTCAAATGTGCCCGATTGGGCCGCAAAGTACAGCGGTGTGCTGGCATCGCGATTTGCGGCGTCGATATTGGCGCCCTTGCTGATGAGTAATTCAGCCATTGTTTTATTCCCTTGCCTCGCTGCAAGGAGAAGTGGCGTATTGAGATCGGGATCGGTCAACGCATCTATATCTGCGCCATTTTCAATCAGTAATTCGGCAATTTCAGTATGCCAATCGGCGGCCGCGATATGAAGGATATTCCATGTTCGCCGACCACCGCCGTCTCTGGCATTCACGTCAGCGCCAGCATCGATAAGTAGTTTAGCAATGTTCGGACGACCCCAATCAGCAGCAATCATCAACGGTGTATACTGCCAGTAGGTATGGAGCACTCCACCTTTTGTTCTTGCTTCGATATCGGCACCGGCTTCGATGAGCATTTCAGCAACCTCTGCTTGTCCGTACTCAGTTGATATGTGTAACGCCGTTCTGCCGTAATCGTCCGTGGTCTCAATATTTTTCTGCTCTCTGATCATCTGCCTCACAGTCTCGACATCGCCTCCCTGTGCAGCGGTGAGCAGAAGCAGGGAACCTGGATCGAGATCAGTCGCCTTCACCGGATTAACAGTAGAAGCACCTGCGAAAGTAGGACCCGAGATTAACAGCGTGAATAGAATAATTGGCAGGATTATTAAGCTTTGCTTCATCGGAGCGCCCTCTCTCTTGTGGTAAAGAAGTAGCAGTCCGGCGATCTTGGAGTCCTTCGGGAAGAGTTCTGTACTTTCTCGGAGGAAGCGAGGACCCGTGGCTTTCCGTCCCCGTCTTTAGACGGGTTTGGCAATATCGTTATTTATTGTGATCCTTTTTATACACCTGGCCATTTGATAAGTCCAAATTTACTACATAATCGGAATGATGAATCTGCTAGGAATGCTAGCTTTGGATCGTTTTCAGAAGTAAATGACCACATCATGAAGGTCCGGTTTGTGCCGATCAGAGACTATCTGGCAGATTAATTTTGTACACCTCGAATGACCGCTCAGGCTCAGCAAGCTGTCGACCAGGCCCTCGAATGGTGATAGGCCGGAAGATGCCCTGAGTGGACGTTTAAAAACTTTATGGATTTATGTATGCATTGAGGAGGTTAAAGGCCTAATCGATTCCTGTATTCCTGTGGCGTAATACCGCACATTCTTTTGAATGCACGGGTGAAATTGGCCTGGTGCTCATAACCAAGTTCCCGCGCGATAGCATGAATGGGGATTCCCACATTTTTTAGTTTCGACTGCGCTAACTCGAACCGTAGCTGATCCACTATCTCTGAGTAGCTGGTGTTATCTTGCAGCAGTTTCCGCTTGAGTGTTTTAGGGCTGAGACCGGTTTGCTGCGCGGCGTTTTCAAGGCCTATCGTATTTGTCAGTATCTGAGTTCGAACGAGTTCGGTAATTTCCAGGGGAGTCCTTGTCGCAGGGTCAGGTGTTTCATCAGAGCCTGATATTTTTTGAGTTGACTGTTTGGTAAGAGGTAGTGGCAGTACCCTCTCAGGAATCATGATTTCTGTGGCCTCGCTTCCCCAAACAAGCTTGATACTTTTCCATTCTTCAGGAATCGGCAGTGCTTTGTTTGACGAGCTGATCTTGATCTCGGATGGCAGCCACCTGGGTCCGGTGCACAACCGGATGATCTGGATGATGATGGCGATCATGTATTGTTCGGTCTGCCAGTTCTTCCGTTTATCGCCAAACATCAGCTCGCGAACAAACCATATGCCGCTCGGATTAGGCACCAGTGAATACGGGCACCCGGTCGATTCGACTTGTACATCCTCGATGAAGTACTCGAGCAGCTCTTTCAGAGTCGTCGCCGTGCGCGTACGTATACCACCTAACCCTTCAACAGAATTAACTGGATATTGATTCGCGACATCGTAGCCGAATAAATCAAGCCGTTCGTGTTTTGCAGCGAGGTCAATAAAGCGCCACACACAGTATTCGCCGATTACTCCCTTGCCTGCATAGACCGCATCAATGGGCATCCCGACACGTTCACTGATTTTTCGCACGGGTGCACCTGCCTCTTCGAGCACTCTGACGAAAGGAATGGCCTGAGTAGCTTTAATCAGATGGAGTTGCAGCATGGTTCCTCAGTGTATTCATTCATGAAAACCAGGTAAACATTACATCAAAAATGACCCGAAATGATAATGTCGGGTAATGTCTGTTCTGATACTGTTTCAAGAAATGTGATCGTGTAAACATGTCACAACACCATGTTTAACAACAAAGTAATTATAGATATATCGAACTGTTCGAATTTATCCAGTGAATTTCATTACATCAAAGGAAAAATTACATGAAAAAAATACTACTGGCACTCGCCATCGCGATGACTGTTACATCCACAGGTTACGCCAGCCTGGTCGCCAAGAAATGGCCAGCGTCGGATAAGGCCAAGCAGTTCGTCAAGGACACGATTGTTATCGGTATGCTCGCAAGCCCGTATGGCACCGGTTGGTCCAAGAACGAACAGCTGCTGACCTACTTTAAGGAAGCTCGTGATGCTGGTGTCACTGGTCATGAGATGACACTGACTGCAGCGTCCATGAACTGGGATCATCTCATGCAACAACACCATGCCTTCCGCGCTGCGATGGCTGAGGAGCCGGAAAACTATATCTTTGTTAAAACGACCCGTGATATCGAAGCGGCGCATATCAAGGGCAAGACCGCGGTAATCTGGAACTCGCAAACCGCGACCATCCTTGAAGAAGACCTTACGCGTATGGCCGCCCTGAAAGAAATGGGTATTGCCAGCATGATCCTTGCCTATAACGACCGCTTCAGAACCGGCTCGGGTTCACTCGCCGCCTACAATGGCAAGGATGATGGCTTGACTAACTGGGGTCGAGCCGTCATCGACGAGATGGTGAAGTATGGCATTATCCTCGACCTTAGCCATACCGGTAAAAAGACAGCTATGGATGCCATGGACCACATGGACAAAAACCATGCCGGTGTACCTTACATCTATACGCATTCGCTACCTGCCGGCCTGTACAAGAACGAGAAGAACAAATCACCGAAAGGTTGCTATCGCAACATCACGGATGAAGAAGCAAAACGTGCAGCCAAAAGCGGCGGTTATGTCGCGCCGACTTTTACCGAGTGGATGGTCGACGGCATCTGGCCAGATAACCTCACACCGAAACAGGCTGCTGACATGATCGATTACTACGCCAAACTGGTGGGTGTTGACCATGTGGCAATTGCCTCTGATGACATGTTCGACGTTTCATTAGTTGTAGATTTCGCCAAGAAAAACGCAAGTATGTATGCGGATGGTGGTTACATGATTAATGCCTTCAACAAGGGCGCCACCGATAGTGCACCACTTGCAAAAATTTTGGCTGCAGTGACAGACGAACTTTGGAAGCGTGGTTACAGCAATGAAGATCTGGCCAAGATCTATGGCGGCAACAAGATGCGTGTTTACCAGCGGGTATGGGAAGGCGCACCAGAAGGCATGTGGGACAAGGAATACCAGGAACGTATCAAACTGCGAAAGGAATTTATGGAGAAATACGGTACCCGTTAATCATCCTTGATGCACTACGAACAAGCTGCCTGCCTCGTGGACAGTAATGCGGAACAAGGACAGCGGCTCAACAGGAACTATCGTATTCAAGGCAAAATTCAATCAGATTTCAGGAATTTAGGCTCTCCTGACTCCATAATTCCATATGCCTGAATGTCCGTTTTGTGCAGCCGATCAGAGACTATCTGGCAGATTAATTTTGGGCACATCGAATGACCACTCACTAAGCTGTCGACCAGGCCCTCGAATGGTGATAGGTCGGAAGGTGCCCAATGGAGACGCTGATTGGTAGTGACATTAGTGCATTCGTGATTCCAAGCAGGTTTGTTGGGGAGCCAGCGAGAACTGTTTGACACACTCAACTCACCAGATTGCTGCACGCAAGATTCTTGGCAGATGGCCTGCATGCCTGGTGGCTGAAATCAGGTTGAATTGCCCGCAGAGGAGGAACAATATTAGGCGTGTCGGCGGGGATCGGGCAGATTTCGGATGCTTCGGGGCTAGCTCGGTGCCTCGATTCTCATTCTTATCTTGGTGGAATTAGGAAAATGCGGTGTTAATACTTCCTATACTCACAAGCTCAGGTCAAATCGTGCATTCAATAACAGTGTATCCACATCATCTTCAACCGCGTACCCAACGCCGATTGAGATTTGATCATTGGCATAAAACCTTGCGCCAAAGCCGTACTCAGTGAAATCATCATCAAATATTTCGGTATAAGAAATACCCGCATCGAACTCGATTGTATCTGTTATCAAATGGCGCATTCCAAGACTGACGGCGGCACCCGTATCACTATCATCGGCACTTTTAATTTCAATTTCCTCTTTAAGTGCTGACAAACCAAAAACAACATCAGTTCCCACCGCAATTGGCGCATGTAACGTCACGCCCAAAGCAAACTGCGAAGTATCGATATCGCGGTCATAATCTGTTGAATTTAAACCCACGGTAATCGCCATGCTTTTTGTTACAGCCAGCGATCCCGAAACTCCAATTCGGTCGCCATCAACATCGTTCGGGAAGGTTGAATTAGAGACGGAAGAATATGTGCCCTGTACGTAGTCGTAACTAATATCCCTGGCAATTGCGGTTGATGAAGCCACCAATATTACTGCCATCGGAAGACCACGTGAAACAGCATAGCTATACACTATTTGAACTCCATAATTACTTCGTGAACACCCATGTATTGACGTTATTGATGTCTACAACAATCCACCCTTCAGCATATATATCCGCCAAATTATTATACTCGTAAGTTTTTCCAGTAAATCGCTGCAAACAGGTCAATGATTTCTTTGAATAATTTTCGTTTAAAACGGTCAGGATCTTGCCTGCTTGACAAACCATTTGGTCTGCAGTTTTAGGCGGCGTATTTGAGCCCGCCTTGTCGTTTGATTCGTTTGCAGAACTTGCTGCTGACAAACCAGAGCAGGACACAAAAACTAAGACAGATATTACTCCGCCGAGTAAACGCGGAAGCTTAGATGTTTCGCTTGTCATTTTAATATCGCTTAGTGTCTAGTTCGCTGGCACCTTGCCCGCATTAATCCTGGCGGCCTGGTCCTTGTCATGCTGATTATGGTATTTACCATAAGGTATAGACTGCAAGGTCATAAGATTTACGTTGCGCGCAACAGGCACGTAATCCTGCAACCCCGTACTAATAGCAGTCGCGATGATCATGCCGACTAACCCGCCACCAGAATCACCAGAAGTATCCACTGGAATTTCATCCTGGTAGGACCACAAAGTGCTGCCGGTTTTACAGGATTTCAATTGAAACGATGCGCCAACAACAACATTGCCCCCGATTACGTAGTAATTGGTGTCCCATTTATCAATAGTTACATAGAGAACCGCATCAGCACCAAAGGGCTCGGCAAATTTCTGCGGCGGAATGCCGGCCAGGGATTGCCCATCGGTGAAACCTTCATTGCGTAAAAATCTGTTGGTTACTTCGATCGGCAGCACATAAAAGCCAGCATTTGACAATGGTTCATTTACCGTGGACTCATATAATATTGGTGCGTCGGCCGCAGTGCTGTGATTGATTGCCGGAACCACCAGGATCGCCACTGGTTTCTCAACATACATGTCAGGGTAAGTTGCTCCCTTGGTTGCAGTATTCGTAGCACAGCCAGTGGTGAGCAATACCAGCGAACCCAACAGTAATAACAGCTGTGATCTCATCACGACTCCCTTTCAAGTTTTAATCGATTTTCGTTTTAAGCGTCTGTTCCATCAAAATAGCGCTTTCCGGGTAGGATTCCTGCTCCAGCCCGAAATAATTCTGCGCCGAAGATTTGTCACCCCTCTCCAATGCGAACAACCCGAGTTCAGCATAAATGCCAGGTGGCACCTTCAGGTTCAATTCTTTCGATTTTGCAACTATCCCTTCGAGTTCTGCCTCGTGAGCGGCTTTGGTGTCATCGACTGGCGCTTTTTTAAGCGCGTACAGCGTGTTCGAATAATTTCCCCAATACAAATTCGACTGGCTGACCTTGGGTGCGCAACCACTGATAAAGACAAAAACAATAGCAAATAAGACGATCCTCACAATTTCACCTCGAAAGATGTTCCAGTTGATAGATAAAATTTCCTATTCACGGTAAGCACGCCGTCCTTGGTAACCTTCAACGTGTGCGAGCCTATTGTCAATTCTATCTTGGTGGCTTTTTGTCCTTCTAAATCATACGATCTGGTATCTCGATAGAGATCAATCGGCGAGCCGCCGTCGATAATTACAACATTGCCTTTGGTTTCACCAATCAATAACAGGTAACCCCTATCATCGACCTGTACCGTCTCTTTATACGAGCCGCAACCTGCCACCATGAACAATGCCAAAGCCACTATTATTATGCTCTTCATGCGCTTCGCCCCATTTATTCCTGAATAACCAGTTGATCGACTTCCAAACCGGTAATGCTACCCGAGATCAAATTGCAAATAGATATCTCGTTATTGCCGGTTCCAGAAAAACTCAATACTTCTATTTTGGCCACCTCTTGCCGGGGCAGTTCGATATCAAAGCCAGTTTGCTGATTCGTCACTGTGCGCCCACGTTTCATAACTCGTAATATGTCGCCTTGCTTAAGCCCCTGTGATGCGCCACCTGACATAATAATTTGCTCCTGTTGCACATCAAGGATATAAGCGACCCAGGGCTGATCTAACAGGTTTTCAATCAAGTTACTGACCAATTTCGAAATTGCCGCCGACAATGCTTCATCGTCAAGCTTGGAGTCATAACCTGCCGTTTCTCCCACCCCGAAAACCCGGTTAGCCTCAGAGAGCGCTTCGCCACTACCTTCCTGCGAAAAAATAATTTGGCTGGTAGTCACGTCAACCAGGCGTACATTCACGGTCGCGTTAGCTTTTTGCTTCAGGTTGCGGCTAAATATGCCGACTTCGCTTTCGTTGGAACGCCCGAATTCGGATACCGAGCCGATGATAAGAAAATCAGCTCCAACAAATTTGGGCGTAATGTTGGCCAAATCCTGCTCCGCCTTGATCTTATCCAGATCTCCGCGTTCTAACATCAGGAACTTGCCCGAATCGGTCAGGCGTGCAGCCAGAATATCACTCGCCTGTTTGCCAATACGATCGTTGTTTTCGTCTAGCAGGAAAGAGTTTCCATGTTTTGTTTCATTGCTAAAGCGGGCAATTACGACTTTACGCTTCAAGCCTTTCACCTCGTCCTCAACAATGGTCTTGCTGACCTGTGGCTGGGTATCAACTGTATTTACAGCTTCTTTGGTAACGCTGGAACACCCAATTAGGAGAGCAGATAAGAAAACGATTATCGGCAAAACTTTTAACAATTTTATCTCCTTGATTTCAAATTAATTTTTCCAGTTTTCCATTTAAACACAATTAGTTGTTTGTGCCTATCGCGAGCTGAAAAGCTGCATGCCTATGCTGTCATGCATCGGTTGCGCAGGCAGTGAGTAAGACCACAGTTTGTTAAGAATCTTTGTTGTATTGGATATTTTTCCCGGACCGTAGTACAAGATTGGAGCAGCTGATGGGGGTGCCGGCCCGCCGAGCCCAGGTGACGCCGTCGAAACGAGGCAAGAGCGCCAAACACCAGATAAACGGCGATGAGCGATCGCCTGTGGAGCAGCATACCGCGATGACCTGCACCCGAGGGCATAAAGGCACAGCGCCTCATGCGAGTATTCAATATCGACCTGTGACGCATGCGGTGGCGCTGTCAAGGTATTCGCTAGCATCGAGGGCCTTGTGGTGATCAAGCAGATACTTGCACATTTGGAGAGCAAAGCGGAATCAAAAGAGTTCGACCCATTACCCGAGAGCAGGGTGTCCGCTGTGTGCCGAAACTTGCCTTATGACCTGAAGTTTTGAATGACTGCAATATGGAAGCGGGCATTCATTTTTGAATCATGAATGCGTACAAAGTGCCCCTTTCGGACTTCCGCTGTACAGAGTAATGCCATGCGTTAGTAGTGAGTAATAGGGGATTCGCTAGCCATGTCTTCGATGAGCGAACGCAACACGGTCCATCACCCAGTTAAACAAATTTTGGCCATGGCGGTCATAGTTCCCTGCAAAAACAGTAACGACCAGATGGAGTTCGGGAACGACAAGCAATTGCTGTCCACCCAATCCAAACCCGGCAATGATATTGTAAGCAGGAATGCTATTGGAGCGGCCAGGCCACCACTGAAAGCCATAACCGTAGTTCCCCCGAGCACCCTGAATCGACTCCTTCACATGGCGTTGGATAGATAGTTGTATCCATTCTGATGACACGATCCTTTGGTTTCCCCAAAGGCCATCGTGAAGGACAAGAGAGCCGATTTTAGCCAAATCACGAGCCCTCATCCTCAAACCCGACGCGCCGCTAGCCCTGCCTTTCGGCTTCCAATACCGTCCTCCCCACCATTCAAAATTGTTAATACCCAATGGTTCGAATAGAACTTCGGCGGCGAAATTACGAAAACGTTTACCCGTTTTCTGTTCAATAATTGACACCAGCAAGTCAGTTAACCCACCGTTATAAACCCAATGTGAGCCAGGTGGGTTTTTTACAGGCCGCCCCAGCGTAAACGCAACAGGATCTTCTGCCCTATGCCGTTGGGCCGCGTCGTTCTGGGGATCGCTATAAGGCAATGTCGATTCATCCCATTCGATCCCGGCGGTCATTGTCAAAGCATGTTGTAGGGTGACTTCTTCAACACCAGCTCCGAAGGTGATATTTGAGTTTTTAAAGTATTCAGTTATTGGCGTTGAAAGGGCTCTCCCATAATCCCCTTCGAATGCAATTCCAAATAACAAAGACGTTACGCTTTTTGAAATAGATCTCAAATCATGTAGCGAATTGACATTGAATTTCCTATGACCAGCATTGCCATCCTCACCGTTCAGATAGAGTTCGTAGATGAGACGACCCGCATGTTCGATCAGAACAGCGTGGGTATTATGATATTTATAAGTTTCTTCAATCCATTGGGTGAGGTCGACCATAGATTGCACATCCATATTGGCTTCGACCGGACTGGCAATAGACCAGCCGTCTTTCAGCTGCAAAGGTATCGTGTTTAACATCGCATCCAAGCTCCCGTCGCTTTGAAGTAAGTGTTTGCCATCCTCGTCGGAACTGACAGCGTATCTCAAACGGATACCTAGGGCGAAATTATCGCTAATCATTTGGGCGATTCTATTCTTAAGACTATATGAATGGTTCGGTGAACGGCGGCTTCGTGCCGAAGAGCGAGTATTCAGATTCGAATTTGAATGACAGCTATCGAGTAAAGACCAGGAATCAACTATATTGCTGATCCCCGGTCTTTCCGGTCAAACTTCGGTCTGCTCAGCCATCTCCTGAGCATCGTCAACCTCAATGCCCAGATATTTGATGGTACTTTCCAGCTTGGAATACCCAATAAGTAACTGAGCCGCCCTCAGATTTTTTGTCCTACGATATATCAACGATGCCTTAGTGCCTCTCAGCGAGTGAGTGCCATAGGCGGTTGGATCGAGACCAATCTGAGAAACCCAGCTTTCGACAATTCATGCATATTGACGGGTTGAAATATGAGACGAAGACCTAAACCTGCTCTTGAACAAGTAATCCTGATAATTGAGTCCGGCAAAATCGATCCAGTTTGAAATCGATTGTCGGGTCTGTTCGCTTATCTCAAATTGTACGGGCTGGCCAGTTTTCTGCTGCATTACAATGGCTCGACTAGAAACAATTGTGCCGCTCGAGATATCCTTGATCCTGATTTTGACCAAATCACAACTTCGCAGCTTGCTATCAATCGCCAGGTTGAACAACGCCAGATCACGTAAATTACTAGCAATCTGAAGTCGAATCCGAATGGCCCAAATTTCTTTCAGGTTCAGTGGTGGCTTTTCACCAATCAGCTTTCCTTTTTTCCATGGTACTTGATGATGGTGATTACATTAAAGATCGTTCATTTCGATTCCTCCGTATGTTGGATGGAATCAAAGTATGTCTTACGTTCCCGTTAGCTGACCCACGCTGCGAACTCAAATCTCCCTTTCCTGCCCAACTGCGACATTGTCGGTATTAGAGTCGCGCATACAATCACCTATACTGCACTTATGCGATTAATAAGAAATATCTGGGAACCAACGGAACTAGTGCGGTTTCTGGTAACAGTCAATATTGTACTGTACATCACCTCTTTGTTTATTGCGCCTGGGGCAGTGAACTACGATCTGAATCCAATGGTTTTTCTTTCACCAAGTACCGGCGTACTTTTTAAACTTGGAGCATCGGGTACATTACCCGTCTTTGCGGAGGATCGCTGGTGGACACTGATCACGGCCAACTACCTGCATGGCAGCTTGCTGCACTTACTGTTTAATGTTTCTGCCTTACATGCGGTTGGAAAAATTAACATTGAGATCTATGCGCCCAGCCGATCTTTCCTTATTTATTTTCTTGGCGGCTTATTCAGCATGGCAGTTTCCAGTCTAGCTGGAATACCGCTCACGCTCGGCGCTTCAGGTGCAGTCTGCGCCATGATCGGTAGTATGTCGTACGATGAATGGCGCGCCAGCAAGGGAAATCTGAAAAAACAGATAGTATCAGTCGGTATCTGGGTCGCCTTGATTGTCATTACCGGGCTGACCTTGCCAAACGTAAACAACTGGGCGCATGCGATCGGCTTTGTTAGCGGCTTTCTTTTGGGTTTCCTTTTCTGGTCGGAAACCTCTCAACGTGAAATCAAGACTTTCCGTGTTGCGGCCACTAGCTGCATGCTGCTCACCATCGGAACACTGATTTATGGATTGCTATTCAGCTAGCGGGATGGCTAGCAAGATGCTTCACGAGCACCATCGAAATTCTGGCCAAAGGAGCCAGGCCAGGTTTATTTCTCGAGTCGGATAAACCGAATTTGATCGTGCTCTGACCCTGTTACTCAGGTTGAATTTACTCTGAATTGAATGACTGTTCCGTGCCGATCGCACGCATTCCTAGTCGCGCCGTGAATGACCGCTATCTTTCAGCATGCTCTCCAGGTTTATACCTTGATCGCTTTTGTCAAAACCGCGATAAATCCATCAAGATTTTCGAGCATCTGTAAATGGCCAGCGTTCGGCACCACGCCTATTTGTATACCATGCGCTTCCAGTTTACCGGGTTCCGGTGCATCGGCGCCTACTTCACCGGAATTCTCCGGTAGCGATTTCTCGCCATATATAAATGTACGAGGTATGGGCAATTCATAAAATTGGTCTTTGACTGAAGGATCAATTTCTACCAAGGATTTTGAGTTTCCGTGAAGTCCAGCAGCACTAGCTGTTGACCAGGCACCAGACAAAATTGTGCCCGTTGCATCTCCCTCAATAGCAGCTTGAAACCATTCTTTACGGGACTTTGGAAATATATGCTCGACATATTCGGTTTTTGAATATGAGGCAATACTACGTGTTGCTTCTCCACCTCCAGGCGTAATATTACCTTCAGCGACAACAAGTTTTGAAACCAAGTCTGGTCGTGACAGGGCCAGCATAATTGCAATAGTACCGCCCATGCTATGACCGACAACTGTTGCATTTTTTATACCTTCATGATCAAGAATATTGGCAACAGTTTTGGCGTGACCTTCCATCGAGTAATTGAAGCTCTCTGAGTGGTCACTAAATCCTGAGCCCAAATTGTCTACTAATATTGCACGATGCTTCGGCATTTTGGGATGTGTTGCAACCGAAAGAAAATTCACTACTACAGGAAAACTTAGTACGGGCAGGTAAACAATAGTCTCTCCGTCACGTGGTATATCAAAATACCTGATGAAAGCATTCCACTCGGGCAGATACAGACTCTTCATGCCACTCTCCAAGAAACAGATATTTCAAGATACTATCACGGGGCGAGTTTTGAATTATGCACGGCGGGTTTGAATTCGGACGACCGCTTCTTACCGAAAGCACCAATTCCCAGGCGTAAATTGAACGGCTGTTCCCTGGAAGCCGTCATTGAAACCCGAACACCGAATACGTAAAAAGGCCCATGACGGTCATTGCGGGCTTAAGTAAGTACTGTTCCTCTCTGACCTCAATACAGGCACCCATTTCCCCTCGATCAGATGCTGCCTAGCATTTGTTCGATCGCGGCAACCTCATCCTGTGATTCGTTCATAAACTCCATACTATCCTGTGAGTCGAAATCAGTCAGTTTCAGCTTGTAAAATGCTGGCAATTTGGAGAGCAGCGGTAACTGATTCGCCTGCTCCGTTCCCAAATAACTATGGTACCGGGCTATCAGGACCAAATCGCAAAGATCGGTGCTGACAGAATTGTTACGAAACCAGCTTCGGGATTCTTCTCCCACCGTAACCAGCTCATCCCCCAAATTCCATTGTTGCAGTAACATACTATTGATTTGGGGCCTCAATGCATCAATGGTTTGGTCAAGAGCATTCTCATCATCGTACAGGTCACTGTTCTCCTGGGCGTATTCCAGGATTGCAATGACGCCCAGGTCGTTTAACAGTCCGGCCATTTGAGCAGAATCAGGATCGAAAATGCCGGATTTCACGGCGAGCACCCGGCTAAATGCGGCTACTCTGCGACTGCTCTTCCAAAGTTGCCGCATCCGCTTTTTCATGCCGACTGATTTTTCCTGAAACAACCGCGTGGCTGCGATAATCACGACATGGTTTTGCACCGCCTTCATGCCCAGGCGAACAATGACCTGCCGCAAGGATTCCACGGGTGAGCTTCCCTGATACAGGGGGCTATTGGCGTGTTTCAATAGATATGCGGTTATCACGGGATCCGACTGGATAAGATTGTGAATTCTATCAAGATCACAATCTTCTTTGGCAAATTCCTGTTGGACCTTGACTATGATATCCGGCAGGGTCGGCAACCTTATATTTCCACTCAATATATCCCGAAATAACTCGGATGTTAATCGGTTCGCTTTTTCACCCCGATCAACAAATCTGACTTTAATTTCAGGATTCTCACTTTCCAATGCTTTCGATAGCTCGGATAATACTTCGTCGCCTATTTTTAAATAATGCACCGTGCTAATTGCATCAACGTCATAGAGGCTGGGTCGAAGTTGCGCAATTGGTTGAAGATAACCATCTTTCATCGATTTTATTTTTAGAGTAACGCCATCTATGGCTCGGCTGATAGCATCGCCCGATAATATATACAAGCTATAGCTGCCGACCTCTCCAGCCGTAATGAGTTGTTCACCCGATTTTGCGACATCGACTGTCAGCGATTGAGCGAGGTTACTCAATTGATCGTCGCTGAATAATTCCAGGCTTCGAATTCCTTTAAGCGTTGGGAGATCAAGTTTGACATCAAGGCTTTGCATACCAGCTAATTATAGCCAATAAAACATATTGCATATTTGACGATTAAAGATATTGGGGCTTTTCGAAGGCATTGCCAGCTTAAACACTATTCAGTGAAACTAGACATAATGATTTGACCTGCCCATCTCAAGCACGTGGGTTATGCTGAGATGGAAACCCTCAACACAGAGCCATAATTGGGAGGACAGGTCATGAAACAGTTTAACCAAAAAGCGATTGAAATCGAAACGTCATCCGCACTGCATGCGATCCGGCAGGCGAACTTTTTGTATCAGCCTACATTGGTCTTGATACGCACAAGGAGGACACTATAGCGGTATCGGTGGCGATAGCCGGTCGGAATAACCCGCAGTCAAGAGGAGAAATAGCAAACCCGCCAAAAGAGGTGGCGAAGCTGGTGGCGCGATTGAGTCAGGAATTTGGCGGTGAGGTATTGTTGTTTTCCTATGAAGCCGGCCCTTGTGGCTACGGCATATACCGACAGATAATTGCGCTGCATATTGCATCAGTATCCCGGATGCTGACGCCGGACAGATGCGGCTGTATGCCGGACTAGACCGGAATCCATAGCTCTAGCCCGCATCGCTCACCAGGGGGCAGGATGATACTGAGTCTTCGTAGCGAGATAATCTAATTAAAGAGCGCCAATGTCGCTAGCCAACTTTTTGGTTAGCTTTAAGTGATGCTCGAAACCCGGTAGTACCGCTTTCAATAATACCTCGAGCTCTGTACCTTGTGCAGCGGGAATAAGTACGGTTTTAACCGCGTTAATGGCGGAGTTATGAAACTCAACTTCGTGCCTCAAATAGGCTTTGTCAAATTCCCTTCCGGACAAGCCTTGTAATTTATTAATCGTTTTCTTATGAGTAGCTGCTGAAACATTGGCGGGATCTATTTTGTAGTCAATACTATGCTGTTTTGCGGTATCTCGAGCCATTTGAATAACCATGCTGTGATCTCGAAGCACTATTGCTGCCAGCTCTCTAATGGCTTTATTTTCACTCTGAACTACGCCCAAACTCGCTGTTTCGATATCAAACCCATTGACTTGATCAAATATCGAATAAAGCTCTTTTTCGCCTGGTGAATTACCGGCATAGGCATTGACACCGATGATTGTAAAAACGAACAATGCCATTGTATTGACCAGTGATTTCATGGGTTACCCTCTTTATTAAAAAATGTCGAGGAACACTATAAATATCTGACAGGCACTTGTAAGTGACTTGAGTCACTGATCATTTTTAGGTGGCAAACTCACAAGTTCGTCAGGAGTAAGAATCTGTATTTTCATTCTCGAGAGTCTGATACATCCAGATTTTTCCAAAAATTTCAGATGCCTTGAAACCACCTCTCTCGCGGTGCCTAATCTTGTGGCAATCTCTTGATGACTAATATTTAACCGTCGATTTTCAGGGCATAAACGCACTAACAAACTATTAATACGTTGACCAACATTGTGAATAGTAACGTCTTCAATAGCGGACATGAGGTCAAAGAGACGTTGCGAAAGTGAATTAAAAATAAAGTCTCTAACCATACGTTCATTGTCATATAAATGTCTAAATGTCTTAGTGGGCACTGAAAGAATATGCGTATTATCCGAGTCAACTGTTACCCAAGCGGGGTATAGTATCTTTTGGAAAATGCAATTGACGGAGAAAATACAAATTTCACCTTCTTCAATATCGTATATCGGCTTTTCATTTCCATTTAAATCAAGCGTATAAACCCGAATTTTGCCTGACTTGACTAAATATGCGCCGCCTATTCTTTCGCCTTTACGAACAATGACCTGACCTTTCTCAGGCATTATTATCTTAGAATCTCTATCAATCGTATTCCTTAAATCTTCGGGCAGGTCCCTAAAAAAGGAGAAGTTGCTTTCCTGGGTTTTACTGTTCATCGAAATTATTATTCTGTCAGATATTTTGGAGTGATCGTATAACAACAGCGAATTTACAGACTCTATGTTAACTGAGACAGGCGGAGTCCGTATAACTCAAGTTACGAGATTGGTAAACGACCTTGGTGCCGTCTCTGAGCCGTTTAAGTTTGGCATTTTAAGGTCCACTTTCTATGTACGATTTCAGGGTCTGGGTTGGTGTTCGGCGCTTTAAGTACTCTATTGACTTGAGCATAGTATGAACATTTCAGCCACTTAACAGACTACATTTTGTGAAAGCGGGGTATCTAAGTTACTGATTCTATGACGTCTTCTAATTGGAGAACATGACAGTAGATCATATTGATCGACAGGAGTTCGTTCAGGTGTAACGCTTCGGTCGCAGCGGCACAGCAATCCTCGACGACGACCACGCCAAAGCTTTCATCGGCCAGGCTACGCACCGTCGAACTGACGCACTGGTCGGTAAAGATACCGGCGACGATAACATCGCTGATCTCCATGTTACGCAGCAGCAGGCGTAAATTGGTACCGGTAAGCGCGCTATCGGTGGTTTTGAGCACGACGATATCTTCCACTTGTGGCGTCAGCTCGGGCACCATCTGGCTGTCTTCTCGGTCTTTGGGCAACAACAGGTAATTGAATCCCGGTTTCTTCTGGCTCAGGGAACGATCACGCCCATCCGGCTTGAGGCAGGCGATACGCGCGAAAATAACTTCGACGCCTCGCTCACGACAGGCCGCCACCAGTTTCGCGGTATTCGGGATCACGGTTTGATTCATGCGCTCACGAAACGGCGCCCAGCGTTCAGCCTCAAACGAGTTTGAGTCGACTTCCAGGTAAGTGTTTTGAATATCGATCACCAGCAGCGCGGTTTTCTGTGCCGACAATTCAATGTCGTCCGGGAGCTCCGCGTTAGCGTAGTAAAACGAACGATAGGCTGTTTTCCAGTCACTCATGCGCATATTCTACACGTCTTGTACGCTGCTGCATGCCCTTGCGATGCAGAGTTTTGCTCATCGCTCCTGTATCGGTAGATCGGTCACAACACCATGGCGTTGACGGCCATCACCCGAGTCCAACTCTAACTCGGTGCCCGCATCCCAATAGTCTGTAACGCCCTCGTCAGCAGCTGACCACCGCGAATTTTCATTTAGGCTCTACCTCACGGCCAGGCACCGGGCCATCAATCACATAACTCGAATTGATATCATTGATATCTCTACAACCAAGCTGCGCCAGGCTGATATCGATCTGACTCCTGAACAGTTCAATTATCTGCTGCAAGCCCGAATAACCGTCAGCAGCCATGGCGTACAGGAACGGACGCCCGATAAATACGAAATCGGCACCTAATGCGAGTGCCTTGATCACCCCTTCGCCATTGCGCACGCCGCTGTCAAACAGTAACGGGAAATCGGGGCCGACCGCCGCCCTGACCTGCGGCAACATCTGAATCGCCGCGGGTACACTGTCGAGCTGCCGACCTCCATGATTGGACACGCACACCGCATCGGCCCCGGCATCACGGATGCGCACTGAATCTTCGCACCCGAGCACACCCTTGACGATCAACTTACCCGGCCAGTGCTCGCGTAGGCGTGCGAGGAAATCCCAATCAACCAGGCCCCGCGCCTCGTTACGCTTGAATTGCTTGCCGCCGACAACATTAACGTTGGCGAGCTTCGGTATCCCTGCTTTCAAGGTCATAAGCGACCATTGCGGATGTATGGCAAAATCGAAAAACTGCTTCGGTCCAATTCGAAACGGCGACTGGAAACCGTTGCGCTCTTCACGCGGCCGCGCCCCGATTGACGGGACATCGACGGTTAGAATCAGGTTGGTGTACCCCACGGTCTCGGCACGTTCAATCAGGTGATATGCGACTTCTTCCGACTGACCGACGTAGAGCTGGAACCAGGCATGCTCACCGGCGCGCTCGGCAGTCGTCTCAATGTTGCTCGAAGCCATGGTCGATAACACCAGCGGAATACCGTATTGCTGGGCCGCCCTGGCCAGCATCGCGTCGGCACCTGGCCAGGTCAGGTCGCACATCCCCATCGGCGCAATGCCAAACGGCAGGTTCCAGGATTGATCGAACAAGGCTTTCTGATGGTTACGATTTTCAACGTTGACCAGAACCCGGGGCAACATGCGCAAGGTTTCGATCATTTCGACGTTAAGCACACAGGCCCTTTCTTCACCGGCGCTGCCGTCGATGAAATCGAATATCATCCGCGGCAAGCGGCGCCTGGCATATTTACGCGCATCCGAGACGCTAAATATCTTATTGCCCATAGGTATTTGAGTTTACGAAAACTGGTTTATCTTGAAAATCGACGTGTGAGTCTATCTTGCCGAAGCCGAATAGAGCAAATACATTTAGTCCCAATGGAAAGAGTTAATTTCAAGGCGCATGATGAATCGCTTAGATTGTTTCATCCCGGTAGTACTGGCAAGTTGGTGTTAAAAAATTGTATTCTGATAATGGTGATTCCGGGTGCTGCAGCGACTGATACGCAGTTCAACCGGAGTTTTATCCAGGGTCAGTGCAACCCTTTCGATTTCGAGCAGCGGCGTACCGACCTCCAGATTCAGTATTTTCCCATCATGCCTTGAAGCCGCAACAGCGCGCAGTTGCTCGTCGGCGCTGTGGATGGTGATTCCATACCTCTTTTCATAGAGCTCATAGAGCGTATTGGGTAAATCGCAATTTCCTTCCCGGCCCAAATCGTCGAAAGACCCGGCAGCTAAGGTGATGGTTTCGATCATGGTCGGTTTAGCAGAGATACTGCGCACACGTTCGATTCGGACTACGTCAGTACCGGCGGCCAAATGTAGTTTGGCGGATTCCATTCGTGATGCCGGTTTCGTGCGACAGTGCAGCACACGGCTATCGGGCAGAACTTTGTGGTTATTGTTGTCGGTAATGTGGAAAAAATGAAACAGGGCTCTATCTGTATCATGGATTGATACGAATGTTCCGCGCCCCTGCTTGCGCATTAACACGTTGTTTTCAACCAGTTCAGTAATCGCTTTGCGCACGGTGCCCTGACTAACTCCGAGTTCCTGCGCGAGATTTATTTCGCTAGGGATAATGCTGCCTGGCAGCCATTCCCCTTTGCCGATCTTTGTCGTGAGGAGTTCCTTTATCTGCATGTAAAGTGAAATAGAGCCTTTTCCGGTAGTAAGCATTAAAACTCCGCATCTCATTCAGCAGCAATTTGTGAGTTGGCAAGCCATAATCCTCTCGGCTAAGCACACGACTTTAGGTCTTCGAAGCTAGTATATGTCTTACATTAGACTGTGGCAAAAAAATGCAGAAGCAACATATTGTTTTATCTGCTATTGATTGCCTGAATTCTTAATCAAGAAATATCGCCAAAAATCAACCAGATACGCCAGTGAACGAATATCTTTCTATAAACTACTCTTATATAAGACCACTTGACTAATCTTATAATGGGGTGTAGGGTCTCATTATAACGCTGCATTAGAGCAGTTCTTTCTCAATTTCTGGAGACTCAGATGATAGATTTTGTGGTACATGACGAAGGGGATAGCGTCGGCGTTGTCGTCGTCGAGGGCGTAAAAGCCGGGGATGAATTAACAGGCTGGGTGATGGATCAAAACCTGGACATTAAATTCAAGGCGGCCAGCGATATTCCGATTGGACATAAACTTGCGATCAAGGCAATGACCGCGGGCGATACCGTGATCAAGTACAGCACGGATATCGGCAAGGTCGTGGCTGATATCGGCACCGGCGAACATGCTCACGTTCACAACATCAAGACCAAACGCTGGTAATCGGCCAACAACAGTCAAAATTGTCAATCCCCTTTCGGAGAAAAAATAAATGTCCCAAGATTTAAGTACAGCAACATTTTCAGGTTATCGCCGTGAAAATGGTCGAGTCGGTGTCCGCAATCACGTCATTATCCTGCCTGTCGATGATCTTTCTAATGCCGCCTGTGAAGCAGTCGCGAATAATATTTCAGGCACCATGGCCCTGCCCCATTCTTATGGAAGATTACAGTTTGGCGAAGATCTTGAATTGCATTTTCGTACCTTGATCGGTACCGGTTCCAATCCAAATGTTGCTGCGGTTGTCGTCATCGGCATCGAAAACGGCTGGACGCAAAAAATTGTCGAAGGCATTGCGGCGACCGGTAAACCGGTAACCGGGTTTGGTATCGAGCAGCACGGCGACCATGAAACTATTATGGAAGCGTCCAAAGTAGCAAAGGAATACGTACAGTGGGCTTCCGAGTTGCGTCGTGAAGACGCGCCAGTCAGTGAGCTTTGGGTTTCAACCAAATGTGGTGAATCTGACACGACCTCCGGTTGCGGGTCAAACCCGACGGTTGGCAACGCATTCGACAAGCTATATCCCCATGGCGCAACGCTGCTGTTTGGTGAAACCTCGGAAATTACCGGTGGCGAGCATCTGGTCGCCGAGCGTTGTCGCAATGATGAAGTTCGAGAGCGTTTCATGTTCATGTTCAATCGCTACCAGGACATGATTGAGCGTTTTAAAACTTCGGATTTGTCCGACTCCCAGCCAACCAAGGGAAATATCGAAGGTGGCCTGACAACCATCGAGGAAAAAGCGCTCGGCAACATTCAGAAAATTGGCAAGGAATGCCTGGTCGATGGCGTTCTTGATAAGGCAGAAGCGCCGACGGGACCGGGTTTATGGTTTATGGATTCCTCATCGGCTGCGGCTGAAATGGTGACTCTGGCAGCAGCGGCGGGTTATGTCGTTCACTTCTTCCCGACCGGGCAGGGCAACATCATCGGTAACCCGATCCTCCCGGTGATCAAATTATGCGCAAACCCGCGCACCGTTCGCACCATGAGCGAGCACGTAGATGTCGATGTTTCGGGCCTTTTACGCAAAGAAATGACCCCGAGTGATGCGGGCGACATGCTGCTTGAGTCCATGTTTCGTACTGCCAATGGTCGCCTGACATCGGCCGAGGCCCTGGGACACCGTGAATTTGTACTAACCAGGCTCTACGAGAGCGCGTAATACCATATGTTGCGGCGTTTTTATTACCGGGGCCAATTGGGTATCGGACAAACGAATCAAAAACATTGTCACCGACTGGAGGAAACATGAGTAAAAAACTGGTCATTGGTGGCTGGTCGGTAGTGGGCTGCTGCTTGGCATTTATTGCCTCAACGTGGCGATCGGATAAATCGCCCTGCCATCCGACCAGAATCCGTTTTTTTCAATGGGTGATGTAGGTGAATTCATGGTTCTTTTTGCAGCCGTCATTTGCCTGGCTATCACCATGCTGGAACGAGAAGCGCATTTAGCCTGAATATCTCACCAGTCGGTCTCAAACCTTGTCATAATTCATTGAATATGAAAGATTAATCGATGGTTTCTTGCCAGGTGAGACTGTGCAATTTGTAACCGGCCTGAGCCCTATCCCGGCGCTGACTTGTCCAGCTACGCCTGAACTCGGGATACTGATGAAATATTCAGGTTAGTGAAATTCACCGGGGCAATGCCGCTTCGCCAAAGATTGTCCTCAAACCCTGAATTCAAATAGTTCTCCAGACCTCGAAGATGCAGTCGAAATAGCTAGCCCGCATAAGCCACCTATTTACGTAGCGAGGGCACCACAATATGCCAGTCGTAACTTAAAACGGTAACCACCAGGATGGATTCACCTTGATTGTTGATTGCGCTTTGCCCTATGATCGGTGTCAGTAGCTGTTACGATAACGAAAAGAATTCCAGTACTATGCTTGTAAACAACCTGCAGTACTCCCTTTTGTAAACTGTTTAGCTGACGTGATACGCCTTGTAATCAGGTCGTGACATACTATTCCTGCTTCGAAACGGTGAATTCGATTCAGGCACTACTAAAATGATTCACCATTTTTGTTGAGAGAATATACATGAGTAAAGGTACAGTTAAGTGGTTCAACGCAACCAAAGGTTACGGTTTTATCACACCCGAAGATGGCGGCAAGGATCTCTTTGTTCATCATTCAGAAATCAAGAGCGGCGATAGTTATGCAACGTTAAATGACGGCCAGACCGTTGAGTTTGAAGTTGGTCAGGGCCAAAAAGGACCCTGCGCCAATAACGTTGTACCTGTTTAAATAAATAAACACTAGTTACCCGATAACGCCGGACTGATGTCGGTGGCGTTACGGATTACTATAGTTAGCGAAAACAATAAAGGTTAGCCAGTGAAAGTTGCGTATATTTTTTCCAGCCAGGGTCATACGGTTTCATACAAACTTGGAAAAATGATTTTGCCTCAACTTGAGGAACGCTCCCATGGACCGGAAGTTGTTGGCATGTTTTTTTTCGAGGACAATAATTATGTCCTGGTTAAGGGGGATCCATTGGGGGAAAGACTGGCCAAGGTGGCCAGGGAGCAAAACATCATGTTGATGGGTTGCGATCAATGCTGCTGGGAGCGTGAGATTCACGACAAACTCGTCGACGGTGCCAGTATCGGTTGTTTTCCAAATTTGTATGAAGGACTTTCCGGCAATATGCCGGGTCAGGTAATTACACTCTAGTCGAAGATCGCGGGCGAGTCGCAAGGCCTACTCGCCCGCCGCGTTCAACGGGTCATATTTATCCCCGGGATTCATTTCGAGTGTAAATCCACATTTGCTCAGGCTGACCCTGTACAGATTCAGTTTGCCCGGTACCTACTTTGGGTTTCGAACAATCAACACTGGACAGAGACAGCATGGTCAAAACCCAAGGGATCAATCATCTCGGATTGTCGGTCAATAATCCGCAGTAGAGCGTTTCCTTTTCGTAGACTGCCTGGGCTGGGACAAATCCGGACGAGACGAGAGTTACCCACGTTCAGCCGTCAGCGACGGGGTGGGTAGGTTCCCAAATGCATTATATAAGGCAACTTCTGCCCCCCGATAGGTACGAAAACCATATGAATTTCTCGTAGTGACTTTTGCTTTGTTGTTTAAGTCCTCTACAACGCCACTGGAGAATGCTTTTTCGCCTTGAACCAGTTCAGGATGAGTGGCTTGTGAGTGCCACAAAACCATAACAACTATGCGCATAGCCTCATGCTCCATTTTATGGTGAATTCAGCACAGCAGTGGTACGACCATTTTGCAGCCGTGGAATTGACAGAAGAATTTTCTGGAAGCAAAGTCTCGTCGCCCGAATTGATGCCCTGGGGCTTGCTCACGACCCACTTCTGGGGCCCGGCGGGCGTGCTGTTGCATTTTGCCGAGAGACCCGGAAACCCCGAAGCAGGTAGTTAGTGCTGTTTCAAAGCGCCTGTTGGCGATCGATATCGCGGATTTCAGGAAATACTTCGTGCAATGTTTCGTAAAACAGATCCAGTTCTCGACGATGGGCACCGTGGATATCGACCAACTGCAATAACTTGCGCATGAAAAGCATGCGCGCAGCCGGATTACGCTTCAGGTAAAAGTTGATCGTGTGCAAATCGTCTGGTGCGTCTGCGGTAGAGCCTTTGGCCGCGAGGTAAAGATGATCGACCTGATCCTGATCGAGATCAAATTCCTGTTTAAGAATGCGGTCGAACTCGCGCTTTTCGCGGGCATCGACCCGTTGATCGGCATTCATCACGTGATACAAAACCGACGCCAACGCTGAGTGCAGCATTTCGTCCTCGGGATGTTCAAACAACCTGCTCTCATCTTTAAGCGTGTCAAACCAGTGGTTGAGCGATTTAAACATATGCAAACCCTCTTTCAAAACAAGTTGATACCGGGACTGGAAGGTGTCCTGCCATCGATATACAGTAGGACGAATCCCGGGATTCCGTTTTGATTTGCGTCAATCCTGTTAGAAAATTCCGCTACGTTTGAGGGCCATGTATTCGTTGATCAGGGTCGAATGCATGTACGCCGGTGGTGTGTCGGCGACGATGATGTTATCGCTGCGCAATTGTGTGTACATAGCGGTTTGATCCTGTAAATGATGGCTGACCCCGCAGTACTTCAAGGCATCGTCGATAGATACCACCTCAGAGGCGAGTGTGTCAGTGAGAACTTGCTGGCGCATCGAAGCTACCATCACCAGGTGACGCTGTGACAATAATCTGGCAGCTTTCGCCAAATCGTCCCGGTCCTGCGGCTCCAGCGAGGAAATCAGAATAATCAACGAGCGACGCGGTTGGCGCGTCATGATCTGTTGGGCAACCTCGAGATAGTCACTGGTGGCCGCTGAACTATCGAGATCATATATCTGGTCCAGTAATCGACTGATTTGAAAACGTCCCTTGATCGGTGCAACCCAACGCGATTGGCCAGCGAAACTGAGCAGGCCGACACTGTCCCCTTGCCGCAATGCGACAAAGGCCGAAATCAAAAGTGCATTAAGCGCGTGGTCAAAATGACTGATCTCTCCATCCTTTGCGCGCATACGCCGCCCACAGTCGAGCAGAAACACAACTTGCTGATCACGCTCCTCCTGGTACTCGCGTGAGATCGGTTTCTGAAACCGGGCGGTCGCACGCCAGTCGACCTGGCGCAAGGAATCACCGACGCGAAAATCGCGCAGCTGATGAAAGTCGGTGCCTTCGCCGCGGCGTTGGCGCAGCTGTAAACCGAGATCAACATAGAGTTGATCGCTACCGATAAAAGACGAGCGAAACAGGGGTTTATAGTTCGGGTATATCTTCGACGCCTGTTTTTCACCATAGAAATAGTTTTTTTCCCATAGCCCCCAGCTCGACTTTACACGGCAACAAAACTGCCCAAATTCGGCAAAGCCACGTTGCAGTGGCGTGATCGTATAGCGTACCCGGGCAAAAGAGCCGGGATCGATTTTCAGTTTTAGCGGCAAACCTTCGATCTGTAACTGCGCCGGTGGAAAATCAGTTAGCCACAGTTCCAGACTACGCGGTTCATGATTGTTGATCTCGATGCCAACCCGTTGAGGCACCCCGAGCGCCAGGTGAGGTTCGAGTGAGCGTTTCGCTTGCAGTCGTGGTTTGCGCAGGGCGAATCGATCGAGCAGGGCCAGCATCGCAACCAACCCGATCCAGCACCAGAAAACCAGCTTGATTTCAAACTCGCGTGGCCATTCGAGCACCGTGGCGATTGCTGCCAACAAGCCCAGTAACAGCCACAGCAGCAACAATTGCAATAATAAACGAGATGGTTTCATGAACGCGGGGCGTCGACCTTTTCCAGCAGGTTACGCAACACTTCATCGACGCCAAGCCCATCGATTTCCACCTCGGGTGCGAGAATCACCCGATGTCGCATGACCGGCAATACCATCGCTTTGACATCGTCAGGGGTAACGAACCCTACACCATTGATCAGCGCCAATGCGCGCGCACAACGCAACAGCGCGATACTCGCTCGCGGACCTGCTCCATGACGCAACAATGTGGTACCCCGTGTGCTGCGTACCAGTTTTACCGCGTATTCAGACACCTTATCGTCAACCTCGATCGCGGCGCAATGTTGCTGGGCGGCTTCTACATCGAGTAGTTGCTGGCTGTCGTTCGGCTCGACGGCAAAGGATTGCAGTGCATAACGCGTCGCAATCAATACTTCATCGTCAGCCTCTGGATAGTCGATATTCACCTTGACGATAAACCGGTCAAGTTCCGCCTCTGGCAACGCGTAAGTTCCTTCCTGTTCTATCGGATTTTGCGTTGCCAGCACCATAAAAGGTTTTCCCACTTCCATCGACTTGCCGTCCAGCGTGACCTGGTGCTCTTGCATGACCTCGAGTAACGCGGCCTGAGTTTTCGCGGGTGCTCGATTGATTTCGTCGGCGAGTAACAAATTGGTGAAAATGGGTCCCTGCTTGAGTACAAACTTGCTTTGCGACATGTCAAACATGACATGTCCGGTAACATCACCTGGCATCAGGTCCGGCGTAAACTGGATGCGTTTGAACTGGCCACCGATGCCGGCCGCGAGGGTCTGCACCAGCAAGGTTTTACCCAATCCGGGCACTCCCTCGATCAGGACATGACCACCGGCGAGCATCGCGATTAACACCTGGTCGACAACCTGAGACTGCCCGATGAGCCGACCATTGATATGCGTGCGTAAAGCGTTCAGCGCGGTTGATGTTGTGTGGCTTGTATCATTCATAGTGATTGCTCGATATGTTTTAAAAGTCTTACGGTTTTCACAAAGGAAGCCTCGGTAAATTCATCGATACTGAAAGCCCTGGCGATGACTTCCGGGAACAGCTCGCAGCGTTCCGCGATCAACTCATATTGCCTGGCTTCGTCTGACCGTGAAAAATCACCCAGCACCAGACTGGCACGGCGCAGTACACGCTGACGTAGCGGTTCTACCAGGTAGCCACCCTCGTGGCGGTGCCAGAGATAGTGGGATACAGCCGAAAAGTGTTCCCCAAGGGCACGCGATTGCGACAGGTCACGCGGTAGCAGTCGACCAAATCGATAAGCTGTGCGCCAAATCCAGACCAGTATCAACAAGCCAGCAGCGAGCAAAAGCTCGGCCGCATTTTGTCGCATCAAGGTCCACAGCGATTCGTGTAAAACCGAGTGTAATATTGCGAAATTTCCTTCCCCCGAACTCAGCAGCCAGAGCAGATAGGCATGATCGTACTGATCGATATGATATGAGGTCCAGATACCCGGATCGGAAACTATGGTCAGCAGGCCGCTACCCACCTCAAACTGCATCATGTGAATCCCGTGTTCGGAATTAGACCAGCTGAAAGGCTGGTACTCGCTATCACTTTCCGCATCGGTGATATAAGCCTGGGTCAGGACTTTCCTGTCGTTGAATGCGATCTCGAGTTCGCCGATTTCATCGCCAAACTTGACCCGGGTTATGCTTTGTTCATCTTTACCCAGTGACTGCGCGATTTCTTCCCTGGACTTGCCCTCTTCGATCTGTCGATTGTACTCGCGCATGGTTTCACTGAGCGGCTTTTCCTCTGCCTCTTTCCCGTCTTCGAAATCGTACTCGCGTAAATCAACGCTGACGGCGAATTCCCGCAGTAGCAGGTCGTCGTCATGGGACACCGAATCGGCGGTATAGATAACATTTCCACCCTGCTCCAGCCAGTTCATGACCTGTAGCAATTGCCGATCCGTTTGCACCTGATTGGCATCACTGAAAAATAGAGTTCCCAGACCCGTGAGTTCGTCGAGTTTAACCAGGCTATCGACATCGGTGACTTCGATGCCACTTTTCGTCATGAATTTTTGCGCCGCCAGGTATGGATTGAGCAAGGCTTCCACGCTCCAGCCCGACTCCTCCGTTTCTTCATAGAACTCGATACTTGCATACAGAGCCCATGCCATCAGGGCCAATAGTCCGAAGCCCAGCAGGTACTTGACGATGACGCTACTTTGCTTCATCGGATAGCTCCGTGACCCAGTCATTGCACAAATCTCGGATGGCTTCGGTTTCCGGCAATTGATGCCCATAGGCGAGTTTTCGCCAGATACTGGTGAGTTGCCAGAAATAGTCGCTGAGCGAATCAATGCCACGCGCCCGTACCAGCGCGGCACATTCAAGCTCGGTATGACTGGCACGAAACGCCAGTTCATAACGGGCGATCAGGCGCGATAGCGAGGCACGGTAAAGCAGACTGAGGGCCTCGCGATAATCGCCCTCTGCCCACAGGCGCATAACCTGATGTGGAACGTCCTCCGGGAGACTTTCAGGCGTGACATCGAGTCCGAACAAGACTTCGGGCGCGGTTTCACGGGCCTTGCCGCGACCCCATCTCGACAGCGGTCCGCGATAACGTCGCAGCAGATATATCAACAATCCGGCGAACAGCACAACCAGCAGGATCTTGAACCAGAAGGCCGCGCCGCTGAGGTCATCGGAAAAGTCCACATTGTCTTCCCACCATTCGAAGAAATCGATCAGCCACTCGGGAAAGGTTTCATCATCCACTTCCTCACTCCAGTCCTTAAAGCGCCATTTGCGTTGCGTGCGCTCCTCGCCGAAATCCTCCCCCTGAAATACCGACTCGATCAATTGCCTGGACGATTCACGATCGTGGTCGATCGCTGCTTCGACAATGGCCGGGCTTGCTAACATCACTATCAAGCTGAGTGTCAGTGCCAACACCAGCGTCGACATACTTGTCCGTTCCTGCTGCTTGCGGTTGGCCAGGTTTCGGAAACTGATTTCGATATCCCAGGCCTCGAGTTCGATTCTTCGATTCAGGTAGAGAGCAAACCCGGCCATCGTATGAAACGGCATGACCAGCGTCATGGCGAGGATTCCGGCCAGACTATATATCCACTCGCCGGTCTGGCTCAAATCATTAAAATTATTGTAGAACTCGATCCCGAACGATTCGGGAGTGAAGAAATCGAACATCACCAAAAGACCAAATGCCACCAGAATTTCGCAACAAAAACAGACCAGCTGGTTGGCGATTGCGACATCACTGTGTCGACCGTGCAGCACGCGCAACCTTTGCCGACGTGTCCCGCCTATGAGTTCTTCGAGCACGGTGATCGGATTGTCAAAGGCGCGTTGCACCGAAAACCGCCGCCACAATAACCATGGCAGGCTATCTTTGAGCGGTAGTGATTTCATATGGGACCAGATGTCTGGTTCTTCGCCAAACAACTTTCGACTGGCGATATATAATGGCAGACGTTCCCAGAAAGGTTTCAACCACCAGATAATGAGAACGGCCCAGAAAGGGCTTTCAGAAAAAACGATCAGTAAAATCGTGGACAGGGGTAACAGGGGAACCAGGCTCGATAAAAATAGCTGACGCCACCACGCACGCGCCATCAGGAAACCGAGATCTATCGCCTGCCAACCCGAACGAGTACAGGCGTTTATCTGCAGTTTATCGAGATTCATAGCGCCGCCCCGAGAACGAGTACAGCAACACTAACGCCCATAACACAGCGCCAACCGAGTACTTGATCTGAATAGAAAGACTGGCGCTGGAAGACCAGAAAGCTTCGAGAAATGCTGCGATGACCAGCATTAAAACAATGCCATAAAGCATGGGTACAACGTCGCGTCCGGCACGGCGTAGCGAGTCTAGCCGGGATGTCTGACCCGGGTTCAGAATGGCATAGCCCAGGCGCAGGCCGGCCGCCCCACTGAACACTATCGCGGTCAACTCGAATGATCCGTGACCGACGACAAATGGGTAAAAGGTATCGACATAGTCCAGTCGGGTCAGGTGCCCGGCGATACTACCCATGAACATGCCGTTAAAAAACAATACCAGTAGCGTGCCCAGGCCAACCACCATGCCACCTGCAAAACAGCGAAAAGCGACGCTGATATTGTTTTTGATATAAAAGCCGAACATGAAAATATCGGTCTCCGACTCTCTTTCGCGGCCAATCTTGCCCGCCTCCGGATCGTACATGCGTTCGATCTCGCGCACTTGGGACGGATCGAGCACACTGTATATGGCATCCTCATCGAGGTAAGTCCAGGTGCCAATAACCAGCCCGGGTAACACCATGACGATGAAGGCCCACAGGATAAAAAAACGATGACGATAGATGGCCAACGGAAAATCCCGTTTAAAAAAGGCGTATAGATTGAGCCGCGTCTCTGAGCGAAAACGATACAGCTCACGGTAAAGACCAAGCACCAGGTTGTTCAGTCGCTCCACCAGCGCGGCATCGTAAAGTCGTTCCTTGGCGATAGACAGGTGCTGACACAAAAGCATGTAGTGCTCGGCCAGTACTTTGCTGCTATCACCCTGCGTCGGTTTTAGCAGCGACTCCTCGATTTGCAACCACAACTCCTGATGTTGTTCCTCGAACGATTGCTGTTTCATCGTACCCCCAGGAACCAGGCACCGATACGATGCAGTCGGTCTACGCCGTCGTCATCTTTATCGTGGGTTACCCCGTCGAGAATACTGGCCAGTTCCTGCTGCCGAGGCACCGACAGTTGCTGACTGCGCTGTAAAAAATCGATTACCGACGACTGTTCGGTGCGCAGTAACGCGATAGACGGTGCGAGTGGCGCGATGTCATCGATTACAACCGCTTTGGCGGATTGCGGCAGGCTGATGACCAGGGTTCCGGCCGCGAGGTCGCCAAGTCGCTGGAAGCGTCGATTCGACAACATGGAAATCAGGCCGAGGAGATAAAAAAGTGGCAGGAAATCAACCGTGCGCAACAGGTTACGTACCATCGACGGGCCCAGTGTAACCGGGCTTAAGTCATCGTTGATGACGGAAATACCGAGTAATTTTTTCCCCGGCGTTTGCCCGCGCCAGAATAGCTCGAACAAAACCGGATAGAGCCACTCGATGGCGAAGAGGACTATCAGGAATAGACCGCCACCCATACCAAAGGCTCCGAATGGGATCGCGACGAGCGACAAAATCAAGATGCAAATGCCACGGATACCCAGATCTATGGCATAGGCAAAGCACCTCGGAATGGGCCCTACAACCTGGGCTTCGAGGTTAATACCACCAGGAATCTCGACCCGATAACGTGTGTCCAGCAAAAACTTTCCCTAATCTGCGAGGGTCTGGGCCTCGGCGCCAAACAATTTGAAATAAACCATGGCATAGGCCAGGGTGACCCAGGGCACTATCCAGATTAACGGAATACCCAGTGGAATCATGCCCAGTGTTATCAGCAGCATGATCAACAACAGAAAACCAGTCGCCCTGAACCACATCCGTGTAATCGCCTTGCGCGAAGTCTCCAACGCCTGCCAGGGGCTCATGTCTTTTTCGATCATCAGTGGCAGCGAAAACATATAGGCAAAGGAAAGATAAATACCCGGCAGTATCAACAGGATATAACCCAGCATGATCATCAGTGTCATCAGAACATACCACAGCATCGTGGCCGGAGCGCGGTGGAAGTAATTGAAAATCGAACCGGGCGATACCGACTTGCCCTGGTGATGGCGAATGCCCATGACGGTTATACCAACCATCATCGGCATGGTCGCGGCAATCGCGATGATCTGCACTACCCAGGCAATGATTGACGCGGTCGACTCATCGGCGCCAATTGCGACTAATCCGATAACGACCGGGATGCTAATGAGCACGGCAACCATGTAAACCACGAACCAGATCATCGTGGCAATATGGCACTTGAGTTTAAAGCCCTTGAGTTCACGCCAGGCTTCGCCGAGTGTCCCGAGCATCCTGACATCTATATTGCCGGCGATGGCATCTTCGACATTGCCACCGCTCCGCCCTGACCGGGCGGGTTGCGCAAGATCGGCTTCGGGCGCCGCATAGATATCGTTCATGGGTATATCGTTCATGAATAAATCCTTGATTTTACAGATGGAATGCTAGTTGATTATAGCAGGGCAAAAAAAGAACGCGTGGGCCTGTTGATTCGTGCAATGACGGACTCCTCGCCCTCGATCAGGTTCGTTCGAAACCGATTCTCAGGCCACGGCTACTATTTCTTTTTGAACAAATCCTTGCGTAGAGCACTGACTGCCTCGGGGTCGACCTTGACGCGACCTTGACGTGTGTCACCGACGCCTTTGCGGCGGCCAGCGCAGGCTTTGGCGCGGCTTCGTTCCAGGCATTTCGGTTGGTCATATCAACCCGTCGACAATGTATATTCCTGCCGGGTTTTTGGCATTTTGGTCCCCTGCTAAACTGCCGCTGCCTGCAAACAGATGTATTCGAGCGCCAACTGTGCAGCAATCAACGCCGTTATCTCGGCATGATCGTAATCGGGTGCCACTTAGACCACATCCATGCCGATGAAATCGATGTTATCCAGGCCACACAAAATTTCGAGCACCCGATTGGAGGTCAACCCACCCGGAACCGGGGTGCCGGTTGCTGGAGCATAGGCCGGGTCCAGGGCATCTATATCGAAAGTCACACCGAGCACCGCGATATCGACGTCCCTGAGGTCACGCCGATAGGGTCGCCGCATGAAAACTCGCGCCTAAAAAAAGGCGCCTCGGGTGTCGTATCGAACAGCTCTGCGCGCCCGTAGATCGAGTCAGATGATTCGATTTTGGTTTCTGTCATATTCCTGGACCCCCCTGGTAATAATTCTAATCGAGTTGCGCTTCCTGCATTATCCAGTCACGGAAGGTCTTGATCGCGGAGTCGGAATTGAGCTCGCGTGGATAAACCAGGTAGTAACCATACTCGTCCAGGCTGACTGGTCGGTACTGGTATAGACGCCCCGCAGCGACTTCATCGTCGACGAGACTATCGTAAAGTGCGACACCCTGCCCGTCGATAACAGCTTGCACCCTGACATTCGGATCCGGAATGACCAGGTGATCGGATCCGGATAACCAGTCGATGCCTGCAGCCATAAACCAGTCCTTCCAGGCCTTGCTGGAGTCCCGGTCATGTAACAGTGTCTGTCGCTTGATAACAGTTTCAATGCCTTCGGCTTCAATCTGCAAGCCGATGTCGCGACTGGTGGTCAGCACCGCCGGACAGATAAAAATCAACTCAACCTCGAACTCCGCGTGGCGCCAGTCTCCCTTGCCCCAGCGCACCGCGAGATCCAGTTCATTGGAGCGCAAATCCATTAAATCGATTAGCGGCTGAATACGTAACGCGATATCGGCATGCTCGGTGATAAATCGCATCAGCCTCGGAGACAGCCAACGTGATGCAAAGTAGGTTGCCATACCGATCGTAATGCGTTGGCTATCATCTTGCCTCAGATCGGCAATCTTTCGCTCCACATTGTCGAACAGAGTCCCGCAGGCATGAATTAACGTATAACCTTTTTCGGTGAGTGCCAAACTTCGATTCGATCGAGAAAATACGGCAAATCCCAACTCGGCCTCGAGCTGTTGAATCTGGTAGCTGACCGCGCCCTTGCTCAAATTCAATTCCTTCGCGGCAGCACCCATATTCAGATAGCGAGCCACGACGGCAAAACTGCGTAGATTGTCATAACGTCTGAAACGCATAACTATTGTTTAAATTATTTTGACGATCAGGTCAAATATTTCGATTGGAATATGCCGATGCTTCGCAATAAAATTGCTGTATTACCCACTTGTCAAACGTTTACTTTCGGTCAATTTAATTAAACACATGTATCAAATAACTATTCTGGGAGATACTTCATGAGCGAACTTTCACGTAGCTCGGCACAACCCGGCAATCGGCTTGCTGTTGTCAGTAACGAGTTTAGCGATTTTGCCACGCTCGAGGAGATCCCATTCTTCGACCCGGATAAATCGCGTACCCACGCTTAAGGAAATCAGATGTCGAGAAGCGCCAGGGATCGACGCCGTGACAATCGTGCAGACTCCGAACCCACAAGACGGAAAGCACCGGCTTTTTTACGGCGCAGCATTCCCGCCTATGAATTACTCGACGAGGAATCTCTGCTCAGGCTCGAAGATCACGCCGAATGGCTACTCAGTGAAATTGGAATCGAGATTCGTGACGATGCTGAAGCCCTGCGACTGTTCGAGCAGGCCGGCGCTCGTGTTGACGGTGAATTGCTGCGCTTTGAGCGCGGACAAGTTCGCGAGCTTTGCCGGACAGCACCGGCAACTTTCACCATGCACGCACGTAATCCCGCAAATAATATCGAGTTTGGTGGTAGTAACCTGATCTTTGGATCGGCTTATGGCTCGCCGTTTGTGACCGACCTGAAGGGTGGCAGGCGCTATGGCAGACTCGAAGATTTTCAGAATTTCATCAAGCTGACCTATATGTCGCCGTGGCTGCACCACCAGAGCGGCACCATTTGTGAACCGGTCGACGTCGCGGTCAATAAACGTCATCTCGATATGGTCTACGCCCACCTGCGATATTCCGACAAACCGTTCATGGGTTCAGTGACGGCACCCGAGCGCGCCGAGGATTCACTGGCAATGGCAGGCATCGTCTTCGGCGAGGAGTTCATGCAACAGAATCTCGTCATTCAGGGCAACATCAACGTCAACTCACCGCTGGTCTACGACAACACCATGACTGCCGCATTGCGAACTTATGCCGCGGCAAACCAGGGCAATGTGATATCTCCCTTTATCATGGGTGGTGCGATGAGCCCGGTCACGCAGCCGGCGATCATCGCCCAGGCCCACGCCGAGGTCATGGTCGGAATCGCACTCACCCAACTGGTGCGTCCCGGTGCCCCGGTGGTTTACGGTAGTTTTCTGACGACGATGGATTTGAGATCCGGCGCACCCACCTTTGGCACACCTGAATCCACCTTGGCAACCCTGGCGATTTCCCAGCTCAGTCGGCGAATGGGCTTGCCGTTTCGCTGTGGTGGTCATTTGACCGCGTCCAAGGTAGCGGATGCTCAGGCGATGATGGAATCGACTAACGCGATGAATCCGGCCATCATGGCAGGCGCAAATTTCATCTTCCAGGCGGCAGGTTGGCTCGAGAGCGGACTGACCATTGGTTATGAAAAATTTGTCATGGACGCCGAGCAGTGTGGCGCGATCGCGCGCGTCGTGGACGGGCTGCAAGTCGATGAGGATCAATTGGCGGTGGATGCCTATCGGGAAGTTGGTGTGGGCACTAATTTCCTCGGTGTCGGACACACCATGCGACACTACAGGCACGCAAATTTTCAAGCCGAGTTGAGCGATGCGACTCCGTTTGAGCAATGGACCGAAGCGGGAAGTAAAGACATGCAACAGCGCGCATACGAATTATGGAACCGCAAATTGGAGGAGTATCAAGCACCGGCCCTGGACCCAGCACTCGACCAGGCCTTGCTGGATTTCATCGCGGGTCGCAAGGCGTCGATGACGGACGCCTGGTATTGATGCCATTCGACTAAAGTAAAACGGTAGAACAGATAGCTTTTTTAATCGCGATAGAACTTTTTGCCAAATCCCCAGGGTGGCTTGCGACCGACGATTGCCTCCAGCAGTTTCAATTCCTCGTCAACATGATTGATGACCGGTACCTTTCGAACTTGCGTGCCCTTGACGGCCTTGTTTTGTTAGAGCGCTATATTTGCTTATAACGCAAATCAAGGTATGCCAATATTGTTTCAACATTGTCGGAATTTTCCCCGTAATCAAACCTGGTACTCCTTCAATTTGATAATGACGGGTGCAGAGCGTCCCAGTTGGTGTGGGACAAGTGATGTGGCATCCCGACGCAGTCCCACGCCAACTGGGACCCTCCCTTCGGGCGCGAGCTGTTTATTCGGATGTGGTAATTTAGCAATGGCACGTTTTTGGAGGGAGCCAATAACAAGGGAGAAGGTCCATGCCCCTGCTCCAGCAATGCCTCCAGTGACTAAGACTGATTTAATGTCCACCCTATTTGTAGCGCTCTAACGAATGAGATGGACTCCCCCTATCTAACCGGCATCATGTCGGAGGATTTCATGGAAGGTCCTCGCGCCTTTGCTGATATACGCGAACCGCTGTGGAGAGGAAAGTAAGCATCACTCAAGATCGCGGCTCCACCTGATCAAAGGCCGCAAAAAACTTTTGCAAGCGCTGGTATGCGTAAGGAATAAAACGAATCTTTTGAATCGGGTTGAGGGCAAGCGGCAGTGCAGCCATGGCGTACTTGTAGTCCGACATCATCAGCATCGCTCGCGTGTCGCGTAGTAGCCTGTCAAACTCACGACCCCTGGTTTCGGGCGTCTCGAAATCAACATTATCCATATAGAAATTGATCAGCATGCCAAGCTCTCGATCGCCAAATTCCGGCTCGGCAATCCGGAAATACGGATATTCCGCTTGTTGGTGACGCATCACGGTTTCCGCAAACAGATTGGAAAAATCATAAACTTTGTAATTGAGGCAGGAGAATTCGAAGTCGAGCAACTTTATCTCACCACTGTCGAGTTTCATGATATTGCCGTGATAGGTGTCGTTGTGGCAAAAGCAGAGTTCCCCCTGTGGCAAACACTGCATGACTTTGGCCAGGGTAGACTCGCTGTAAATTTCACGCAGTTCCGCGCATAAAACTTGCTCCGCCGCCGGAAATGAAGCTATTTCGTCTACCAGCACACGCCGGGCCAGACTCCCCCATTTGTCGTGCAACATCTCGAAGAACATTTTCTGTGGTAGGGTCGGTGGCATCAACTGGTGAAAACGATATAACTGGTTCGCGATCTGTCGCAGGTTGTCTGGCTCAAACAAGTCTTCGGCATTGAGGCTGCGGCCCTGGTAGAAAGCTTCGATGCGGCAGGATTTGTCATAGTAATAGCAATGCGCCGCTATGCTCTGCTCACCCAGAGTAAGAAACACATCCTTTTCAGTTTCAAAATCCAGTATCGCGTTCTCCTTACCTTGCAATTGCCGATAGAGCACTGCAGGAGGATGCACCGGTACGCGTGCACGGATACCCATGGTAAAGGTAGAAAAACCCTTCGGATCGTCAAATTCGAAATCGCTTGCGGAGAGTGCTTTCCAGTCGGGAAACAGCGATTGGCATAGCTTGAAAATTCTTTTTTTCATCGAACCTCGTCAACTGCAATCTCAGACTTGATATTCCGGGTAAAATTTGCATCTACAGCAGGATCAAACCTCGGATTTCAGGTGCAGCCGCTGAATATGTGCCGGCCCTAGCCTGGATATTTCACCAGTATCCCGAGTGATGTGATGCGGCACTCCGACGCAGGACAGCTATGCCTGGTGAAATATTCAGGCTAGCCCGTTTGCTGTTGTAACCATTCTCTTTGTTTCAATCTCGAATGAATCGAAACACAGTACAACAGGATGAACAACGCAAACAGATTTTCCTTGGTTTCACCGATATCGATAATATCGGTCTCGAAGACCGACAGTATGTGCCTGATGAGAATAACCAGTAGTCCAATGGTGACGCGGTCTAGCGTTGGCCACTGCCAGTACAACCGATTTGACTCACTCAACTGGACCTTCCGAAAATACCGATAGAGCAGCGAAATTACGCCGTCAATCAAAATTCCGAGCGTTAAAAGGGTCCTTCAAAAAAAACGGGGACGCATCCATTTTCAGTCATTTTTATTATTGCTGAAACCTGGATGCGACCCCGCTTTCCCAACCTCGACCCCCCCTCCTCAAAACTGTTTATCGCAGCGCCGCGGAAAGTTGCTCGACGATCCCGTCGAACTGCTCATCGAGGTTTATTCCATTATCATACACAGATTGGATATCTGCCGCCGCTGACTCGATCACATTCATCAACACCGCTTTTTGCTGCTTCGTCAAATCGAGCCCGGTTAGTGATTTTTCGAACTCAACCTCGAGCTGTGCAATAATCCCTAGCGCATCCTCTTTTGGCTGCTTGTGGCGTATCGTAAGATTGTCCAGATTTTCACGGGTCGACTCCAGTGCGCCGAGCAGAACATCGCGTCGTTGATTCTGCAGCATTTCCGATTGCATCGCATACAACCTCGCATCGAGACCCTCGATCATTATCGTCAGTAGCTCGCGCAGGCGGCCCATCGGTTCCGATCCGGACGGCAGATTGCGCACCAGCAAGCTGACGAAATCCGAGTTGATCGCGAGACGGGTACCGAAACTCAATACCCGGTCCTGTCCACGCAGACTCTCCAGAATCTGGGCTTCCATCGGGCGCACGATGTTGTCGCTAAACCACAATCGATTCTCGGGTTCGGCCAGAATCAACAAACTGCCGTCGAGCTCAAACTCACGCAAACAGTCAAACATATTTTTGGCCAGGTCATCGAGTTTGTGCGCAGCCCGGCATTGATGTAAAAATCTGACCACCATAGCGAGCTCCTCGGAATTAGTCAGGGTTTTCTTCAACGCCTCGACCGCTTGCTCGGAGATATTTTTCAGTTCCTGTTTGCGCAGCTGGCTGGCAAGAACAATCTGCACCTTCTTTTGTAGAATATCCTCGCTGAAGGGCTTGGTAATATAATCATCACCGCCCGCCTCGTAACCCGCCATCAACTCTTCATGAGTCGCAAGCGCAGAGACAAAAATGATAGGGATTTCGACGCTCTCAGAATCGGCCCTCAAAAGTTTGCAGGTTTCTAGCCCGTCCATATCAGGCATGTTGACATCGAGTAGAATCAGATCCGGTTTCTCAACACTGACTTGCCGCAGACAGCTCTCGCCGGAGCAGACAGTGACCAGTTCGTAGCTGTCCTGCAACAACTCTTGCATTATGACCAGGTTTACCGGCTCATCATCAACACACAGTATCAAGGCGTTCTTACTCATTAGGTTTATTATGCAACCGACCGGATTTTCGCTATTAAAAAAGGGGATAACTGTTAAAGAGTCCACAAAATTGGATACTTCTTCGATTGTCTTTTTCTATCAGGGGTAGTATTTTTTACTCTTGATAGTTCTCACTTTGTTCTCTATAGTGTTCCTCTACAGGAAATTATATATGAATAGCGTCTCCCTCTCCTGCAAATTCAAGCCCATTTTGCCTCTGACACATGCCTCGGGCCTCGTACAGCTGGGCCGGATCGCCGCGGGCATTCCCCTGCAGGCAATCGAAGATCGACAGCGTAGCGAATTACTGACCCTGTTGACTGCGCCAGGGCGATACGCCTTGCAAGTTACCGACAGTTCCATGTCCGAAGCCGGAATTTTTATCGGAGATATTGTCGTGGTGCAAAGTCAGCAACGGGCCAGAAATGGCGATATCGTGGTCGCACTGATTGATAACGAGGAAGTCGTTTTGAAACGAATCCGATATCGATCCGAAAAGCGGATACAGCTACTCGCCGATAATCCAGATCTGGTCGACCTGCTGTTCGCGGAATCTCGCGTGCAAATTCAGGGAAAGGTCGTCGGGCAGGTCCGGCGTTATCGGTGAAAAATGAAAACGCCGAAATCTGGCCACGTCTCATCGTGCTCGCCGATATGAACGCTTTTTTCGCTTCAGTCGAACAGGTCGATCATCCGGAATGGCGCGCCAGGCCAATTGCGCTAACCAACGGTAACATCGGCACCTGTATAATTACCTGCTCTTACGAGGCCCGCGCGAACGGTGTCCACACTGGTATGCATATCAAGCGGGCGCGCCGACTCTGTCCGGAATTGATCCAGGTAAGCAGCCGTCCACAACGCTATGCTGAAGTATCCACCCATATCATGCAGGCGTTGGCCCGCTTCACCCCGGATATCGAAATATTTTCAGTCGACGAAGCGTTTCTCGATCTGACCCATTGTCAGCAGTTGTGGGGTACACCAGACCAAATTGCCCATCGCATCAAGCAAACCGTCTACGAACACTCAGGAATCCTCTGTTCGGTCGGGATCAGCGGCGATAAAACCACCGCCAAGTTTGCTGCCAAGCAAAACAAGCCCGATGGTGTAACCATTATTCCACCCTGGCAGGCACGCGACAGCCTGGCGGATATACCTGTCAGCGAACTCTGCGGCGTCAATTCTGGTATCGCCGGCATGCTTTCGCGCTACGGGGTGCATCGATGCGCAGATTTGCAGAGACTACCCATTAGTGTTCTCGGCAAGCGTTGGGGAAATCCCGGCAGGCGGATCTGGTTGATGGCCCAGGGACTCGACCCCGAGCCGGTCAAAACAGGCATTCCGAGCGTACAGTCGATTGGCCATGGCAAGGTGCTGCCACCCGATACTCACGATATCGAGTCGATTCGCGTTTACCTGATGCACATGGCGCACAAGCTGGGGGAGCGATTGCGGTGTAATCACCTGGTGGCGCAACAATTCCTTTTTGGCTTGCGCCTGTACCATGGATGGCTCAAGACAACGGCCCGCTCGCTACTGCCCAGCGATGACGAAATGGTCATCTTCAGGCTTGGCAATCGCTGGCTAACCGACGGTTGGCAAAACCAGGGGGTCTGGCAAATTCGTATCGTGGCACTGGATCCCAAAGCACCCTGCCAGGCAGATCTGTTCCAGCGAAAACACCCGGCACGGGAGCGAGCCCACCTGGCAATGGATCAAATCAATCGGCGCTATGGCGCAATGACACTGGCCTCGGCTAGACTGGTGGACCGCAGCCGCATGCCGGATGTCATTTCTCCCGCCTGGAAACCACAGGGTCATCGAAGGACGGTCTAACCCCTGTCGGCCTGCCAATGACGGCAACGGGAGAGACGTAGCGTGTTTTATTTCACGAAACTATTAAACAATTTCGGCTAAACTTGGTCGATACTTTTAGTGTTTTAATTTTCGGGGCAATTAATGCTGGATACCACGGACGATTCAATCGCCAACATTCAGGCCGACATCGTCAAGTCGGTAGGCGCAATCGAAACCATCATCCTGGGTAAATCCGAGCAGGTGAAACTGGCGGTATGTTGCCTCATCGCACGTGGCCACTGCCTGATCGAAGATTTACCCGGCGTGGGCAAGACCACCCTGTCGCAAACCATCGCGCAGGTGTTCGGGCTCGAGTTTAACCGCATCCAGTTCACCAGCGACCTGTTGCCGGCCGATATTCTCGGCGTATCAATCTTTGATCCGCAACAACAAGTCTTCAAGTTTCATCCAGGCCCGGTATTCGCCCATTTCATTCTCGCCGACGAAATTAACCGCGCCACACCAAAAACCCAGAGTGCGTTGCTCGAAGCCATGGAGGAGAAACAAATCACAGTCGAGGGTGCGACCCATAAACTGGAAGAACCCTTTTTCGTAATCGGTACGCAAAATCCTCTCGATCAATCCGGCACCTTCCCGCTGCCGGAATCCCAGCTGGATCGCTTCATGATGAAGATTTCACTGGGTTACCCGGATCAGGCAGCCGAACGCGCCCTGTTGTCAGGCGGCAACCCACGCGAGTTGATGCGTAAAATCCAGCCGGCGATCAGTATCGATCGCTTCATCGCGATTCAATCCGCGGTTGACGGTATCCACTGCTCGGAGCCGCTGTTGAGCTATGTACAGCAATTAGTCCAGGCAACTCGGAATCCTGGCCTGTTCGTCTACGGAATTTCGCCGCGCGCAGCGCTCGCGGTCATCCAGGCCAGCAAGGCCTGGGCCTTGATGAATGGCCGCAGCCATGTCGAACCCGGGGATGTCCAGTCAGTTTTCGGCGCAATCGCAGACCATCGTCTCACACCCTCGGAGCAACATAGTCTCCCGACCATGGAACTGGTTAACGATCTGATCGATCAGATTCCGATCCCGTAACGCCTATGTTTTCGGTTAGTCTGCCGAGCCCCATCCGTCGCTACTTCGATACCTGGTTTGATAACCACAATCCCCCCAGTCGATCTGCGATTCTGTTACATAATCGCCGTCTGTATATCCTGCCCACCGGCTTCGGCTACCTGTTTGCAATCATGCTGCTGTTGCTTTTCTTTGCAGCCATTAACTACCAAAACAGCATGGCGTTTGTATTGACCTTCATGCTGACCTCACTGGGCATTATCAGTCTCTGGCACACGCATAAAAATTTGCTTGGAATTACCGTGAAACTTCAGATCCCGAGACCGGTTTTCTGTGGTGAATATTGCGAATTTAAATTTGAGGTTAGCCATTCGAACAACTCGAAGCGCTACGCGATCGGTATTCAGTACGCCAATTTGCCGCCGGTTTACCTGAAACTGGAGCGTGAAGGCAGCACCGAGATCAAGCTGAAAATTCCTACCATGCGCCGAGGTCAGTTCAAACCCGCCGGTATCACGGTGTTTACCCGCTACCCGACCGGACTATTTCATGCCTGGGGCTGGCTCAAGTTTGATTTGCCAATCCTGATTTACCCGAGGCCGAGCACCAGCGTCAAACTGGAACAGAGCATGATCGAACAATACGACGGCCAGACCTCGACCAGCACCATCGAAGGGGACGATTTTGCCGGGCTGCGCGAGCACCGCGAAGGTGAATCTCTGCGCCATATTTCCTGGAAGGCCTATGCCCAGGGTAAAGGCCTGTTAACCAAAACATTCCAGGGTCACGCCAGACCATCTCTGTGGATAGATTGGCAAAGACTGCGAGAAGGCTCACTCGAAGACCGGCTTAGCCTGATGGCCGCACTGGTTTTAGCGGCCGAAAGTGAGGAACAGAAATATGGTCTGAGGTTGCCCGGCACAGTCATCGAGCAGGACTATGGCAACGCTCACAAGCATACCTGCCTGCAGGCCCTCGCCATATTCAGTCAGTCGGATACCAACCAGGAGCTTGAACTTGAGCACGGTTAGCGAGAATCTGCCGATCCGTTCGATTTCACAGGAAGTGACGAACCGATCCAGCATTTATGCGGTATGTTTTTGCTTTCTGTTCTCGATCGCACCCCATTTTCTCCACCTGCCGGTCTGGGTCAGCCTCATCGTCGTGGTTTCTCTTGTATGGCGCTGTCTGCAAAACCACGGAAAAATCAGAGAACTGCCAAAGTGGTTGCTGATACCACTGGTTCTATTCGGCGGAGTGGGTGTCTTTGCCGAGTACTGGACCGTGGTCGGCCGCGACGCGGGTCTGGCACTATTGACGGTAATGGCTTCATTCAAGTTCCTCGAAAGTCGACGTCACCGCGACGTATTGATTCTGGTCTTTCTATGTTATTTCCTGATCGCGACCCATTTTCTGTTTTCGCAAAGTATCTTCACCGCCGTTTTGATGTTCGCGACCCTGATCGTGATCACAGCAACCCTGGTAATCATTAATCGTCGAGATGAAAACATCGTGGTCGCGGAAATACTGCCGACCAGCGCGCGCCTGGTCATGTTATCGATCCCGTTAATGTTAATCCTGTTCGTGCTGGTTCCGCGGGTACCTGGACCGCTTTGGGGGGTGAGTAACAATCAGCGGGGCGGCATAACCGGCCTCAGCGATCACATGTCCCCGGGTAAAATCAGCAACCTTATCCTCAGTAACGAAGTTGCCTTCAGAGTCGACTTCGAGAAAGAAATTCCAGCCTCGAGTCGACTTTACTGGCGCGGTCCGGTGATGGCGCTATACAACGGGTACCGCTGGTCACAGTCGCGCCGGCAGGTACTCAACCGATTCAACCTGACCGTGGCCGAGCCTCCGGTTAAATATACCGTGACCCTGGAGCCCCATGGCGAACACTGGTTGTTGGCGCTGGACATACCGACGAAACTGGCAGCCGACAGTGTCATTACTGAAGACTTTCAACTCATCAGCAAGAAAAAAATTAACGACCTGGTGCGTTACTCGATGGAGTCCCGCATGGCTTACGTGGTGGGCACGGATGAAACCCTGGCCTATCGTGAGTTAACACTTGAATATCCGCAAAAAACCAACCTGAGAACGATTGCGTTTGGCAAATCTCTGGCCGAACGTTACCAACGCAGCGAAGATATCATCGATGAAGTGTTGACCATGTTTCGCGAACAGGAATATGTCTATACGCTACAGCCCCCGGCGCTGGGAGACGACTCGGTAGATGAATTCCTGTTCGGTACTCGCCGGGGTTTTTGCGAGCACTACGCCGGTAGTTTCGCTCTGATCATGCGCGCAGCGGGCATTCCCGCGCGTATCGTCACTGGCTATCAGGGAGGTGAATACAACAATGTCGGTAATTATCTGATCGTTCGCCAATCTGATGCACACGCCTGGACTGAAATCTGGATCGAAAATCGCGGCTGGATACGTGTCGACCCCACTGCCGCGGTATCCCCCAGCCGTATTGAACAGGGCATCGACAACGCATTGTCAGAAGAAGGATCAAGTTTTCGTATTCGCAATCGAAATCCGATTTTCGGCAACCTGTTGTATAGCTGGGATAATCTGCAACACAGCTGGAACGATTGGGTCATTAACTACGATCAGCGCAAACAGCAAAACTTCCTCAGCAAGCTTGAAATCGGAATCGACAGCTGGTCCGACATGATCTTCACGCTGGTCACCTCACTGGTGGCAGTGACTGGCCTGTTCTGGTTCGTCGTATGGTATCGCGAACGACCGCCGAGGCCGCAGGCCTATGAAATTCTGTTTAATCGACTACTCAAAAAACTGGCAAAACAGGGTATTCAGAAAAAATCGGCGGAAGATACCCGCGCTTTTCTACGCCGGGTATCGGAGCAAGGCTTCGTACAAAGCGAGCAGCTCGCAAAGATCGTCGAACTATATAACCGCATCAAGTATGGTCGTTCCGGTCTCTCCTCCCGGGCCCTCGACGACATGCGCAACCTGATTAACTCGATCCAGCCCTGACCCCAAACATCCGGACCCGCCCACCCATGGCGAGGCCACCCCGGGGATACGCACACAAAACTCGAGATAGCTTGACTGACGAGGTCCATTTCCCACAGCTATCTTTGATGAATTTAGCGGATTGATATCTCGGTTGATAACAATTTTGGTCAAGCGAAGACCGCTCATGTGCTCGCGATCATCCCGGGAATGGGCGCTGCGGGTCGATTCAAATGGCTTCGAGTTCCGAGGTCTTGAAGTACCGGTCCTTGAGACTGCTGATTTCATCGCGAACCCGCGCTGCGTCCTCGAATTCCAAATCTCGCGCATGTTTGTACATAGTGTTTTCGAGTTGCTTGAGTTTGGCGGTTAATTGCTTCGCACTGAGCTTATCGTAGCCCTCGGCACTTTCTGCGACACGATTATAAGATTTGCGGTGTCGTCCGGGCCTGCTGGAATCACCCAGATCCATCACGTCGCTAATACCCTTGACGATTCCCATCGGGGTAATATTGTGCTCGCGGTTATAGTTCAATTGCTTGTCTCGACGCCGGTCTGTTTCGGCGATAGCACGCTCCATCGAACCAGTGACTTTATCTGCGTAGAGAATCGACATGCCGTTGATGTTTCGAGCCGCGCGGCCGATGGTCTGAATCAACGCACGATCCGAACGCAGAAAACCCTCCTTGTCCGCATCGAGTATCGCGACCAGGGACACTTCCGGCATGTCCAGCCCCTCGCGCAACAAGTTGATGCCAACCAGCACATCGAACTCGCCGAGGCGCAGATCGCGGATGATTTCCATACGTTCGACCGTATCGATATCCGAGTGCAGGTAACGCACCCGCACCCCGTGCTCGGCGAGATAATCGGTCAAATCCTCGGCCATGCGCTTGGTCAGTGTCGTTATCAACACCCTCTCCTCGAGGGCGACACGTTTGTTTATCTCCGACAGCACATCGTCAACCTGGGTAGTCGCCGGCCGAACTTCAATCACCGGATCGACCAGCCCGGTAGGTCTCACTACTTGCTCAACTACAGCCCCGCTAAATTTTTCCTCGTAATCACCCGGGGTTGCAGAGACGAAAATGGTTTGTGGTGACATACGTTCAAACTCATCGAAACGCAGCGGCCGGTTATCGAGTGCGGACGGCAGACGAAACCCATATTCCACCAGGGTTTCCTTGCGCGATCGATCACCGCGGTACATGCCACCTATTTGCGGTACCGAGACGTGACTTTCATCGATAAACAACAGGCAGTCCTCGGGCAGGTAATCAAACAGGGTTGGCGGCGCTTCCCCGGCCTGACGCCCCGACAGAAATCGCGAGTAATTTTCAATACCACTGCAGTAGCCGAGTTCGCGCATCATTTCGACATCATAGTTAACACGTTGCTCGAGGCGTTGC
>JAAESG010000578.1 GCA_024229615.1 Gammaproteobacteria bacterium | reverse complement strand
CGCGCAGCGGGGCGTTCGGCGCGAGCACGCCCCAGTAGCGCAGCAGGTGCCGGCGCGGGGGCGGCACCCATATGCATCAAGCTAAGGGGTGTTACCGGCCCAGCGCGGCCACGTCAGGCATTAAAAGCATGTGAAAAGGCAGAAAAATAGAAAATCAGCCTTTTTTCACTGAAAAGGCGTGGAAAGCTCAATGTCGGTAACTCGAAAGAAAGAGAGCCTATTGGGCGTACAGCTTGTTGTCCACGTAAAATCTGCCACTCTTCGTTCACGAGCAGGTGTACGTTCACGTATACATGCGAATTCAGCGCATCGACACAGTGCACAGAATCAATGAGTTATGTTGCACGCCGATCTGCCGTCATGGCGTGCGTCCCGGTAACCCCTTGATTTTAGGTCATTTAGGATTTCTAGCCCTGAATTCGCATGTGTACGTACACGAAAACACGCCATCATCTCGGCATGACAAAGCCCTGCCGCACCTGGTAAGTTTTTCATGGAAATCGCCCGGGTAGGGCGTGGAGGATCGGTTACACCCCGAGCTAAGTAGCTACGGATGTATTTTCATTTGGAAAACTTTCCATATAGGGAACCTGTTGTTCGATCATTTGACGAGAAGTCAAGCGTTTACGCTGTTGTTTACAAAGTCCTCGTGGCAACGCCTCCATCAATGCCTCGAGGACGGCGTCGAGTTGTTGCTCGTAAATGGCTTGAACCAGACGTCCGCCTCGTTTAATCCAATTGATCAATTTGTGCACACTGAGTTCGCGTTGGTACAACTCCCGGGCCATCCAAGACGCGCAGGCGGCAATGGGCTGAATCATCAGGATCGCGAGCAATCGCCCATAAACCAGGCATTCGATCCGTTCGCGCCGCTGGCCGCGAAGCACATGAATCTGCAGCAACGATTTCCACTGTTTGAAAATCAATTCAATTTGCCAGCGCAACCGATACACCGTTCCGATCACGGCAGCGGGCCATAGCTCGGCATCGACATTGGTGATGTAGAAGCTGAACGCGAGCCAGTTCAAATACTCCCTACTCGGTGGTTTGCGGTTTTTTTTCTGCGCCGCCTGACGCGCCTTTCGGCGCCGCTCGTTGACCACCGCATCCGGCAGGCGATAGCCGATCAAACGCACCGGCACTCGTTCGCTCCCGATGTGGGCCGACAGCTCGATCACCTCCAGATGCCGAGTCCCGGGTTGATTGACATAGTCGATCAGATCGACCGCCTCGCCTTCGGGCTCCAAGTAGACATGAACACTTTTTAGTAACCGACTGAGATAAAAGGCTTTTTTCTCGTCGATTCGCCCCAGCGCGAGCTGAACGAAATAGCCCAGGTCGCGCACCACCAAATCGCCCTCCTGCAGGTGGTCGACAATCATCGAGGCCCGCGATTGATCGGTAACGGTCCCTTTGCCCACTTCAATGTGGATCGCCGACTCATTTTTGACATCGAAAACGTAATCGATTTTCAGAGCCGATTTACTGGCACTGCCGCCACTTCCTTTAAACTCGTCGGCCAGTTTTTCATGCAGCTCCACGCTCGTGCTATCCTCTAGAAGCACTCGACCGAAGCTCGACAACAACGGCGCCGGTAGCTGGTTCACCAACGGGCTGAGATTGGCCTGTAGGCTCTGCTCGAAAACCGTCTTCACATAAGCCACCGCCTCCTCGGTGTTGATTCGTGCATTGAGGGCTTGGGCGGTGACCCGAGCCTCTGGATTCAGTTCTTCCAGACGGTCGCAAAGCCCTTCGGTCGAGACGTCGGGTTCGACCAACAGCTCGCTGGTCATCAACTGAATGAAGTCCATCGCCTGGATCTTGGAACTTGAGCGCTGTATGAACCGGGTCTTTCGTGCAGTCGTATTCAGGCCTTCGGGGGTAAACAGTCCCTTGAGCTTGCTTTGGATCTGCTGCGCTACGTGCTTGAATTTGCCAATACCTTTCATCGGAACCTCCATCGACTCGTCCAGGACAGGGTTGCGGATTCTAACCCACAGGCGCATCCGGTACAATACCTCCCGTCATCCGGCTCGATGACAGGTGCCGATTTCGGCTCTTTCCAAGCTTCGGGCAAGTGGGCAGCGTTCGGCGGCCTGGAAGCTCCACAGCAGATAGTGTATCGAGCAGATAGTAATTAAAAGGCTCAACGAACGAACCATCGATTGGAAAAAAGAATTTTACGACAATCAAAGAGGTCATTATTTCCCATCAATGCTGTGGCTTGCAGTCTTGTTGCGCTACCTGGCTGGAATCCATGGCGAACCAGGGCCTTGCTTAGCTTGATGCATATGGGGTCGGCCCCGGTGTCGGCCCGGGGGTCGGCCCCGGTGTTGGTCCGGGGGTCGGCCCCGGTGTTGGGCCGGGGGTTGGCCCGGGGGTCGGCCCCGGCGTCGGCCCCGGTGTAGGCCCGGGGGTCGGCCCCGGGGTAGGTCCTGGTG
>JAAESG010000577.1 GCA_024229615.1 Gammaproteobacteria bacterium | reverse complement strand
GAAATGTTTGGTTATGCCACCGATTTGCGTTCAGCGACCCAGGGTCGCGCAACCTATTCGATGGAATTTGAAAAATACGAAGAGGCACCAAAGAATATTGCCGACGCAATAGTCAAGGGTGGCCACTGATTAAGCGGTCTTTAATGACTTAATTTTTTGATAGAGGAAAGAGTCGTGTCAAAAGAAAAATTTGAAAGAAACAAGCCTCACGTCAACGTGGGCACAATCGGTCACGTTGATCACGGTAAGACCACACTGACAGCGGCACTGACCAAAGTTATGGCGGAGTTGCAGGGCGGCGAAGTCAAAGCCTTCGACGAGATTGACAACGCACCCGAAGAAAAGGCGCGCGGTATAACCATCGCGACTTCCCACGTTGAATACGAATCAGACAACCGTCACTACGCTCACGTAGACTGCCCGGGCCACGCCGACTATGTTAAAAACATGATCACCGGTGCAGCGCAAATGGATGGCGCCATCCTCGTCTGCTCAGCGGCCGACGGCCCCATGCCACAAACCCGGGAGCACATCCTGTTATCACGCCAGGTTGGTGTACCTTATATAGTTGTGTACATGATCAAAGCAGACATGGTAGAAGACGAAGAGTTGCTCGAGCTGGTTGAAATGGAAATCCGTGAGTTACTCGACGCCTACGATTTCCCGGGCGACGACACACCGATCATCATCGGCTCTGCATTAAAAGCCCTGGAAGGAGACACCAGCGACATCGGCATACCCTCGATTATCAAACTGGTTGAAGCCATTGATACCTTCATTCCAGAACCCGAGCGCGCCACAGATGGTGCTTACCTGATGCCAGTAGAAGACGTCTTCTCAATCTCAGGTCGTGGCACCGTAGTCACCGGAAGAATCGAGCGTGGTGTCATTAAAGTTGGCGAAGAAATCGCAATTGTCGGCATAAAAGACACCGTCAAGACCACCTGTACCGGAGTTGAAATGTTCCGCAAGCTGCTCGACCAGGGTCAGGCAGGCGACAACGTCGGAATCTTACTGCGTGGTACCAAGCGCGAAGATGTCGAGCGAGGTCAGGTACTGGCCAAGCCCGGCTCAATCACCCCGCACACCAAATTTGAATGTGAAGTCTACATCCTGTCGAAAGACGAAGGTGGCAGACACACCCCGTTCTTCAATGGCTACCGTCCACAGTTCTACTTTCGAACCACCGACGTCACCGGCGCCTGTGAATTACCCTCGGGCGTAGAAATGGTCATGCCGGG
>JAAESG010000576.1 GCA_024229615.1 Gammaproteobacteria bacterium | reverse complement strand
TCGCAAATCTGATTTTAATCAATCATGCGCATTATGTTTTAGGAATAGATTGCGTTAACAAAATATTACCGAACGAGTAAATGCTCCGAGGGGTGGCATCGAAACGGGGTATCAAGCCTCCGATTTAAATCGCGAAATTTCACTCTTCCCAGGATCACTGGTATACGGGTAAAGCCAGGCTGTGGCGGGCAGTGCTCTGGTTATTCTGCACAGGATTGCGTTTTGCGCTCGAGGCACCAAACTCGACAGCCCGGCGAAACATCTCTCTTGCACGACTCGAACTTTTGCGCGTACCCAGTCCATCCTGATACATGATGCCCAGGTTATAGTAAGACTCGGCCAGAAAACTGGTGGTTAATTCGAGTTTGTGCGGCTGGAACGCGAGCGGTGCCCGGGTGGCCTGCAGGAAATAGTCAAAAGCTTTCGCGTCGTTCTGATCGACTCCCTCGCCGGTGTAGTGCATATAGCCCAACTTGTAAGCCGCGAGCAGGGAACCGTTGGTCGCCGCAATGCTATACGCCATTTCAGCCTTTAGGTAGTCGGGAGGTGAGGCATTGAAATGAGATTCGGCGATCTCGAATAATTCCCGAGCTTCGCTGGTTTTAAGCCTGATTTTTTCGAACCGCTCCTCGTCGTACTCATCATTCGCAGACGCCACGGAGTAGTCAGGTTGGCCCGAAAATTCCCAGTCTCGGGGGATGAGATGGATCAGCGCCGCGACAAATATCAGCGCGAACAGGAATGCGGCGGCAACAGAAGTGCCCGATCGGTTCTTGATCCAGACCATTTGGTCCAGGTGATTGGTAAACAGATTTTTGGCCTGCCTGATCTTGTGTTGCGCTTTCTTGTAATACAGGAAATTAGCAAACAAAGCCGTGAACACGAACGGCGTGAAACAGATCACCAGGACCGGAGTCAATGAGAACAGGTTGCTGGGCAATTCCCGCGGCACTGCGGTATTGTAATAATTTACTGTCGCCGCGTAGATCAGCGACAGGACCAGGGTGGCGCTCCACAGCTTGCGGTACAGCATCCAGACGAACATCAGTGGCAAAATCAGAAATGGCAGCTGTAGCAACTGCTTGTCTGACAACAGCTTGTACTCGGACGGCCCCGGGTAATAATAAATGGCAAGCACTATCACCGCGAACAGAACAATCGAGAAATTAAGGATGCGCATCAGACGCTTGTTCGTACTGATCCAGGCAAATGGATTCGATTTGGTTGACTGAGCAAACGCGCGAAAAACGACCAGGTAGTAATCGGTTGCGTCTCGCGAGCTCAAGACAAAGCTGCGCGCCCCGAGGAAGGCCCTGAATAATTCGCCATCCTGCCGTTCCTGCTTGAAGGTCGAGCGGTCCGGCCTGGATTTACGTTGTTTGCCCGAATCCGCGCTTGAAGCGTAATGGGCATGGATGTTAAACGCTTTCCCGGCGATCACACGCGCCAGCCTTTCACTACATCCATTGTTGCAAATGACGCTCGAAATCTCATCCTCGTTCATGCCGGTCTGGGCCAATTTGATCGCGTAATCGAGCATCACCTCCCAGAACACCGTGTCGGCGAATTCATCTTGCGAATCATTGCCGTCATCTCGGTAATCGTCATCGCTAGCCTGTTCCGAGTAATGTTCCTGGCGATCGGCATTCCAGCCCGCACCGGCTTCGCTATATTGACCTCTCGAGGCTTTATCAAACAGGTGTTTGTAGGCTTCGGCGGCCTCGTGAAATCTTTCCTTCGCTTCGTCCGAATTCTGGTTTCGGTCCGGATGCCACTTCATCGCCAGCCGACGGTAGGCTTGCTTTATTTCATCCTGGGTCGCGTTGTGTTGAATGCCGAGAATATGATAGGGGTCCATGGCGCCTTGGGGGGGAATCGATCGAATAAAATTATTTATTAAACCGGTGACAATGTATTTTGTATTCAGGCATCAAGAAAGCGTCAGCCCTGAATACGAAATACATTGTCACCGGGTTAATTGCAACAGACAGGAAGTATAAATCACAATTGCCGGTTTATCCTGACGCAATGGTGGATACGGTTAGTCACTCGAACCATTCTTGTCGCTCATTTCGGGCTTAAGACCGGGTCCGGGATCAACGATTCGCGTCCCTGATTGCGAAAAAGCCGGGCACCAGCTTTACCCGGCCAGAATTCCGCGAACTGCTTTTACCAGGGAATACTATTACCGTTAAACTCGATGAATTGCCCGCTTTGCGCGAGCCCCGCAGATTGAAGAATATTTTTTAATCCGGATACGCTGTCATCGGTGCTGATTTCGGCGTTCGCGCCACCCATGTCTGTTTTAACCCAGCCCGGGTGCAGGCTTATGACGCCAATGTCGCGACTGGCCAGGTCAATGGAGAGACTTTTGACGACCTGGTTCACCGCGGTCTTGGAGCTGCGATAAACGTAGCTGCCGCCACTGCTGTTGTCAGCGATGCTGCCTACCTTGCTGCTGATGACCGCGACCAGTTTTTGCTGGCTGGATGCGACCTGCTCGACGAAGGCCTGTACCAGCATTAGCGGTGCTATCGTATTGACTTCGAGCACTTGCCGCCATTCCTCGGCATCAACCTCCCCAAAACCGACTCCTTTCGAACCATAGATGCCCGCATTACTTAACAATATATCGATTGGCCTGTTACCCAGCTGATCTGCCAGGGATGTCATTTGTGTGTAATTGGTGACATCCAGCGCATGTATTTCCGTGCTCGGATCTCGCTCGGCCAGCGCTTGCAATTGAGTGGCGCCACCGGGGTTTCTGCAACAGGCAAGTACCTGCCAACCATCCTGCGCAAACTGCTCGGTTAACTCCAGACCAATGCCGCGATTGGCTCCGGTGATCAAAATGGTTGGTTTAGTCATCAGGGGATCTCCTGTTTTCAGGGCCTGTTAACTTACTTCATTCTGCGAACCGCTAGAAGCGTTGATTCGAAATTAATCGGGAACAATTTTCGGCGAGATCGATAAACAGGTATACTGCTCCAACCATTAACTTAAACCTGAACCTACGGATTCAGGTTAAATAAACAGGGATTGTGGTAATTTCACCAGATCATTGACGGTTGATCGATCGGGATAGGTATAGCGTTATGAAATTGACTAACACCTTAATATCCACATTGTTTGTTCTGACATGTTCAACCGTGTTTGCTGCCGATGAGTTCAAAACCGTTAGCATTGGTGATGCAGAGGTTTTCTACGATTTACAGCCGATTGAAACGGGCGGCATGATACTGACGCTGAATGCGCTGGTTTCTGAAACCAACAATTCATTACGAGGTCTTAAAAACACGGATCAGCGCCGTTTGAGAAAGCTTGGGCAATTGATTTACCAGTGCAAGCTGATGCTTTACAAGTCTGACAATAGCGCCCCTGTCGTCGACACCAGGGGTCCTGTCCTGATTTCCAAAAACTATAGTCTGTTTACCGGAGTGGACTTACCACTGGGCGCAAATGAACGTGTCGGTATACAGGCCGAGGCCTTGCAAGCCATCGATGATGACAGCCTGTTCAGCCCTGCCCTGGGGAATGGGGAATCGCAGAAAAGCATGTGGGAGACCATGGTTCCAGGCTCTGCGATCAATCTCAAACAGTTAAACGTCAACGTGTTGCAAGATACCGATTTAATCAAAACGTCGGAAAGTATCGATATCATTGCCCGCTTCCCGGTGCTGCAAGTGAAAAAACCCGTTTCTCAATGGAGTTACAACTTCAATCTGAAAGATTTCAAGCAGGCGATTCAACATATCGATGAAAACTGTACACCGGTCAAGTTGCTGGAATTGATCAAGCAAAAGGTCTAGACAACCACCGGCTTTAGCCGGTGGCTTCCGGTTATGGCTAAAAGCCGCGGTACGACAACTTGAAAATCTAGCAGAAGCTTTTCCCCGGCTTTCATCCGTCGCCTAAAGGCGAGGGGTTTACGGACCCCCTATCGGGGACTCTAAAAGTTGGGCCAGGGTGGTATTGTTGTTTGAGCCGCCCCTTTTGGCGTAACTACTTCCACTGGATATCCTTCAAAAAATCTATCGAACTCGCTGTTTTTCTCGTTTGACTTTCATTGTGCTGTGCGCCATTTTTTAGCCAGAGCATGCCTGTTTTCCAGGTGATGTCAGTTATTGGATAAGAGATGCAAGTGGTTGATTGTTAATAACATAATTATCTTTTCAAGACAGGTTCCAGTCGTATTATGTTGCGCCGCAGCGGGCTAGTAAATGCAATTTTGTGCCGCTTAATTCTGCCAACCTTTTCACAACATTGAACTACACTCCATGTGTTCTAATTCACATTCGTTTCAAAAGGACGAAGCCCCGATGCAAGGACATGGTTGTCAACAGCGAATTCATCATTTACTGCAGTTTTTCTCCATTTGCGTACTGGTCCTGATCGCTGGCATCAGATCGGGATATGCCGAGGAAATGCCGCCAGCAGTCGATGGTGCCGAGCAATTTAATCCCACTAGTCCGATTCAGGGAACGGGCTGGGCTAATCTGTACGACCCAAACACCAATAATTTAATTCTGTTGCCCTATCTGGCAATCGATGACATGGCGATTTTCGAAGGCGATATCATTCTTGGCCCGGTGAGCTACTTCGAAAATGTGGCACCGATCTCGGATCCTTCCCTGCAACAAAGTGTTGCCATTCGTAATCTTGGCTGGCGCTGGATCGACGGCATTGTGCCGTACCTTGTCGGCACTGGATTTAGCGGCACGCAGGCCAACAATATTCAAGCGGCGATGACTCATATCGAAGCGCGTACTTCAATCCGTTTTGTCGCGAGAACTTCGCAATCCGACTACGTCAAGTTCGACAAAGTCGGAGGATGTTCATCCTATATCGGCAGGCAGGATGGAGAACAAATCATTACCCTGGGGGGCAGTTGTGCTGATAGCCTCGGGGTTGTGGTGCACGAGCTTTACCACGCGCTCGGCATGTTTCACGAACAGTCGCGCTCGGACCGGGACAGTTTCGTGACCATCAACTACGCCAATATTCAGGCGGGTCGTGAACACAATTTTAATATTGCGACGGGCGCCATGGACACTGAAATTGGTCCCTATGACTACGATTCGATCATGCACTATGGCAGGTACGGTTTTTCCAATAATGGCCTGGAAACCATTTCCACACCAGGTAACCAGGCAATCGGCAATCGCAGTGGGTTGAGTACTGAAGATATTCACGGCATGCAATATATTTATTTCACCAACCTGCAGTTGAGCCTGACCCATCCCACCGATGTTGGCCCTGGTGGTTCCGTGGCAGTGGTGATGAACGTCGAAAATCAGGGCGACAATTCTATTGGTGATATCATTGCCAGGGACCTGACGCTGACGCTGCCGCTACCGAGCCAGACTGCCTACCAGAGTTTTAGCAGTAGTCAAAACTGGCAATGCGCCCAGCAGGGGCAGAACCTGGTTTGTACCCTCGCCTGGTTAGACCGCAACGCAAACACCAGTTTAACCGTCAATCTGACGGCTCCAACCAGTCTCAATTCGATACCGCTGAATCCGACCGTCAGTGCTTCAAACCGTGATATTCAGTCGGCTAACAATAGCCGTTCCTCGAGTGTCACGGTCACCAATCTCACCGACCTGGACGTCAAGCTGTCAACCCCGAATGCGAATGTGATTATTAGTAACCCGGTCACCATCAATCTCGACTTTACCAATACCAGCCAGGTCGATACCCAGCAAGTGAACCTCAGCCTGATAGTACCGGCGGCTCTGGGCTTCGCTGGCTACAGTGGTAGCGGCTGGAATTGTTCCAATGCAACGCCCACCACCAGCTGCCAGTTGAGTAACCTGGCGCAGTCCGCGTCGAGCCGATTGACATTCAACTTTGTCGCATCGGCCGAGGTTAACCAGGCGGCGATCAATGTGACGGTAACCACACAGGCAACCGATGGCGATCTGGCGAACAACTCCGCCAATACCCTGGTCACCGTCGGCGGTATCCCGGCCGTAGTGGCGGCATTCGATTCGAGTGGCTCGGGGAGTTCCAGTGGCGGGGCGATCGATTTTGCGGCGTTGTTATCGTTGGCCATGTTGAGTTTGCTCGGACGCTTCGGTGGGCAGTCAGCCAGGTGGCTGTTGCCGCAGTTGCGAAAAATGGCTCTGCTGCCATTGGTGCTTGCCCTGGGCGCCTGTCAATCCCAGAATGGGAGCTCGCAGCAGATACTATACGTCGACAGCAAGCAAGTAGAATGTACCGGGGTCATGTTGCAGCAATGCCTGTTGGTTAAGACCAGTGAAGAGGCGGATTGGGAATATTTTTACGATTCGATCAATGGTTTCGAATATGAGACCGGTTATTTCTATAAGCTCGCCGTTAAAACCAGCAAGATTGAAAACCCACCGCAGGATGCCTCTGCGATCAGCTACGCGCTCGTCGAGGTGCTGGAAAAACGTTGTATCGATTGTTAGTTCAAGTCAGGCCCCGGTAAATATACGCGCCCACTCAGCAGAAAATATTTTTCAATTTGACCTGGATCAAGGTGTGACGGGCAGGTTGGGGGGAGATCCATCGTTGGAATTTTGGCTTCTCTGTTGTACGAACTTCGATATAGATGGAAGCCGGGATGCTCTTTATCAAAACCATGTGCAGGCGAGTTGCTTCTACAGCGATTATCGCCTGCTTCGATCAGATCTTCGCTTATTTGTGGAGGCAGGGAATCATGACAGTCAAATCGCCCGAAGCCATCGAGATCGGCCCGGACAAGTTCGATACACTCGAGCCTTACGAACTCCCCGACCACCTCGAACGTGGACGCGTACTATTGTTCCCGACGCCACCGCTGGAATTGCCCAGTGACGAAGAACTCCTCTTTCTGAAAGAGTACTAGCCCGCACAAGTTAAACACCGATGGGAATATCCAGCGGGTTTTCTACGGTATAGATCTTCACAGTTTGCTGTTTACCACGCAGGCTCACCTGTTGTGCCTGAAATTGACTGAAATCCGCGGCGGCGTTTTGCACGACCTCGTCACTGATCAGCAGAACACAACCGAGTTCCTTGGTTTTTACCTGCAATCGTGCCGCGGCATTTACGCAATCGCCAATTGCAGAGTAATTCGGGGCTGACGGTGGTCCCATGGTACCGACGATGGCCTGCCCGCAGTGTATGCCGATGCCAATTTTGAGTGGCTCCTTGAGCTCGTTTTTTAGTCTTTTATTGAGTTCGTTGATTCTATTCTGCATATCGGTCGCGCCACGCAACACGTCCCGGCAGCCTTGCTGTAACCCTCTTTCGAGACCATAAAGTGCCAGCAAACCATCGCCTTCGAACTGCGCGTAGTGGCCATGACTTTCGCTTAATGCATCCGACATTTCCAGAAAGAAGCGGTTTAAAATGAACAATACATCGTAAGGTAAGTGACGTTCACTGAATCTCGAAGAACCGCGCAGATCGACGAACAGTGCCACGATCTCTCGCTCCTCGCCGCTGACCCCTCCCTCTCGCCATTCGCTGTCCACGTTCAGGTCGGCGGGCATCAGCGGGGTAATTTCAATCGGCATCAGTGGCCGGGTCTGGCAGGCGAGGCGAACATTTGGCGCTGCACCGATGCGTTGCAGGGCGAATTTTTCCAGCGGCGATGGTTTTTCCAGCTCGAAACAACCCTGGCCAACCCGGACCCGGCAAGTGGTACAACGGCCTCTGCCGCCGCACAGGGAAGCGTGCGGGATTGAATGAGCGCGGATGATTTCGAGTATGGTCTGGCCCGGAATTCCTTTTAAAACCTGCCCGTTGATATGCTTGATGATTACCCCGCTATTTCGTTTTCTGTTGCGGATTCGAATGCTCCTCGCCACCAGCGTTAACAATAACAGTGTATAAAATGTAATCAGTATTCCGTCGTGTAGTAATTCATTGGCTGGTTTGACGGGCGAGAAATCCGGCGTGGCTGCATTGCTGTCCTCAGGCACAATAATTTGATTGCGGTAATGCTCGAGGAACGCCGGCATATCGTTGTCCTGTGCCCAGACGCCGAGTTCCAGGCCGATACGACCCATCGATAAGACCACCAACAGTGGAATCAAGATAGCGATCGGGTAAAGATGCAACTTCCAGCCTCGATACCAGCGAAACAGGCGCAGGAAAAAATGCAGGCCAATGACCACGTGGCTCCAGGCGACCAGCAATAGTAATCCCTGGCGCGCCAGCACCCAGTCGTTACTCAAGATTCCACTCAGCGAATACTCGTAGTTGATGTCGAAGCCCATCAATACGCGAGCACCCCAGGTCGCGCCGATGTGTCCGGCCAATAGTGGAATAATCGACAGGCCAAGCAGCATCTGGGCAAGCTCCCAGATTGGCATACGTAATGTGGTACGCCGGTAAAGTGACATCAATGCGAGGACGAAGTGAGTGATCAGGGAGCCGTAGATCAATAGGCCTCCGAACCAGCTACGCCAGAACGGTGTGATGACGCGGCGCATGCTTTCCATCGCCTCCAGCGAAATCAGTCCCAAGGTATGGTTGCTCAGATGAGCAATGATGTAGGTCGCCAGAATCAGGCCGGTGCTGATGCGCAGTCGTCGTTCGATGAGGGTCAGTTTGCTCATGTTGTGTTTACGGGCATGCAGAGTTCATTGCTGGGCTGATAAATAGTCTGCAATCGCCGATATCTCCTCCTCGGTTACCTGTTGTACCAGCACGCTCATGGTCGAACGGAAATTTCCAGACGTAGAACATCAGGAAGGTTAGCGCCATTGCGAGACCGAGAAATGCGATGCCTATTAGACTGTTGCCAAGAGTCGTGGAGATGAATTCAATCATCAGTTCAATGCCTGGGCGATTTTGATCAGCATAGTAAATAGGACTGATATAGGCGGCAGTAGTTCTGGCTGGCGCCCCTGCTGTGGCAAATATCGAATTGAATTCAGAGTCGGGTAGATTTTACCTGGGCCCAATTACCCTATGCCGCAAACCCACTTTACAAAACCCGATAAACGCTATACTCGCTATTAACCGATGATTGTTTGAAAATAGAAATCGGTGGATACGTGCCACCGATTCTCATGCAAATGGAACCCAGGGTCCATATGCTATCAGTCTTTGGTCCTCGTCATTGTAGAATTCGGCAATTGGCGTGCAACATACTGTTCGCTTCGGTGGCGCGTTTGTCTACTTGGCGCATCGCAGAGAGCAAAGAGCTGCAGGCTCTGTGTCTTTTCGCCGCCGCCAGTTCAATCTTCTACGGCGATACAGTGTCGACCACGCCTAACCAGGATTAAAAACGAAGATCTCGAATTGTTCAATAAACTCGACACCGACTCCAGCATCAAGCAGTGGCGGTAATCGAGCAAAATCGCCGCCTGAAATCCAGTGGATCCTCGATACTGGCAATCACCTTGACGGCGCCGACGCATGCGTCGCAGGTCGATATTGAATACTGGTTTCAGGCGTTGTGCCTTTATGCCCTGCGGGTGCAACTCATGGCCGCATGCTGCTCCACAGGCGATCGCTGGTCATCTGGCGTTTGGCGCTCTTGCCTCGCTTCGATGGCGTCACCAGGGTCCGGTGTTTGCTGTTGGGCTGATGCGACACCCCGACAAACACGCCATGAAAGCGTGTCAGATTGGCTCTCGGTCTGGGTATCAGAGCTGCCAGGCGGTCAATAAAGTCCAGCGGTTCAAAAATGACGTGGGTAGTGCCATCACGGTACGGTGTCTTCAGCCGGTAGTGAACATTGCCGCCCGGTGTCAGCGACAAGCGCTTTTCCGAAACGGCTGGTCGGCTGATGTAACGGCAAAGGCGCTCCAGTTTCTTGCGCTCGTCCGCCCTGGTCGACACGCCCGCATGCAAGGAGAAACCGGATACCCTGCCTGCGGTCCCACCGCGACGCGATAGGTGATCGAATGACCCGGTAACTAGGCCATAGGATCTTCAGCAACAGCCTCCGGGGACAGATAGCTGTTTTCGACATCCCGTTCTAACAGGCCCTGGCGATCAAGATATCGTCCGACTCGTCGGGCGATGGTCTGCGTTAGCCGGGCAAGCTCCTGGCTGGTCGGTGAATCGACGCGGTGAAACCGGGCTGATCCATCCTGTCGATCTGCGTACACGCCATCGAGAAACAACATGTGAAAGTGGATATTCAAATTCAGTGCGCTGCCAAACCGCTGGATTAGCGTT
>JAAESG010000575.1 GCA_024229615.1 Gammaproteobacteria bacterium | reverse complement strand
TTGATCAGGTGCGTGCGCAGGTAGGGGTCGACGCCACCCATGGGAATCATTTCGGGGGTTACTTCCCATTCCAGGAATAGATCACCGACGGGGGTCGATAGTTCGATTCGGGTTACGCCCGCGATATCCAGCCGTACGAACTCGGGCGCCCAACCGCCCGGGAAAAACGTGATCACCGGATCTTCCTCGTGAAAAGTTTCACCATCATTGAAGCGGCGGCGAAGGGTTACCCCTTTCAGACGGTGGGCATAGGGTGCACGGAATTTGATCTGTCCCATGCCACACAGGTCGTGGGCATCGGCAAGCGACTTGCCGGCATAGCGTTGCGGCAGGGTCCCCGCCATTTTGTGAGATTCGTACCAGAAGTTCATGCGATCGATAAAAGGAATCCGCTCCGGCCTCTGGTCGTTGAGAATGGCAAGGAAACGCTCTCGAATTGACCCTGTTCTTGCCCCGGCAGCGGTCCCTTCCCGCGTTGCGTCTGTCGAGCCGGATTGCTTGTTTAGCATACGTGACCTCCAGTGGTCAGCCATATCACCGCGATGCGGGCTAGTCCATTCTGGGCAAAATCAGATAAAAATCCATTTAAAGTTAACCCGGAAAATTCACAAATTATGCACGATCTCACTTGTCTATTGATTCCACAAGAAATATTCCCTCAGTCGCTGGTAATCACTGATACGAGACTTCTTCGGGAATTTCCTTGTGAAATCACTATCCTGCGCGATATTCGCGCAAATTTATGAAATTTCCGGGCTAGGTAGCGATATGGCGATCGATTTATCAGATGAAATATTACAGGACTTTCTCGTCGAAGCGGGGGAGATTCTGGACCTGCTGAACGAACAGCTGGTCGATCTTGAGCAGAGTCCCGATGACAGTGATCTGTTGAATTCCATATTCAGGGGATTTCACACGATTAAGGGTGGCGCCAGTTTCCTGTCGCTGACCAACCTGGTCGAGGTTTGTCACAAGGCGGAGGATATTTTTAATCTATTGCGCAACAACGAACTGAATTTGAACGCGGATATGATGGACTCATTTCTGCGGGTACTGGACGAAGTAAACCACATGTTTGGTCAACTCCGGGAGGGAGTCGAACCGGATGCCGCCCCGCCCGAGTTGATCGAGGATTTGCAGAATATGCAACAACCGGGAAATGCCGGGGCGGAGCCTGCAGAAGAAGCCGGAGGCCAGACCGAGGCCGTAGCTGAGACTGATGACAAGCCGGATGCTCAAATATTGGGTGAGGCAGCGGACGATGAAATTAGCGAGGACGAGTTCGAAGCCTTGCTTGATTCGCTTCAGGGGCAGGCCGAATCAGCGGTGGATGATCCCGTTGTCAAGGCAGCCGACAGCGATGAAATCACCGATGACGAGTTCGAGGCCCTGCTTGATTCCCTGCATGGCAAGAATGGCCAGACGGATGCGAAACCACCGTCAAATGCCGAACAATCACAGAATGATGAAATGCCGCCCGAGACTTCGGGCAACGGAAATATCACCGACGACGAGTTTGAGAATCTGCTCGACCAAATGCATGGTTCGGGCAAGGGTCCCACCAATTCTCAGAACGCTGCGCCGCCCCCATCGAAGGCCGATGAGCGCCCAGCCGCCAGCCGGGTGCCGGAGAGCAAATCAACGGATTTGGCAGCCAAAGGTAAGGCCGCCACCAGTAAGCCTAAAATAGCCGAGACCACGGTACGGGTCGATACTACCAGGCTGGATGACATTATGAATCTGGTCGGCGAGTTGGTGCTTGCGCGTAATCGCCTGAATACTTTGAAGGCCGGCTTTGATGACGAACGCGTACACCAGGCGATTGCCAATCTCGACGTGGTCACCGGTGATCTTCAAAACGCCGTGATGAAAACGCGTATGCAACCGATCAAAAAGGTTTTCGGCCGATTTCCCCGCGTGGTTCGGGATCTGGCCCGAAGCCTGGAAAAGGAGATAGAGCTCGAAATGGTGGGCGAGGATACGGATTTGGATAAAAATCTGGTCGAGGCGCTGGCCGATCCTCTGGTTCATCTGGTGCGTAATTCGGTGGATCACGGTATCGAATTGCCGGCCCAGCGGGAAGCTGCCGGTAAGCCAAGCGTCGGCAAGGTAGTGCTGGCGGCAAAGCAGGAAGGCGACAACATTCTGTTGTCAATTGCAGACGACGGTGCGGGCATGGATCCTGAAGTATTACGCGCAAAGGTTGTTGAAAAAGGCCTGATGGATACAGAGACGGCTTCGCGTCTCGATGACAAGGGTTGTTACGATCTGATATTCATGCCGGGTTTGAGTACCAAGCAGGATATTTCTGACGTTTCCGGCCGAGGAGTCGGCATGGACGTTGTCAAGACCAAGATCACTCAGCTCAACGGCAGTATCGATATTGACTCGGAAATAGGCTCGGGAACGACGCTGAATATAAAGGTACCTTTGACGCTGGCAATTCTGCCTACCTTGATGATCCAGTTGGGCTCACGAAAATTCGCGTTACCGCTGTCAAACATCAGTGAAATATTCGAATTGAGTTCCAAGAAGCTTAGCGTAGTGGACGGCAGAGAAGTGTTGCTCAGTCGAGGCAAGGCACCACCAATTTTTCATCTGCGCAAATGGCTGTTGAATGGTTGTGATGATCAGGAGCCTCGCTCCGATGAGCCGCAGGTTATCATGGTTCGAATAGCGCAGACCCTGGTCGGGCTCGTGGTGGACCAGGTCATCGGGCAGGAAGAAGTGGTGATCAAACCTCTAGGTGCCCTGTTGCAGGGATTACCGGGTCTGTCTGGATCGACAATAACGGGGGACGGTAACATTGCGATTCTGCTCGACATTCAAGGACTGCTCAAACTTCATACCTGAATGACGATTTCGGGTTGCGCAGCAATGATATGAAAACCTGGGCTGTCATAAACCAAAAAGGCGGGGTTGGCAAAACCACGACTGCAATCACGCTGGCAGGCCATTTATGCAGTCTCGAAAAGCGCCTGTTGCTGGTAGACCTCGACCCCCATGGATCGCTGAGTGCTTACCTGGGCTATGACCCTGACCAGTTGAAGACCGGTGTCTATAACCTTTTTGTGGAGCCAACCATCCGTCAGGCTGACCTGGCAAAAATGTTATTGCCAACACCGCTGGAAAATACCTGGCTGTTTTCGGCTTCGGCCGCCCTGGCCACGCTCGACCGGCAGATGGGAGTCGGTCATGGCAAAGGTATGGTGGTGGCGCGGGCGCTCGAGTGCCTCGGCAATCGGTTTCAGTATGGCATCATCGATTGCCCGCCGATGCTGGGTATCCTGATGATCAACGCACTCGCGGCCTGTGACCAATTGTTGATTCCGGCGCAGACGGATTACCTGTCGATCAAAGGTCTTGACCGCATGATCCATACCCTGGGAATGGTTGAGAAATCCCTGGCCAAACAGAAGCCCTATCTGATCGTGCCAACCATGTACGATAAACGCACGCGGGCCTCGGTGGATGCACTTGTGAAAATGAAACAGATTCACCAGTCCCGAGTCTGGGATTCGGTGATTCCGATTGATACCAAGTTCCGGGATGCGAGTAAGGCGGGCATGCCCTTGTCGGTTTATCTACCCAAATCGAAGGGTAGCCAGGCCTATCTGCAATTGATTCAATTTTTGCTGGGTGAACGCCAGGCAGGCGAGGATGAGCAGCGACCGGCCCGAAGGATTGCATGATCCACAGCAGGCTATTGAAGCCTATCTTGATGAAATGCTGGATCAGGCGATGGACGAACGGTTGCCCGAGCGCAGGTTCGCTCCGATTCAGGATCCTATAGAGGACCACGGTGGTTTGACGCCAGCCAGCAACCCGGAATCGAGAATCGATTCTGTCCAAGGGATAGTGAATCACGATCAAAGGGAGCGGAACATTGGCTCCATATCTTCGCAGCAATGTCTGGTATTTCGAGTGGACGATCAATGCTTTTCGATACCCCTGTTAAATTTGCGCGCGGTTACCCGGTGGCATTTTTCGCTCATCCGGATGCCGCATTTGCCGCCCTGGGTTCTTGGCTTGACCAAATTCCGCTCGGATCATCTACCTGTAGTCGACAGTTATCATCTGCTTTCTACGGAACCGGCAAGGAACATTACACCCCGATATATATTGATTTTACAGGATGGGAATTGGGGGATTACCTGTGATCAGATCGATCAGGTGGCGGTACTCGACAGCGATGAGGTCGACTGGGGTGATTCAGGATACAACGGTCTGAGCCAGGGCATTTTGCATGAATCAAAATCGATAGTTTTAAGCGCAAGCCGAATAATCGATCACCTGGATACGCTCCAACAATCGCAACAGGACATGGTTTCACTTTGGCCGGGAGGATAAATTTTTGGGCCGGCGGTTTACTTTTCGTGAAACCGGCCGATACCCCGAATAACTTCGATATTTCGGAACCGATATGGCACAACAGCACAAAGCCGAGGCGCAGGACATGCTGCAATGCGTCACGTTCAACCTCGAAAATGAAATCTATGGGATAAATGTCATGCAGGTTCAGGAAGTTCTGCGTAAGGTCGAGATGGCTCCAATCCCGGGCGCACCGCATTACATCACCGGGATCATCAATTTACGCGGCAACGTCGTCAGTGTCATCAACGCACGCAGCCGTTTCGGACTGCCCACCGTCGAAACTACCTCATCGGCCCGTATTATAGTTGTCGAGGTTCAGGACCAGGTCATCGGAATCCTGGTCGATGAAGTGGCTGAAGTAGTCGATGTCGATTACTCGGAAATTGCAACTGCACCGAATGTCGGCAGTCAGGAAAGCTCGCGTTACATCGACGGCGTGATCAGTCGGGATGATAAATTACTAATCCTCATCGACCTGAACAAGTTGTATGCCGAATCCACGGTTGCAGATACGACGGTATTTTGATCGTGGCCGAACCCTTGATTAAATCGGTTAACCGAACCCCGAGGGTTCGGGACTCGCTAAGCAAATCAGGATCGCGGAAGAAGCGCGGACCTCTTCAGGAAAAGCAGTCCCCTCACAAAAAAAAGGAAAAACGCATTATCGATACCTACGCCTGAGCCGGTTGATTTCATTTTGCATCCGCGAGATTTCAGGTTCGATTGACGATGATTGACTCTCTATTTTTTCTGGCATGTCAATCGCCTAAATTAGTGCGAAGAATAATTTCTAAAGGGTTTGCGTTGGGTGCCGATATCTTTGGCATTCAGCAACCATATAAATATAAGTGAGCACAATGGAAAAAGAGAAATCAAAATTACTCGCCGTCATTTGCCTCCCGCTAATCGTGACTTTCGTCAGCGCAGCCGGGGTAATCTTAATTCAAGGGTTATCGTTATATCCAATGATCTATGCCGCACTGATTGTATCTCTTGGCCTGATTTCAATTTATGCCGGCATCTTTCAGCTTAAAAAAATGACGAATTCCATCGCCAATGCCCAGGCAGAGGCGCTCGCGAATGAGAGACAACAGCATGCAGAGATGTATCTCAAATTGAATCATAACCTGCAACATGGGACCCGCACCTGGAGAAAACAGATGGATCATCTGCGGGAGGATGGTCAGGGTGAAGTGGAGAGGCTGGCGACGCGTTTCTCCGACATCATGCAACGCCAGAGCAACGCCATGGAAATTTTCGATAACATGATTAATTCCAAAACACTGGACGAGCACGGCGAGTCGGTTACGCATTTGACCGCCGAGGTTCGTAGCGCGCTGGAAGGGGTTACCGACTCGATTGAGGCCGTACTGGGTTCTAAAAACGAAGTCGTTGACCAGATCAAGCCGCTCACCAACTACACCGAATCGTTAACCGACATGGCCAATGAGATCAGTTCAATTGCGAGCCAGACAGACTTGCTGGCCTTAAACGCGGCGATCGAAGCGGCTCGTGCCGGGGAACAGGGGCGCGGTTTTGCCGTCGTGGCGGACGTAGTACGCCAGCTCGCGACCAGCGCCAACCAGTCGGGGCAGAAAATTATCCAGAACGCCAACGAGATCAATAATCAGGTGCGCATGACCCTGGAACAGGTCGAAAAGCAATCGGCCGAGGAATCGGCTCAAATGGAGCGCTCTAACGAAATCATCCAGTCGGTTATCGAGCGCTATCAGGCCAGTGAGTCGAAAATCTCGGAAAGCGCCAACAC
>JAAESG010000574.1 GCA_024229615.1 Gammaproteobacteria bacterium | reverse complement strand
CTCAAGATAGCGTGTCTACCAATTCCACCACATCGGCAAATACCCAGACCTTACTCGGCTGGCGGTAAATCTGATTCCTGCGGGCTGCTCACCTCACCTTCGACCGGAGGCATATCAGCATTTTCCTGCGTGGGTTCAACCATCTCTTCCTGGGCAGTTACGCTGCCAGTCACGCTATCGGGTGTTGCGCGATTGCTCGAAACATAGGCCAGAGACAGGCACACAATAAAAAATAATACGGCTATGACAGTAGTCATTTTACTGAGGAAATTCCCCGAACCCCGCGCGCCAAAAACAGTCGCCGAGGCGCCACTGCCGAAAGCCGCACCTGCGTCGGCCCCCTTGCCATGTTGAATCAGGATCAATCCGATCAGAGAGATTGACAACAAAACCTGCACAATCAATAAAATGCTGTTGATATTTTCCATATTGCTTCCTAAGCCGATTGGGCGATGGCGATAAAATCGTCAGCCTTTAGTGCTGCTCCGCCGATCAAACCACCATCGATATCCGGTTGTGACAACAGTTCAGCCGCATTCGACGGATTCATGCTACCACCATATAAAATTTGCACCTGTTGTGCGACGCCGGAGTCGATCTGTTCCAGCTTGCCGCGAATAAACGCGTGTACAGCCTGCGCCTGATCGGGTGATGCTACCTTTCCCGTTCCAATAGCCCAGACGGGTTCGTAGGCAACCACGGCCTGTCCAATACCTGAAATTCCGCTAAGCGCAAGAACGGCATCGAGTTGTCGTGCGACAACATCCTCAGTCACGCCTTTCTCGCGCTGCTCCAGGGTTTCGCCGACACAAAGGATCGGCGTGATACCCGAGGTCAGCGCCATGGCAAAGCGCGCCGCCACTAGTTGATCAGTTTCCAGGTAGAGCGCTCGCCGTTCGGAATGGCCGACAATCACATAACGACAGCCGCTTTCTTTCAACATGGCAGCCGATATCTCTCCGGTGTATGCGCCTGCTTCCTGATCGCAGACATTTTGTGCGCCAAGGGCAATATTACTATTCGCCAGCATACCACCCACCTTCATCAGGAACACGGCGGGAGGACAAACGGCCAGCTCGGCATTACCCGGGTCACCTGCCTTAATGCCTTCAACCAGAGCAATGACAGATTGCAGACTGCCGTTCATTTTCCAGTTGCCTGCGATTAGGCTCGAGCGCATAAAATGTTACCGGTCATTTAAAAGGCGCCAAAGGTTACTCACCTCGGTCCAATAAATCAATCCGGAATTGATAAATCGAGTCATTTTTAAGGTCATTACGTGACCCAGGATCAAATTTCGGCGGCGTCCCTGACCGATTGCGCGAGTTGAGCCGCAATTTGCTCAACTTTGACCTCGTCCTGGCCCTCCACCATGACGCGAATCAAGGGTTCTGTCCCCGATGGTCGCAATAGTACCCGGCCCGATTCTGCAAGATCGGATTCTGCCGCATGCAGCGCATCCCGAATCAGTGGCGAGGCATCCAGATCCAACGCTCCGGAAATCGGCACATTGATCATGGTTTGCGGGTATATGGTCAGATCGGCACAGGCCTCTGTGAGCGTTTGCCCACTGCTGACCAGCGCATCGAGAACCTGCAGGCTGGCAATGATACCGTCGCCGGTGGTGGTTTTGTCTAGGCATATTATATGCCCGGAAGACTCACCTCCCAGATGCCAACCCAGTTCTACCAGCTGTTCCATAACGTAGCGATCGCCAACCGCCGCACGCGCAAAGGGCACAGCCTGCTCCTTCAGCGCATGCTCAAAACCCAGATTGGTCATCAAGGTGCCGACCACACCGCCTTCGAGTTGCCCAGTGATCAATTTACTTTTGGCAATGATGTAGAGTAACTGATCGCCATTTTTCACATCGCCTCGTGAGTCCATCATCATCACGCGATCCCCGTCCCCATCGAAAGCGATACCCATATCAGCCTTATTTTCAAGTACGTGGGCACGCATATTCTGCGGGTGCAGAGCACCCACCTCATGATTGATGTTCATGCCGTTGGGACTGGTACCCACTTCGATGACCTCCGCACCTAGTTCGCGAAAAACAGCTGGGGCAATATGATAGGTGGCGCCATGAGCACAATCGACTACCAGCTTCATGCCGCGTAAAGAGGTATGGAATGCGATCGAGCTCTTGCAAAATTCGATATAGCGACCCTTGGCGTCTTCCATACGGGTGGCCTTACCAATCTGCTCCGGCTCGACCATCACCAGCTCCTGATCCATCATCGCTTCGATGGCTTCCTCTGTCACATCAGGCAATTTGAATCCGTCGGCATTGAAAAACTTGACCCCGTCGTCGTGATACGGGTTATGCGAAGCGCTGATCACAATTCCCGCACTGGCTCGCTGTGATTGGGTAATATAGGCGATTGCAGGAGTCGGCATGGGTCCAAGCAACAAGACATCCAGACCGGCCGCAGCGAGGCCCGCTTCCAGTGCCGATTCAAACATGTAACCAGATACTCGGGTGTCCTTGCCAATCACCACCAGTCCCGGGCTAGAGCTGGATAAAACCTTGCCTGCAGCCCAGCCCAGTTTCATGATGAAGTCGACCGTCATCGGTAATCGCCCAACCCGTCCGCGAATTCCATCGGTACCGAAGTGCTTTCGGCTCACGAGATCGCCCGTCCCAAAGCCTTGACCATCGCTATCTCCTCCAGGGTTTCAGCAACATCATGTACACGCAGAATATCCGCTCCCAACATAGCCGCCATCACCGCCAGCGCCAGGCTGCCGTAGAGCCGTTGATCCACGGGTTTGTCGAGAATTGTGCCAATCATTTTTTTACGTGATAAACCGGCCAGTACAGGCACTCCAAGTTGGCGAAATTCAGCTAAGGATTGTAACAGCAAAAGATTATGCTCGATGCTTTTCCCAAATCCAAATCCAGGATCAATGATTATTTGCTCACCTGCGATACCCGCATCCAGCGCTGCATCGATACGCTGTTTAAGAAAATCCCTTACCTCCGCCACTACATCGGAATAGGCCGGGTTTTGCTGCATGTTAGCCGGGGACCCCTGCATATGCATCAAGCATACCTTAACACCCAGGTCCGCCGCCACGCGCAGTGAATCTTCTAACCGAAGCGCCCAAATGCAGTTAATCATGGTTGCACCCGCCTCTACCGCGGCCTGCATGACTTTTGCTTTGCTGGTATCGATAGAAATGGGGATATTCGAGATTTCGCGAATAGCGCCAACTAATGGAATAGACCGTTTTAGTTCTTCCTGCAGATCGACTTGTGGCGCACCGGGTCGGGTCGATTCACCACCGATATCGAGGATATCGACACCCTGTGCAATCAAATGCCGGGCGTGTGTAAAAGCATTTTCAAAACTTTCAAACTTTCCGCCATCGGAAAATGAATCGGGAGTCACATTGATCACCCCCATAACCTGCAAGTTACCGGATATTGTCAGCTCTGACATCGAAATGGGCTAGCCCAAACTTGATTCGCGCTAGTGTAATTTCGCCGGATCCAAATCCGGATCCTCTCCGGTGCTGGCTTTTCCCGTGGGTTCGTCCGGAGTCGATCCTTTTTCGTCATCCGACCAGTCATCAGGCGGGCCCGGATCCTTACCATCCATGATCGTGTCGATCTGACCCGAATCGATGGTTTCGTATTTCATCAGGGCATCGGCCATCAAATGCAGCTTGTCTTCATTTTGTTTAAGAATTTCGACCGAGCGTTGATAGTTACGGTCGATGATGGCGCGAATTTCCGAATCGATCGCCTGAGCGGTATCATCCGAAACCGTCTTCTGTTTACCGTAACTCTTGCCGAGGAACACTTCGCCTTCCTCTTCGCTATAGGACAATGGTCCCATGCGATCGGAGAGACCCCATTGGGTCACCATACTGCGTGCGATACTGGTTGCACGTTCGATGTCGTTCGAAGCACCCGTTGTGACCGCATCCTCGCCAAAAATCTGCTGCTCGGCAATACGACCACCAAACAGGCTCGATAACTGGCTTTCCAGGTGTTTCTTGCTGAAACTGTAGCGATCGTCTTCGGGTAGGAACATGGTGACACCGAGGGCGCGTCCGCGCGGAATAATACTGACCTTGTAAACCGGGTCGTGGTCGGGTACCAGACGACCGACGATCGCATGCCCGGCCTCGTGGTAGGCAGTCAGTTTCTTTTCCTCTTCCTTCATGATCATCGATCTGCGTTCTGCACCCATCATGATCTTATCCTTGGCGCGCTCGAACTCCGCCATACTCACCAACTTCTTGTTGGCTCGCGCAGCAAACAGGGCCGCCTCGTTAACCAGATTGGCGAGATCGGCGCCGGAGAATCCGGGGGTACCACGGGCGATGACCATCGGGTCTACATTTTCCGCCGCCGGTACCTTGCGCATATGCACTTTGAGAATATGCGAGCGGCCTCGCACATCGGGTAACGGAACCACTACCTGGCGATCGAAGCGACCGGGACGTAACAATGCGGGATCCAGTACGTCGGGACGATTGGTAGCCGCAATCACGATGACACCTTCGTTACCCTCGAATCCATCCATTTCGACCAGTAGCTGATTCAGCGTTTGCTCGCGTTCATCGTGCCCTCCACCGAGGCCGGCACCGCGATGCCGACCGACTGCGTCGATTTCATCGATGAATATAATGCAGGGCGAATGTTTCTTTGCCTGTTCGAACATGTCGCGTACCCGGGAGGCACCAACACCGACAAACATTTCGACAAAATCAGAGCCTGAAATCGTGAAGAAAGGCACCTTTGCCTCACCTGCGATCGCCTTGGCGAGCAGGGTTTTACCGGTACCCGGTGACCCAACCATCAAAATACCGCGCGGTATTTTACCGCCGAGTTTCTGGAATTTGGAAGGATCGCGCAGGAATTCTACCAGTTCGGCCACTTCTTCCTTGGCTTCGTCGACGCCAGCCACATCGTTAAAGGTGATATTGATCTGATCCTCACCCAACAGACGGGCCTTACTCTTACCAAATGACATGGCACCACGGCCACCGCCGCCACCCTGCATCTGGCGCATGAAGAAAATCCATAGTCCGATCAGTACGATAAAGGGGAACCAGCTGATAAACATGTGCCCAAGTAACGAAGGCGGCTCTGGAGGTTTGCCTATGATAGCCACATTGGCACGTTCGAGATCGCCGATCATGGTGTTGTTGTTGGTTTCGGGGCTATAGGTAGTGAACGGAGCCCCGGAAACCATTTTACCGCTGATATTCTGCCCTTCGATGGTGACTTCACCAATCTGGCCTTGCTTGACCTGGGTCAGGAATTCAGAGTAGTTCAGGGTCTGAGAGCTGTCACTACGATCGCCAAAACTGTGAAATACCGATAGTAGAACCACCGCGATGACAATCCACAATACCAAATTCTTGACTACGTCGTTCACTATTCCACCTGTTTTGGCTAATTTTCTGCCTGATTCAAAGCATTATTACTGCTATCTCTAGCAGATACTAGTGCATTTTCCGCACTGGTTCTCACTCTTGTATATATTTTTATCTTCAACTAACCCGGGAAATTTATAAATCATGCACAATCTCGCTAGTCTATTGATTCCACATGAAATATTTCCTCAATCGCGCGTCATCACTGATACGCGACTCCTTCGAAAATTTCCTTGTGAAATCAACATCCTGCGTGATATTTGTGCAGATTCGTGAAATTTCCGCACTAAAGCGGGTACCCCACTACCTGAGACCACTGCATACCGCATAAATTTCACTCGATCTGGCTCGAGACGAATCGGGCTTGCGAAATTTGACCGATTTAAAGCTCAAGCGAAACTGCGAAATCAAATCCTCAAATCCCTCGCCTTGAAACAGTTTTATGACAAAAACGCCTTGCGGCGTTAAAAAGGCACGCGCCAGATCGAAAGCAAGTTCAGCCAGATAAACCGATCTTGGCTGGTCTACACTATGCATTCCACTTAAGTTGGGGGCCATATCGGATAATACAAGGTCGAATCGGCCCCCGTCGGCAAGGCTCAGTATCTCATCCAGGGTTTGCTGTTCGGTAAAATCCCCCTGTAGAAATTCAACACCGGCGATTGCTTCTACAGGCAACAAATCGACCGCGATTACCCTGCCCTGGTCACCCACGATCTGGCTCGCATACTCACTCCATCCACCTGGCGCCGCACCAAGATCGAGCACAAACTGGCCTGCCTTCAGAATTCGGTCCTTTTTCTGTATTTCTTCCAGCTTGAACACCGCACGCGAGCGATATCCCTGTTCACGTGCTTTGAGTACGTAAGCATCCTGATGATGTTCTTGCAACCAGCGTTTACTGGATTTTGATCGAGCCATAACCAACAGTCTGCATCAAGCGGTTACCCCCAGGCAATCTTCGCGTAGTTCTCTGCTTTGCTGTGATAACATGCGCGCTTTCAAACTTGAGATTGCAGTGGTATGGGACTAAGCAGTGCACAGATCAAGCGTTTGCGCGCCGAAGGTCACCGACTCAAATTGAAACCGGTTGTCACCATCGGACAAAAAGGCCTGAGCGACAACCTGCACAATGAAATCGATGGGGCACTCAATCATCACGAATTATTAAAGTTACGTATCCCGGGGTTGGACAAATCAGAAAAACGTGAACTCAGCAAACTTATCTGTGACCAGCATCAAGCTGAACTGATCGAGAGGATCGGAAATGTCATCGTCATTTACCGCTGCAACCTGGAGATCAATCGTTTTGCCTCCGTTGCAGCTATCTGAACCTACTCATATCGTACCGCAGTAATTTCATATTCCATGGTGCCGCCCGGCGCCTCGACGACAGCATCTTCACCCGCTTCCTTACCGATCAGGGCACGCGCAATCGGTGAACTGATCGCGATTCTGTTTTCATTTATATCGGCTTCGATATCACCGACGATTTGATAAACCACTTCCGATTCAGTCGCCATATCGAGCAGTTCCACGGTACAGCCAAAGACCACGCGGCCGCTTTGATTAAGCCTGGTGATATCGATAATCTGTGAATTCGACAGGGCTGCTTCAAGCTCGATGATACGACCCTCGATAAAACCCTGTTCTTCGCGCGCCGCATGGTACTCGGCATTTTCTTTCAAGTCGCCATGATCTCTGGCGGTCGCAATCGCCTCGATCACAGCAGGTCTCTTGACCGACTTGAGTTCTTTCAGTTCCAGCTTGAGCCTTTCTGCACCGGCAGCGGTAAGCGGTATTTGATTCATTGGTGTTGGCCTAATGTAAAGATTGTAAGCAATAGACTTCTTTTATCTCACGATGAGACATCGCCTGACAAGTAGCCCTGCCACCCGATAGGGTAGTGGTATAGCAGACCGAATGCATTAACGCTTCGCGTCGAATAGCATATGAATCCGCGATAGCCGAGCGCCCTTCCGTGGTATTGACGATTAAAACGATCTCATCGTTCTTGATCATATCTACGATGTGCGGGCGTCCTTCCTTAACCTTGTTTACATGTTGGCAATCTACCCCGCCTTCACGAATAACCTTTGCGGTGCCCCCGGTGGCAACCAGATCGAAACCTCGTTCGCGAAGCTCCGTCGCCAGATCCACAATTGCTTTTTTGTCGGTTTCGCGAACGCTCAGAAAAGCAGTGCCGGGGTTTGGAATTCTGCCGCCGGAAGCGATCATCCCCTTGGCAAAGGCTTCTGCGAAACTCTTGCCGATGCCCATTACTTCGCCGGTGGATTTCATTTCTGGACCGAGGATAGGATCTACTCCCTGGAACTTGGTAAATGGAAACACCGATTCTTTGACGGAAACAAAGTCGGGCACGACCTGGGTTGTCCTTCCCTGCTGCTCAAGTCTTTGGCCGACCATGCAACGCGCGGCAATTTTGGCCAGTGGCACACCGGTGGCTTTGGATACAAACGGCACGGTACGAGACGCACGCGGGTTTACTTCGAGGATATATACCTCGTCCCCCTTGATTGCAAACTGCGTATTCATCAACCCAATCACGTTCAAGGCTCTGGCCATCGCGGTGACCTGCTCACACAGGCGCTGCTGGATATCATCCGACAAGGTATAAGGTGGCAATGAGCAAGCCGAATCACCGGAATGCACCCCGGCCTGCTCTATATGCTCCATCAAACCACCAATCAAAACCTGATCGCCATCGCAAATCGCATCCACATCGACTTCGACCGCCTCGTCGAGGAAACGATCCAGCAATACCGGCGAATCGCGACTCACCTTAACCGCCTCCTTCATGTAACGCGTGAGATCATCCTGGTCGTAAACAATCTCCATCGCCCGGCCACCGAGCACATAAGATGGCCGTACCACCAACGGAAATCCAACCTTTTCGGCGAGTTGTGCAGATGATTCGACGTCAAATGCAATCTGATTGGGGGGTTGCAACAAGCCAAGACTCTGAATCATTTGCTGAAATCTTTCGCGGTCTTCGGCAAGGTCTATTGAATCCGGAGTGGTGCCAATAATTGGCACTCCGGCGTCCTCGAGCGATCTGGCCAGGTTCAAAGGAGTCTGACCACCGAACTGCACGATGACGCCCTTTGGTTTTTCCAGATGAATAATCTCGAGCACATCCTCGTAGGTCAGAGGCTCAAAATACAATCTATCCGAAGTATCGTAGTCCGTAGACACCGTCTCCGGATTACAGTTGATCATGATGGTTTCATAGCCATCTTCACGCATCGCCATCGCCGCATGAACGCAACAATAGTCAAACTCGATACCCTGTCCGATGCGATTGGGTCCACCGCCGAGTACGACAATTTTTTCGCGCTCAGTGGTCTCGGCCTCGCACTCTTCGTCATAGCTCGAATACAGGTAGGCGGTACTGGAAGCAAATTCGGCCGCGCAAGTGTCGACACGCTTGTAGACAGGCCTGATGCCGAGAGCACGGCGTTTTTCGCCGAAGTCAGTTTCGTCACAGTTTAACAGGTCAGCCAGGCGTCGATCCGAAAAACCCTTGCGTTTGAGTTCGCGAATTTCAGCCTCGTCGAAAGAATCCATATCACGGCCAATGAGACCTTTTTCGATATGCACCAGATCTTCAATCTGTACCAGGAACCAGGGGTCAATCGCGGTTTGTTCAAATATCTGTTCGAGACTGTAACCCGAACGGAAAGCGTCGGCCAGGTACCAGATTCGCTTCGCACCAGGCAGGCGCAGCTCTGTGCGATACATATCCTCGAGCTCTTCGGGATCCATCGACTGATCGACAATTTCATCGAGCCCGTGTGCACCGGTCTCGAGGCCACGCAAGGCTTTCTGGAATGACTCCTGGAAATTACGTCCAATCGCCATCACCTCGCCGACCGATTTCATCTGGGTTGACAGGCGATCATCGGCCTGGGGGAATTTTTCAAAGGTAAAGCGCGGAATCTTGGTTACAACGTAATCGATGCTGGGTTCGAATGAAGCCGGTGTCGCACCTCCGGTAATATCGTTTTGCAATTCGTCCAGGGTATAGCCGACGGCCAGTTTGGCGGCAATTTTGGCAATCGGAAAACCGGTTGCCTTGGAGGCCAGGGCTGACGAGCGCGACACCCGCGGATTCATCTCGATGATGATCATTTCGCCATTTTCGGGGTTGATCGCGAATTGTACGTTGGATCCTCCCGTTTCCACACCGATCTTGCGCAACACCGCGAGTGAGGCATTGCGCATGATCTGGTACTCCTTGTCGGTGAGTGTCTGAGCCGGTGCAACGGTTATCGAGTCGCCGGTATGCACGCCCATCGGGTCGAGGTTTTCGATTGAACAAATGATGATGCAATTGTCATTCTTGTCGCGTACCACTTCCATTTCAAACTCTTTCCAGCCGAGCACCGAGGCTTCGATCAATACTTCGCTGGTTGGAGACAGGTCCAACCCACGACGAATGATTTCGTCAAATTCGTCGCGGTTATAAGCGATACCACCGCCGCTTCCACCCATCGTAAAAGAAGGCCGTATGATCACCGGAAAACCAATCTGTGACTGCCCCTGCCAGGCCTCCTCGAAGCTGTGCGCAATGAAGGCCTTCGGTGTCTTCAACCCGATTTGCGACATCGCCTGGCGAAATTGCTCGCGGTCTTCGGCCATGTCGATAGCTTCGCGCGTCGCACCAATCATTTCGACATCGTATTTCTGCAACACACCTTCACGCACCAGATCGAGCGCACAGTTCAACGCGGTTTGTCCGCCCATGGTCGGCAGCAATGCGTCGGGACGCTCCTTGGCAATTATTTTTTCAACCGTGCTCCAGTGAATCGGTTCGATATAAACCGCATCCGCAGTATCCGGGTCGGTCATAATTGTCGCAGGATTCGAGTTGATCAGAATGACACGCAAATCCTCCTCTTTGAGGGCCTTGCAAGCCTGCGCTCCGGAATAGTCAAACTCGCAGGCCTGACCGATCACAATCGGCCCTGCGCCAATAATCAAAACCGATTTTATATCTTGTCGTCTTGGCATCAGACTGTTCCCGAGCGCGTCTGATGCGCACTAATCATTTCAAAAAAACGGTCAAACATCGGTGCCACATCGTGTGGTCCGGGGCTCGCCTCAGGGTGGCCCTGAAAGCTGAAAGCCGGTTTGTCGGTGCGGGCCACGGCCTGCAGGCTGCCGTCAAACAGCGATCGGTGTGTCGCCTGTAAATTATCCGGCAGACTGGACTCATCGACAGCGAAGCCGTGGTTCTGGCTGGTAATCATAACCACCCCGGTCGCCAGATCCTGCACCGGATGATTGGCGCCATGGTGTCCAAATTTCATCTTGACTGAATGGGCGCCACTGGCGAGCGCCAGTAGTTGGTGACCCAGGCAAATACCAAACACCGGTAAATCGGTTTGTAGAATTTTAGCTATCGCCTCAATCGCATAATCACAGGGTTCCGGGTCGCCAGGCCCGTTGGAAAGAAAAACACCATGCGGATTCATCGCCAGCACTTCCTCAGCCGGTGTTCTCGCGGATACCACCGTCACGCGGGCCCCGCGGTCTACCAGCATGCACAGAATATTTTTCTTGATGCCATAGTCGTAGGCGACCACATGGTAAGGTGTATTTGTATTTTCTGTATAGCCGTTCTCAAGCGACCAGGTCGACTGCGTCCAGGTGTACGACTTCTCCGTCGTCACCACCTGCGCCAGATCGCACCCCTCGAGGCCGTCAAATCCGCGTGCAGCCACCAGCGCACTAGCTTCTGAAATCTCGTCACCCGCCATAATCGCGCCAGACTGGGCGCCCTTGTCGCGCAAAAGTCGAGTCAGTTTACGCGTGTCGATATCGGATATCGCAACCACCCCGCGACCTTCAAGGTATTGCTGCAGCCCACCCTGGCTGCGCCAGTTACTCGCGAGTAAAGGCAAGTCACGGATGATCAAACCGCTTGCATGGATTTTGCCGGCTTCTTCGTCTTCATCATTGATACCGGTATTGCCGATATGCGGGTAAGTCAGGGTAATCAGTTGCTGACAGTAGGAAGGATCGGTGAGTATCTCCTGATAACCGGTCATCGCGGTATTGAAAACCACTTCGCCAGCTGAAATACCATCAGCACCGATCGACCTGCCATTAAAAACAGTTCCATCCTGCAGGGCCAGTATTGCTTGTTTGTACACAAAATCTCCAGTTTCAACAAAATGCGCGCGCACAAAAATGGGATGAACCGCAGGTTCCTCCCATCGGGAAATTCACTAAACGTTAACACTGCGGAGGCAGCATCTTCTTGAGCGCAAATTGTATGATGAATGTCGGTATGAGTCCACGATTGCTGCAAAAATTTGCTAAATTACTCCGCTTAAGGATGGCCACCCGAAATAATAAAGAGAATCAATCCATGCACCCTGACTCAAACCACTTTTTGCGCGCGGTGATTTACCTGCTGCTCGCAATTCTGTTGTTTGACTTGCAGGGCGTCATTATAAAGTTTCTCGGGGACCGTTACCCGGTGCAACAGCTGGCCAGTTTTCGTAACGTTTTCGGTTTGATCCCTAGCCTGCTTGTACTGGCACTTTCACAGGAGTGGCACGCCCGTGGCCGAATGTTGAAAATCAGGCAGTGGCGGCTTGGCCTGCTTCGTGGACTATTTATCGCCGCCGCGCAATACTGCTTTTACCTATCGATTACCAAGATGGAACTGGCTACGGCCTCGACTCTGACTTACATCAGCCCGGTGTTGATTACCATGTTGTCGATACCGATTCTGAAGCACCAGGTCGGCCTGTGGCGCTGGCTGGCCGTATTTGTCGGCTTTGCCGGAGTGTTGATCATCATGGCTCCGGGAACGGAAATCTTCAGTCCCTACAGCTTGCTGCCAATCGGCGCCTCGTTGGGCTACTCTTTGTCGACGGTATGTGTGCGACTCTTCGATGAACCGGTTCCAACCGCATTGATCAATATGTATGCATCGGTGGGCGCATTATTCGGCTCCCTCGCAATTTTATTCACCACAACCGGTTATCTGGGCGTTGAGTCAACGCAAGATTGGTTATTGCTGATGTCAATGGGGCTGCTAGGCGGGTTCGCGGTGCTGGGATTGATCAGTGCCTATCGACTGGCCCGACCAGCCAGCCTCTCGCCCTATGAATACTTCGGCATTCCCTTCGCATTTATCCTGGGGTGGATATTTTTTGATGAAGCGCCCTTTGAAAAACTCATACCGGGTGTATTTCTGATTGTCGCAGGTGGCATGCTGATCGCCTGGCGGGAACGCCGCAAGCACATCGATACGCCACCGGTAGTGGCAGAATAAACCAAACTTCAGTTTTGCTGTCGCATCCGATCATACAGCTGCTTCTCACAATATTCGACCGAGGTCAGCATTTGCTGGGCATCGGCGAAGCGCATATAAGGCTTTTTTTGCAGGGCCTTGATAATCACCTCGGTGATACCTGCCGGCAGTGTCAGGTGGTTCAGATCGGGTTCATCGGTAACGATGTTGTGCTTCAATTCGGGCAAGCTGCTGCCGGCAAACGGCTGCTGCCCTGTGAGCAGGTGATAAAGTGTCACCGCCAGCGAAAACAGATCCGAGCGTCCATCGAGTTTTCTGCCCTCAAGTTGTTCGGGTGACATATAGGCAGGTGTGCCGACAATCATGTTTTCGGCATGGCGCTCCCGACGCTTGCTATAGGCTGCACCAAAATCTGTCAGTATGTAAGTATTGTTAACCGTATCGTGCATGATATTTGCCGGTTTGATATCGCCGTGAATAACGCCATGACTATGTGCCACGGCGAGCGCCCGTAACATCGATTTGGAGATACGAATGCATTCACCGACCGTCAGGTACTCACGTTTACGCAGACGTAACGACATCGAGTAGCCCGAGATATAATCCATCGCAATATAAGCGCTGTCACCGATCATTTCAGCGTCGTGAATCTTGACAATACTGTCATGATCGAGCTGAGACACGATCTCCGCCTCGTGCAGCCAATGATTGATGCGCTCCCTTTCCACTTTCTCGTCCCTGCGTATCCTCATTACCTTCAGCGCGACGCGATTGTGACTGCGCGTATCGGTGGCCTCGTAGATGACCGCGGTAGAACCCGTGGCAATCTTCTTGATGAGCCGGTAATTACCGATCGCGGGTTCTTCGGGCTCGGCTATTGGCGGGGTTTTCCCAAGTTCCAGCAACATGCTGCGGTTGCTACGAATCTCTTCGACACGAGTGACAAAGTCGCTCAAACCGGGATCGTATTTCGATAACCAGTGATACAGGTTCAGTGCGCTCGCCCAGTGCTTGCCCGACTCGAGCAGCATCCCCAGTTCATAGGCAACTTCCAGCAAATCATCGCTGTAGGGGCAACGCTTGAGCATGGTCAGTGCGGTTCTTAAATCACCCTTTCCTATACGCTCGCGCACGTCGCTGAGGGCAATCGATTTTTGCTCTACCAGCAAACGGGTGGCCAGACCCTGATACAGACCGACGACCCAGTAAGTTATCGACATCAACAACATGACCAGTGCCGGGAACACGACCGGCAGGAAAAACTGTAAAAACACCGCGAGAATGAGTTCCAGCATCACCAATCCGAACAGGATCAGTACCACGGTCAGAATGGATAGCGCGGTGGTACGGGAACGCGTGTACTTGCGTACATAAACCGCAAGCATTAATCCGTAAACCAGTATCAGGCTCCATTGTGGTGCATGCTGAATCGAAGTAATTGCGACAAGCTCACGATCGGCCGGCTGCAAGCCGAGGGTATAGAGAAACAAATCATACTCGTACATCGACACCGTCGAAGTCAGGCTCAACAGGTAAGTGAATCCCAGCAAAAAGGCTGTCAACCCCAGTTGCCAGGCCCTGGATTTGAAACTAAGCACGGCGTATCGCAGTTGGTGATAGAAGATTGGGATCATGCGATAGATCGAGAATCGACGCAAATAGTGTCTGTACGCGACATGCCGGCCCAATCGACTGGACAAGCCCGCCAAAATTCCTAACTATGACGCCAAGTTTTCAGGTGCGTGGAAACACGAGAATCGGGAATCTCGCGAAAATCGAGTACTGCCCCCGCAACGGTAAAGAAGCCAAGCATCGCTTCCAAGTCCGGAGACCGGCCTGAAAGTGAACCAACAAGACCAGAATTACGGGTGGTAATTCTCACAGCTTGTCGCGTTAACAATCCTTCTCGCCAACTGTGTGTGTCTCGCTATTCCAAGGAGAACCACATGAAATCCTTTCGTGTATTACTTACCACTGTCTGCGCAATAGCGCTGCCGATATCCAGTCTCGCCGACCTCGGCCCCATCGTGATTACGCCGACCCGAACCGAGCAGGCACAGAACAATTCCAGCGCCACGGTCTATGTGCTGACTTCCGAAGCGATCGAATCGAGTGGAGCGACAACCACGAGTGAACTGTTGCGAGGTATTCCTGGAGTGCAAATTGACGATCTGTTCGGCAATGGTACCCAGGCCAACATCAGCGTGCGTGGATTCTCTTCTACCGCGAATGCTAACACCCTGGTACTGGTGAATGGCCGTCGACTCAATAACAGCGACACCGCATCACCCGATATCCATCATGTATTCCCAAAAGATATCGAGCGCGTCGAGGTTCTGGTCGGCAGTGCCGGCAGCCTTTACGGCGATCAGGCGGTCGGTGGCGTTATAAATATTATCACCAAAAGCCCCACTGAAAGTCGTCACCGTGTCAGCACTCGGCTCGGCAGCTTCGATTATCGCGGCATCCAGTTCAACTCGTCGATGAAATTGAGCGAATCGCTTGGATATCGTCTGTCTGCCGAAAAGTTCGAGACCGATCATTACCGTGACCACAATGCAGAAGAAAACTCCAATTTCAACGGCATGCTGGAATATTCGCGGGATGACGATAACTTTTTCGTCGAAGTTCAGAAAATCGAAGACAAGTTGGAGCTACCCGGTGCACTGATAGAAGCCGAGTATGAGGAAGATCGAAAACAGATTAATCCCGGGTTTGTCGACGACTTTATAAACGAGGACACCGACGTTTATCGTATCGGTTACGAACGCAGTTTTGGCAGGCATAATTTCAGCATCGATGCGACGAGTCGCGAAACCGATGCCGACGTACGACAAAGTTTTCGAGATACACCTAGCCCGGAGAACGGTTCTATCGACCGCAAACATGAAGCCATCAACCCAAAGTTTTCAGGCATTATAAGGGCCGGATTCGACACGCCCTATGTCATCGGTATCGATCTGGAAAGAACCGATTTCGACCTTGAAATTCCCAATCAGTTTTTCACCACAGAATCCAGTAGCGAGCAAAAAATCGACAGCCTATATTTTCAAGTCATGCCATATTTAACCAAAACGCTACAACTGACTTTTGGTATGCGTAGCTCCAGCCTGGAAAATGACCTTGATTACCTTGATGCACTTTCGACTCAAGTTAATACTGAAGTTGAAGACGATGTTACGGTTGCCGAACTGGGGCTCTCCTACCTTCTTGATGACCAAACTCGATTAACGTTTCGCTACGACGAGAATTTTCGTTTCGCGAAGATCGATGAGTTTCAACAAACCGAAGCGCCGACGATTCTCGACACCCAAACTGGTGAATCCTTCGAGATCGGCATCGATATAACCCGTGGTGATCAGTGGGTGATTCTATCTATATATCAGCTCGACCTGCAAGACGAAATTGAGTTTGATCCTACGCTGGGCCCAGATTTCGGCTTTGGTCCGATTGGACTAAATACCAATCTAGATAAAACCCGTCGTCAAGGATTGACGTTGTCATGGCTCAGCCAAATAAGTCGTGACTTTACCCTGAAGACTGAACTCGGGCTGGTTGACGCAAAATTTGAGTCCGGCGTCTTTAAAGGCAATGACATATCCGGAGTAGCCGATGAAATTGTGAAAATACGGGGTGATTATCAAATCACAAATTTCATCGTTACTTATCTTGAAGTGAATTACACTTCTCCCATGCATGCCCAGGGGGATAACGCTAATCAATCTGATAAAATAGACTCGGTTACTGTGATTAATGCGGGGGTTGGTTACCAAAATAAGGCCTGGGACGTAAGCTTTAGGATCAATAACCTGGCAGATGAAGAGTATGCAGATTTTATTACCAATTTTGGTTTTGGGGCCGCGTATCAACCCAGTCCCGAGCGTAATTTCATGTTAACCGCAGGCTACAGTTTCGAATAATGGGAAATCGACTGACAAAGGTGTATACCCGTACCGGGGATCAGGGCACCACCGGACTGGCCGACGGCAGCAGGTTGGCAAAAAATGATCTACGTGTACATTGCATGGGCGAGATTGATGAGTTCAACGCATGCATTGGTCTTGCGTTGAGCCTGATCGAGGATGGGCCGGCACAGCAGGTACTGTTTGCCGTGCAGCATGACCTGTTTGATGTAGGAGCTGAACTGTGCCAGCCCGGTAAACAACTGATAACAGAGGAATACGCGGAAGGCCTCGAAACTAGCGCTGACGAGTTCAACGCCAACTTGCATGAACTGAAGGAGTTCATTCTACCCGGAGGTTCCCGGGCGGTGGCTACTTTGCAACATGCACGGACGGTATGTCGGCGCGTGGAACGCTCGCTGGTAACTTTGAGCGAAGCAGAAGCCGTAAATCCAATGACCACGCGCTACATCAATCGACTTTCAGACCTACTTTTTATTCTCGCTCGGGCACAAGCATTTGATGAAGGCACTGGCGAAGTTTACTGGAACTCGAAGTACTCACGCCTGAATCGCAAAGATTAAATTATTCTAAAGCGGTTTATCGACGCAATTCGACCGTAACGCGACGATTGGCGGCGAGCGAGGCCTTACTACCACCTTTCCTGACCGGATATGCTTCGCCCAGGTAGTCTACTCGCAATAGTTCAGAATCGATGCCACGGGCAATCAGCAAATCGTAGACATACCAGGCGCGCCGCTCTGACAACCCATCGTTATAGCAGGCCGGCCCGGTGCGATCGGTATGGCCGGTCACGACGATTTCTGACACGGCATTGTCAATGCTGAGATAATTCATCATTTTGTCGAAAGCGGTTTCTTCCTGCCGGATACTGGCGAACTCGTCGTCCGGATCAAAATGGATTTTGCTGATTCGCACATCGTTGAAGTTATATCTGTATAATTGGTTAACGCATTCCGCAAATTCTCCTTTCACCTGGCCGAATCTTACCGTCGAAAGAGATGCCATTAGCGGGTAGTCGTCAAAAAACAAAAAACCGGGTTGATAGCCCTGACTTAGTTCAAAATAGATTTTCTCGGCCAGTGTCGTCGAAATTTTGAAAAGCCGCCTGGTGCCGCTGGTTTCGAAGCGCGCCAAAACCGCGTGTGTTTCTTTCGTGTTCCATTCGGTGGTCTCGGAACGCAATTCAACATTGATGCCTTTGCTAAATTTCTGTTTACTGCGCAATTCGAGTTGCAGGGTCCGTCCAGCCTCCTGGGAAAAGATCGCCACGCCAAAGCGCGGAATTTGATGCTCGATCCGGCAACGGATCAGGCTATTTTCGGTCAGGGTCCAGGTGGAAGCATCCATCGAAGCGAGGTAATGACGTTCGAGGGCCTGTGCGTTGGTACAGACACATAACAGCAGTATCGGCAGCAAATTGCTTTTTATCGACATCATCCATCCACAGGTTCGGCAAACTAGTCCCTATATCGGCGCCCCGCAGTAATTCTTGAACGCTAGCCCACGCGATTCGCTTGAGGGGTTACGCCGTTTCAAATAATGTTGACAGGTCCTAGCAGAAATGCCAGTGCAAGCCGATTAAAAGCGTCTGGATTTTCGGCGTGCAGCCAGTGACCCGCCGCTTCGATCGTCTCGATTCTGTAGTCGCTGAAATGTTGCCTGATCACTTCGGTTTCAGCTTCACCGATATAATCCGAATTACCGCCACGCAGAAAAAGGGTCGGTACATCAACCCGCCAGTCACCAGGCAAAACATCGAACCCGGTAAGCCATTCCATATCCCGCTGGATGACCTGCCAGTTGACCCGCCAGTACCAGCTGTCAGATTCACGCACCAGGTTTTGCAACAGAAATGCACGCAATTGATCTTCCGGAATATTCTGTCGCAGCAGTTGATCGGCCTGCGCGCGAGATTCGATAGTATCCAGGCGTAACGCCAGAATGGGATTTATCAAATCGTCATAGTGATGGAAATAACTGGCCGGTGCGATATCAGCCACAACCATGGCCGTAACAAGATCAGGATTCAGCATAGCCAGTGTCATCGCCACCTTACCGCCCATGCTGTGCCCCAGTATGTAGCAGTTTTCCAACTCCAGTCGCTGCAACAGCCGCCGCAAATCTGCAGCCATGACCGAATAATTCATTTCATCGGCATGGAAGGACCGGCCGTGATTGCGTAGATCGACGTTATATACCTGGAAATGGTTCGCAAAGCGACGCGTGTGTGATTGCCAATTCCTGCCCGAACCGAATAGACCGTGCAGTACCAGCAGAGGTTTACCACTACCCGATACACTGTAATGCAATTCCGACACAATGCTGATCAAGCGGGCGTCTTGTCAGAGAAACAGGGTTTATTTCCTACGCGGAATATACAAATCGGTAATCGTACCTTCTGCCATCTCGGCCGCGAAATTAAAAGTCTCGGATAAAGTCGGGTGTGGATGAATCGTCAGTCCGATATCTTCCGCGTCAGCCCCCATTTCCAAAGCCAGCACCGCTTCGGCAATCAGTTCACCCGCATTGGGGCCGACGATTCCAGCACCCAGTATACGCTTGCTTTCCTTGTCGAATAAAACCTTGGTCATCCCCTCATCGCGATCGATTCCGAGAGCACGTCCACTCGCAGCCCACGGGAAAGCGCCCTTTTCATACTCAATTCCCTGTGCCTTGGCATCGGTTTCGCTCAAACCCATCCACGCGACTTCGGGATCAGTATAAGCGACGGAAGGAATAGTCATCGGCTCAAAATAAGACTTCATACCGGAGATAACTTCCGCAGCAACCTTGCCCTCATGAGTCGCCTTATGCGCCAGCATGGGATTGCCAACGATATCTCCAATGGCAAATATATGGGGTACATTAGTGCGCATTTGCTTGTCGACTATAATGAAACCAGCCTCGTCAACATTGACACCGGCCCTGTCGGCTCCGATCCTGTGGCCGTTAGGCCGCCGACCGACCGCAATCAGTACCTTGTCGAACAGTTCCGGCTTGGGCGCCTTGTCACCTTCAAAGGTCACCTTTAACCCATTTTTTTGCGCCTTGATTGCCGACACCTTGGTCTTGAGGTGAATCGCTTTATAGCGTTTTGAAATTATCTTGTTTAAGCCCCGCACCAGATCCTTGTCACAGCCGGGAATCAGGCTATCGAGAAATTCAACCACGGTAATTTCAGACCCGAGTGCATCGTAAACCGTGGCCATTTCGAGGCCGATAATCCCACCCCCGACTATCAGCAGTTTTTTCGGGACGTCGCTTAAAACAAGCGCGTCGGTAGAATCCATCAAGCGCGAATCCTCATTTGGAAACGGCGGGATCTCGGTCGCTTGCGAGCCCGCGGCAATGATGCAGTTTTCAAATTTGACCCGGGTAACTTCACCCTTGTTATCAACCTGTAAACTATTCTGATCGATGAATTCGGCAACCCCGTGCACGACGGTTACCTTGCGTTGCTTGGCAAGTCCCGACAGGCCGCCGGTCAATTTATTGACCACTTTATTCTTAAATCCGTTAATACCATCCAGATCGATCTTGGGTTTGCCAAAAGCGACGCCATTGGCCTTCATATGTTCGGCCTCGTTGATGATCTGCGCGGTATGCAGCAGCGCCTTGGAGGGAATACAACCGACGTTCAGGCAGACTCCACCGAGCGAATCATAACGTTCGATCAGCACCACTTTCTTACCCAGGTCGGCAGCACGGAAGGCGGCGGTATATCCACCTGGCCCGGCTCCGAGAACCACGACTTCAGCCTGCAGTTGCGCGTTGTTCTCGGCTGCAGCGGTTTCGTCTGTTTTAGGACCGAGCGGGGCTTTCGCGCTGGCAGCGTCGGCGCCGGTCTCGAGAATGCCGAGTTTGCTACCTTCGGAAATCTTGTCTCCCACGGCAATACTCAACTGCTTTATGGTGCCGGCAAATGGCGATGGAATATCCATGGTTGCCTTTTCCGATTCCAGCGTAATCAGCGGGTCTTCGACCTTAACCGAATCTCCGGCTTTAACGTGAATCTCGATAACTTCAACATTGTCAAAATCGCCTATATCCGGCAGTAACAGTTCTTTTTCGCTCATGATTATAAAAGTATCCTTCTGATGTCAGAGATTACCTGGCTTAAAAAAGTGGTGAATCGAGCCGCCTGGGCACCATCGATAACCCGATGATCGTAGGATAAGCCCATCGGCAGGATCAGGCGCGGTTCAAATTCACCGTCAATATAAACAGGCTGCATTTTCGATCGAGAAACGCCGAGTATCGCCACCTCGGGCGCATTGACGATCGGCGTAAAATAGGTTCCGCCAATCCCGCCGAGACTCGAAATAGTGAAACAACCGCCTTGCATATCGCTTGGAGACAACTTGCCATCACGCGCGCGAATCGAAACCTCGCCCAGTTCGGCGGCCAGTTCGAACAGGCCTTTTTGATCGACGTCGCGCACCACGGGAACGACCAGCCCGTTGGGCGTATCGACGGCAATCCCGATATGAAAATATTTTTTCATGACCAGGTTTTCACCACTTGCATCGAGAGAGGCGTTAAAGTTCGGGAACTCCTGTAACGCGCTGACGACTGCCTTCATCAAAAATATCAATGGTGTCAGCCGAACTGATTTCTTTTCAGCTTCTTTTGCCAGTGACTTTCGAAAAGCTTCAAGCTCGGTTATGTCAGCGTCGTCGAACTGGGTAACATGGGGAACCGTAACCCAGCTGCGATGCAGATGTGCCCCGGAGATCTTCTGGATCCGACTCAACGCAACCGTCTCAATTTCACCAAACTTGGAGTGATCTACTTCGGGTACGCTACTAACGCTGATACCGGCCCCACCCGAAGCCACACCACCGGCCATGGCAGACTTGATGAAAGCCTTGACATCGGCTTTAACGATGCGGCCCTTGGCGCCGCTGGCGATAACCTGTTCCAGGTTGACACCGAGCTCACGAGCATACCTGCGAATCGAGGGACTGGCATGAATTGTCATGCTACCCGAGGTTGCAGCCTGGCTTGCGCTAGTGCCCGGGTGCGGTCGTAATGTCTTCCCTGGGCTGACATCGTCTTTTGACTGACCGGTGGCTGCCGGTGAATCAGATTCAGGGACGGATTCGACGGGAGGAGCCTCAGCCTCGACTGGCGCCGCGGATGGCTGAGGTTCTTCAGCTTTCGCATTCGCAGCCGTATCACTGGCACTCAGCGTTGCAATTTGATCGCCTTCGTTCAGACGATCACCGACCTTGACCGCTATCGAATTTATTGTCCCCGCGTAGGGGCTCGGAATCTCCATCGTCGCCTTGTCTGATTCAAGCACGATTATGGATTGTTCGGGTTCGACAACATCCCCCGCAGCAATCAGTATTTCAATGATCTCGATATCCTGAAAGTCACCAACGTCAGGAAGCGTTATTGTTTTATTTTCTGTCACTTAAATGCTCCTGCTGACCAGCCTACACCGTCACCGGATCAGGCTTTTCGGGATCGATACCATACTTCTTTATTGCTTGCTGCACTACTTTACTATCGAGCTCACCGTCATCGCTCAAAGCCTTAAGCGCGGCAACCACGACATAATAACGATTCACTTCAAAGAAAATACGCAGATTTTCGCGGGTATCACTACGACCGAAACCATCGGTACCGAGGCTGACGAAACGTGACCAGACAAATTCACGTAATTGTTCCGCATAGGCGCGAATATAGTCGGTCGAAATAATAACCGGCCCTTTACGGCCCCGCATCTTCGTTGCAAGATAACTTTGGCGTGCCTTTTTAGTTGGATGCAATTGATTCCAGCGCGCACAACTTTGCGCTTCACGCGCGAGTTCATTGACACTGGTCACGCTCCATACGTCGGCGTTAATCTTGAAATCCTTTTTCAGTAGTTCGGCGGCAGCAATCACTTCGCGCAGGATCGTACCTGACCCCATTAACTGTACCTTTGGACCCTTCTCCTCACCTTCCTCGAGACAGTAAATCCCCTTGATTATGCCCTCTTCCGATCCTTTCGGCATCGCCGGGTGCAGATAGTTTTCGTTCATTACCGATATGTAATAGAAAACGTTTTCTTTCAGCTGGTACATACGCTTCATGCCGCTGTGGATGATTACCGCAAGTTCGTAAGCGAAGGTCGGATCATAGGATACACAGTTTGGAATGGTCCCCGCGACAACAAGGCTGTGACCATCCTGATGCTGTAAACCTTCGCCGGCAAGTGTGGTGCGACCGGCGGTTCCGCCCATTAGAAATCCGCGTACCTGCATATCTCCGGCAGCCCAGGCGAGATCACCAATACGTTGGAAACCGAACATCGAGTAGTAAATATAAAAAGGAATCATGCTGACACCATGCGAGGTGTAGGCCGATCCAGCAGCGATCCATGAAGACATCGCGCCTGCCTCGTTAATGCCTTCTTCGAGGATCTGTCCCTTGATGTCTTCCCGGTAATACATCACCTGGTCAGAGTCCATCGGCTCGTAAAGCTGACCTTTAAACGAGTAGATTCCGAGCTGACGAAACATACCTTCCATACCGAAGGTTCTGGCTTCATCCGGCACGATCGGAACAATATTTTTACCAATGTTTTTGTCGCGTGCCAGGGTGGAGAGCATGCGCACGAAGGCCATCGTGGTCGAGAATTCGCGTTCACCACTATCCTTTAGCAATGCATCAAAGACCTCGAGCCCGGGAATAACTAACGGTTCCGCAGTATCACTGCGAACCGGCATATATCCACCGAGTTTTTCACGGCTCTGGCGCATGTACTGTATTTCTTCACTGTCCTCGGGAAACTTGTAGAAAGGCGTTTCTGAAATGCCTTCATCGCTAATCGGAATATTGAAACGATCGCGAAATGCCTTGAGCGAGTCTTCACCCATCTTCTTCTGCGAGTGAGTAATATTCTGCCCCTCGCCAGCTTCTCCCATACCGTAACCCTTGACCGTCTTGGCCAGGATGACAGTAGGTCGACCGGTACATTCGACCGCTTCGGCATAGGCCGCGTATACCTTGTGCGGATCGTGCCCACCCCGGTTCAGACGCCAGATATCCTCATCCGACATATCGGCTACCATTTCACGCGTTTGCGGATACTTGCCGAAAAAATGCTCGCGCGTATATGCGCCACCCTTGGCCTTACAGGCCTGGTACTCGCCGTCGAGGGTTTCTTCCATCAAACGCTGTAAGACACCATCCTTGTCTTTGGCTAAGAGGTGATCCCAGTAAGAACCCCAAACCACTTTGAGGACATTCCATCCGGCACCACGAAAAACGGCTTCGAGTTCCTGGATGATTTTTCCGTTTCCGCGCACAGGGCCATCGAGGCGTTGCAGGTTACAATTGATCACGAATACCAGGTTATCCAGTTTCTCGCGCGAGGCGAGCGAAATAGCACCCAGGGATTCGGGCTCATCCATCTCGCCATCACCCATGAACGCCCATACCTTGCGATCCTGTTGCGGCTGAATTCCACGGTTTTCCAGATACTTCATAAATCTCGCCTGGTAAATCGCCATGATCGGACCCAGTCCCATCGATACCGTCGGGAATTGCCAGAAGTTCGGCATCAGCCACGGATGCGGATAAGACGAGAGACCATTTTCATCCAACGCTTCCTGACGAAAAGCCTTTAGTTGATCTTCGCTGATTCGCCCTTCGAGAAAAGCGCGCGCGTAAACACCTGGCGCAGAATGTCCCTGGAAAAATACCAGATCCCCCTTGTTCTCCTCACTCGGCGCACGAAAAAAGTGCATAAAACCAACATCGTACAAGGTTGCCGCTGATGCGAAGCTGGCGATATGTCCACCGAGTTCGCTCGCCTTGCGATTGGCGTGCACCACCATCGCCGCGGCATTCCAACGAATGACCGAGCGAATGCTGTGCTCGATTGCCTGATCGCCTGGAATGGGCCGTTGTTGTGAAAGAGGAATCGTATTGACGTAGGCCGTTTTTGCAGAGAAAGGCAGGTAAGCTCCCGAACGTCGGGTTTTATCGATCAGCTTCTCGAGCAGAAAATGGGCCCGCTCGGGTCCTTCGCGCTCAAGCACCGAATTGAGAGATTCTATCCATTCCTGTGTCTCTTCAGGATCAATATCGGTTTCATCTACCACGTGCTTCGCCTTTGCTGTAAATTGACGGAATTATACAGGATATTAACCCTTGCCCAGTGTTATTATGATAACTAATAGCAATATCAGTATTCCATATCAGATAACATCAAACGATGAATAAAATTTCCATCATCACTCCTGATGACTGGCATCTGCACCTGCGCGACGAGTCATTTATGACGGCTATTGTCGGCGATAGTGCTAACCAGTTTGGTCGCGCGATCATCATGCCAAACCTCAATCCTCCGGTGCGAGACTGCGCGCAAGCATTGGCGTATCGAGAACGTATTAAGGCTGCGTTGCCAAAACAATCCCGATTCGAACCCATGATGACCTTGTACCTGACAGACCATACCAGCATCGCTGATATCAAGACCGCCAGCAAATCAAAGTTCATTCATGGCGCCAAACTCTATCCAGCCGGCGCAACCACTAATTCGGACGCCGGGGTAACGGATATCGGTAAACTTTACCCGGTTTTCGAGCAGATGCAAAAAAGCGGATTCATGTTACAGGTGCATGGTGAAGTGACCTCTCCAGAGGTGGATATCTTCGATCGTGAAAAAATTTTTATCGAACGGCAGTTGCAGCGTATTCGCAAAGATTTCCCCGAGCTCGGCATCGTATTCGAACATATCACCACCCGCGAAGCAGTCGAGTTCGTGCGCGCATGCGATGCCTCGCTCGCTGCCACGATCACCCCACACCACTTGTTAATCAATCGCAACGCTTTATTCCAGGGCGGCATCAGACCGCATCATTATTGCTTGCCGGTGGCCAAACGCGAACGGCATCGTCGGGCATTGCTCGAGGCTGCCTGTGGTGGCGAGAAATTTTTTTTTGCTGGCACCGATAGCGCACCACATAGCAAAAGTGCCAAGGAGTCCGCCTGTGGTTGCGCCGGAATTTATTCGGCCCACAGCGCCGTCGAACTATATGCGGAAGCGTTTGAGTCGAGCGCTGACTTTACGCATTTCGAAACCTTCATGAGCTGTAACGGTGCCGATTTTTACGGGCTTCCACAAAATACCGGATCGATTACACTTGAAAGGACCGAGTGGACGATACCCGATTCATTACCTTACCCGGAATCCGATCTGATTCCGTTCAAAGCAGGTCAAACATTACACTGGAAATTAGTCGCGAATGGCTGAAGCACAATTATCAACGCGATTTCGCGGATTCCTGCCAGTCGTGGTCGACGTTGAAACCGGGGGTTTTAATGAGTCCACCGATGCGCTGCTGCAAGTCGCCGCGGTACTTATCGATATCGATGAAACTGGGCAGTTCTATTGTAGCGAAACCGTTTCCTGCCACGTCAAACCCTTCGAAGGCGCCAACCTCGATCCGAAGTCTATGGAAGTCAACGGCATCGACGTCGATCATCCATTTCGCCTGGCGCTCGATGAGAATCAGGCATTGCCCAAAATCTTCAAACCTGTTCGTGAGGCAATTAGGCGCCACAACTGTAGTAAAGCCATTCTGGTAGGCCATAACGCACACTTCGACCTGAAGTTCATCAATGCTGCGGCAAGCAGGACAGGTATCAAGCGTAATCCCTTTCATCCGTTCAGCACTTTCGACACAGTCACTCTCGCGGGCCTGGCTTATGGTCAGACGGTTCTCGCACGTTCGGTCCAGTCGGCCGGTATGGAATGGGATTCAAACGAGGCTCATTCGGCCATCTATGACGCCGAGATGACCGCCATGCTGTTTTGCAAGATCGTCAATGATGTGGGATTTGTGCAACCTTAATCAGGATTTAATCTATACTCGATATCAATCAATAGACTCCCCATTAAGCTTTGCGCAAAGAAGATCTCTCTATAATTGTCGTCGACGACCTGCAATTTAGCCGCGAAGTGGTGAAATCCGGCCTCGGCAAATCGGGTTACACAGATATCCGTACCGCGTCTTCGGCAGACGAAGCACTCTATTTACTCAATCAAAGACGCGCACATGTCGTTCTGGCTGATTTCTGGATGCCGGGTATGAACGGCCTTGAGATGACTGACCTGATTCGCCGCTGGGATGAAAATAACGATCGCTATACCGGCATAGTGCTGCTCACGGCAGAAGATACCGCCTCGAGTATCGTGGTTGCGTTTGACCGAGGGGTAGACGATTTCATCTCCAAATCAGCCAATCAGTTCGAACTTGCGGCCAGAGTTTATGGAGCCGGTCGCAATGCCTTTCAACAAAATGAATTACGCGGGCGCATGCGTACACTCACCAGCCAATTCTTGCGGGTCAAGCAATTCAGTCTGCTAGACCCGGAGACTAACCTGCCCAATCGCGCTCAGCTCGAGGTGCATGTCGAATCTCTAATCGAGCACTGCAACGCTCGCGGTGGAGGTCTCGGTATTGCATTGATAGAAGTCACCTCGCCGAACAATGCTTTACGCCTGGGAACACTGAAGACGATCGCCAATTCGATTCAGCTTTCACTGCGTCCGATGGATATGGTTTTCCGCTTCAGCATCAATACCTTCGCGGTGTCGGTACATTACCAGGATCCGCAGGTTTTCGATCCGGATTTGTTTGATCGCCTGATACAAAGCATCAAACGACACACCATGCAAACCACCGACCAGGGTAAACAGCTGAACATATCAATCGGTACCTGGTACGGCCACGGTTTCGATCCGGCGCCTTCGGTGACTGAAATCATTAGCCTGACACATCAGGCATGCGCGCCGATATACTAGTACTCATTCAAGGAGTACTAGCACCGGCAAAAAAAAGCCCCTTTAACCAGTGGGGCTTTTTGCAGATAGAATTGCTTTAGTTTGCGCGCGCGCTCAGTGCCGCCCTGGCGATTTTTTCCAGTTCTCCCGATTCATGCATTTCCAGGGTAATATCACAACCACCGATTAATTCACCATCGACGTAAACCTGGGGAAAGGTAGGCCAATCCGCAAAACGCGGCAGATTTTGAAATATCTCCGGGTCAGACAATACATTGACATAGGCAAATTCTATTTCCAAGGACTTTAAGGCCTCCGCGGTCCTGCTGGAAAAGCCACATTGGGGCAATTGCGGAGTGCCTTTCATGTAGATAATGACCGGATGGGTTTCGACTTGTTGCTTAATACGTTCCAGGACGTCCATTTAATACCTCAAATAACCAAGTAATTCACTAAGGTATTATCATAATCATTTTTTTCAACATTGAAAGTCCATTCAATGCTTTTTTTCAACCTGAATCCGTGGGTTCAAGGCGGATGCAGAGCGTGAGAATTTGATTTCACAGTGGAATCAAAAAATATGAGTTTCACCCTTAGGTTAAGCAGGCATTTTTTGAACCGCTGTGGAATCAAAGGCTTGCGTTATGCACCGCTATGGACCCACGGATTCAGGTTTCAAGGCTGATCGATATGTTGCTGAAGCCAGTATTCGAGCAAGGCGCTGTGCCAGAGTTTACTGCCGTTAAGCCGTGTAAAATGCTGTTCAGGTTCATCGAGTAAACGATCGATGTAATTACGGTTAAACAGCCCCCGTTCACGACTACGCTGACTATTCAGCGTATCCGCCATGAAATGGTAAAAATCCCCGCGTACATATTTCAACGCCGGCATGGGGAAGTATCCTTTGGGGCGATCGATCACCGCGTCGGGAATTCGACCACGTGAAATTTCCTTGAGAATACCCTTGCCTTGATGTTTCAGTTTCAGTTCCGGTGGACAGGATGCCGCCAGTTCGACCAGCTGGTGGTCGAGAAACGGGACACGCGCCTCGAGACCCCAGGCCATGGTCATATTATCGACCCGTTTGACCGGATCGTCGACTATCAGGGTGGTGACATCAAATCGCAAAACCGCATCGAGAAAGCTATCGGCCTGCCCGCTACTCAGATTTTCCTCAATCAGGGCAGAAGTATAGTCTTCACCTCGATAAGCGGGTGCCACCGTATCGCAGAATTCTGCATGCTCACGGTCGACATAACGACTCGCGAAACGCTCAAGCGCATCGCCCTCGGCCGCTTGCATCTGCCCATACCAAAAGTATCCGGCAAATACTTCATCCGCGCCCTGCCCGCTTTGCACCACCTTGACTGACTTTGAAACCTGTTCCGAGAGCAGGTAAAAAGCGATTGCATCCTGACCAAACATGGGTTCCGCCATCGCATTGACAGCCTCGGGCAGTCGCGTCAGCACTTCGGCATTGGGAATCAGAAATTTGTGATGATCGGTGGCATATCTCTGCGCGACGGGATCGGAAAATTCAAATTCGTTACCGCGTTCCTCCGGCTGGTCTTCGAAACCGATACTGAAGGTTCGAATATCGTGCTGTCCGGCCTCGGCCAACAATGCTACCAAAAGGCTGGAGTCCAGTCCGCCTGAAAGCAGCACGCCAACCGGTACGTCAGCAATCGTGAGCCGCTTCTTCACCGCCTGCATCAATGATTCATGGATAGCGGAGTTCCAGTCGTCTGCAGACATTGCTTCGGCGGGTCGCTTCGCCAGTAACGACCAGTAACGCTGCTCGACGATCTTGCCATCGGGCGTTACATTCATATAGTAAGCGGGGCGACACTTGCGGATTGACTTGATCAAGGTACGTGGTGCCGGAATGACCGCATGCAAGCTCAGCTGATGGTGCAGTCCTACCGGGTCGATGTCGCTCGCGAACAGGCCGGTTGCCAGCAACGCCTGGGGATTGGAAGCGAAATAAAAACCCTGTCCCGACTGTGCATAATAAAGCGGCTTGATGCCCATGCGGTCACGGGCGAGAAACAGTTTTTGCAACTTTGAATCCCAGATTGCGAACGCGAACATACCGTGCAATCGTTCAACGCAAGCATCTCCCCAGCAGGCATAGGCATTGAGAATGACTTCGGTATCGCTATGGGAGTCAAATTGGTAACCCCTGGCAATCAAAATCTCGCGCAGCTCAGGGTAATTGTAAATGGTTCCATTAAAAACAATATGATAACGAGCACTACTATCCTGCATCGGCTGATGACCCGCGGCGGACAGGTCGATGATCGCCAGTCGCCGGTGTCCGAGCATCACGGGCCCATCGAAATACTCGCCCTTGTCATCCGGCCCGCGATGCGCAACCCTGGCCGACATGCACTGCGCTTGATCAGGACTTATCGCGTTTGCGTCATAACTCAGAGCACCAAATAAACCGCACATATAACCTCACATTTGCTGTTGTTTCCTGCTATCCGCGCACCCACAGAGATACATTGCGCCCTATACTGAAAGTCCCTATACTCCGCCGCTCGTAACGGGCAAGGGCAAGCGCAAAATAGCCCGATCACGTATTCTAAACATTTATATATTGGAGTCATCAATGAATCCCTTAAAATCGATATCTGGAACGATTATTTCCGGTTTTGTACTGGCTTTCGTGCTGATGTTCATTCTGGGCACAAGCGGCAGCGTTAACCCGTGGGAATTCTGGGTCTGGATGCACGTGCTGGCCGGTATCACCTGGATAGGCTTACTATATTATTTCAACTTCATACAGGTTCCCGGAGTTGCGAAAGCGTTGGCCGAAGCTAACGACGGCGGGCCCGGGCCGACCGCTATCAACAAGTATCTGGCACCGAACGCACTCTTCTGGTTCCGTTGGGCCGCAATTGGAACCTGGCTCACCGGCGCCATGGCTCTCGAAGCCATGCATGGTGGTGATGGCTCTGGTGTTGTCGCCGCGTTCACCTTTGCCGAAGGCTTTCAGACTATCGGCATGGGCGCATGGCTAGGCACCATCATGTTGTTTAATGTATGGGTGTTGATCTGGCCGAACCAGAAGAAAATTCTCAGCCTCGATGGCCGCACCCACGAAGCCGACGTTATCGCCAAAGCCAAGACCGTGGCCTTGATGGCCTCACGCACCAATACACTGTTATCGATTCCCATGTTATTCGCGATGACCGCGCAGGGACACGGCATGCTATTTTAATCGCGGCATATCCTCGATCTACAAGCCCCGTCATGACGGGGCTTTTTTTGCCTTAAAAGCTTGTAATCGCTGAAAATAGCTGTATGTTTGAGCGTTTTTTTCACGCGACAAACCGATGTCAGATCACCTCGTTAATGCCTATCAATCCCTGCCCGTCAGTTTTACCCACGGCGATGGCTGTTATCTATGGGATAGTGAGGGCAAGCAATATCTGGATGCTCTTAGTGGAATTTCCGTTACCAGCCTCGGGCACAACTACCCGGCGCTGACCTCCGCCATCCAGGAACAAGCGGCAACTCTGTTGCATACTTCTAATCTATATTCGATCACCTGGCAGCAAAAGCTCGCCGATCTGCTCTGTGCCAGCGCAGATATGGACAGGGTGTTTTTTGCCAACTCGGGCGCCGAGGCGAACGAGGCCGCAATTAAACTGGCACGCTTGTACGGTCACCAGAAAAACATCGATAATCCGCAAATCGTTGTCATGCAGCATGCCTTCCACGGCCGGACCATGGCCACGCTTAGTGCCACCGGCAGCCGCAAGGTACAGGCCGGATTCGAGCCACTGGTTTCAGGCTTCGTGCGTGCGCCTTACAATGACATTCCCTCGATAGAGGCGATTGCGGAAAACAGTCGTAACGTGGTCGCAATCCTGGTCGAGCCTGTGCAGGGTGAAGCGGGTATCGTCATTCCCGATCCGGGTTATCTCAGTGCGCTACGCGGCATTTGCGATAGCAACAACTGGTTGTTGATGCTGGATGAAATTCAAAGTGGTATGGCGCGCAGCGGCAAGATGTTTGCGTGCCAACACGAAGCGGTCGTGCCAGATGTCATGACTCTGGCGAAGGCACTGGGCAATGGCGTACCCATCGGTGCCTGTATGACCAGAGGTAGCGCGGCGGAAGTCTTTAAACCCGGAAACCATGGATCAACCTTTGGCGGAAATCCGTTCGCTTGCCGTGCCGCGTTTACTGTTCTCGAGAGTATGCTTGAAAACAAAATTGCCGAAAATGCAGAGCAACGCGGTCAGCAATTGTTTTGCGCTTTACAGCAGGGACTCGCGAACAATCAACAGGTCGCCGAAGTACGCCATCTAGGCTTGCTGGTCGCGGTCGAAATGAAAATCCCGTGCCAGGAACTCGTGATGCAGGCCCTGCAGCAGGGATTGTTGATCAACGTCACCGCCGAGTCGGTTATCCGTCTCCTGCCACCCCTGATTCTTAGTGAAGCCCAGGGCGCAGAAATTGCCAGCAAACTGCTTGCCTGCATTAACCAGTTTACCGAGTAACCACATGCCTTCACGACACTTTTTAAGCCTTCTTGATTTTACCGGCGACGAGCTCAGGGCACTGATCGCACATGCGATCGATGTCAAACTAAAGCTGGAACAGGGAGTATCCCACACCCCTCTTGAAGGCAAGCTACTGGCGATGATTTTCGAAAAATCTTCAACCCGAACCCGGGTGTCGTTCGAAGCAGGGATGTTCCAGCTCGGTGGCCATGCCATTTTCATGTCCCCGCGCGATAGTCACCTCGGACGTGGCGAACCCATCGAAGATAGTGCGCGCGTTATTTCGAGCATGGTGGATGGCATTTTAATCCGTACCTTCGGCCATGATCGTGTCGAAACCCTGGCTCATCACTCGCAGGTCCCGGTTATCAATGGTCTCAGTGATTTACTGCATCCCTGTCAGTTGCTTGCCGACATGCAAACCTGGTTTGAACGACGCGGAGACATAGCTGGCGCCACGGTGGCGTGGATCGGCGATGGCAATAACATGTGCCATTCCTACATCAACGCCGCAATAAGATTCGGTTTCAATCTCTGCATTGCCTGCCCATCGGGTCACCAGGCGGATGCAGAGTTAATACAAAGTGGCGCCAGCTCGATAACCATACATGATTCCGCCGTGTCCGCCGCCAATGGTGCTGACCTGGTGGTAACCGATGTCTGGGCCAGCATGGGCCAGGAAGAAGAACTGCAGCAACGAGTCGAAACTTTTGCAGCCTACCAGGTGAGTGAGGAAGTAATGGCAGCTGCAAACGACGATGCATTGTTTATGCACTGTTTGCCTGCTCATCGCGGCGAAGAGGTCACGGCTAAAGTGCTGGACAGTGCGCAATCCGTCGTCTGGCAGGAGGCTGAGAATCGACTGCACGCGCAAAAAGCCCTGCTCGAGTTTTTAATTAAGCCCGGAATCGATTAACCCTAGGGAAACTCTGATTTATTAGAGTTTCCGCGGTGCAAGGACGCACCGCCATTTTCAATGACTGCTAAGTCGTTGAAAATGAAGGAGAAACAAAAATCACATTTTTTGTTTCTCCGTGCTCTGACAATTCAGGATGAATTGTTCAGAGCTCCCCTGGATTTAGGGAATCGTAGCGAGGCGACGAGAGGTCGTGAGAAATGCGGGCTAGCCTTCCAGTATTTCGAGTCGGTCGTGACCGCGTTCCTTGGCGAGCTTGAGCGCGGTATCTGCCCTGACCAGCAATTCGCGTGAGGAAGAACTCGGCGCGACCACCTGACTACCCAATCCCACGCTCATGGTTAAAACCTTTTGCAATGGTGACTTGATATGTTCAATGTTTCTTTGCTTCAATTCCTGCATGATTTCGAGTGCTATCGGGCGAGCGTTTTCGCAACTGACGCCGGGCAGCAATATCGCAAACTCGGCGCCCTGCAAACGTGCCACCATCTGACTTTGATGAGAAACCTGGTCGTTCAGAATTCCAGCGATCTGTCGTAGACAGCGATCACCTGTTTCTTGTCCATACTGAACATTGAACTCGTGGTAATAGTCGATATTAAGCTTGATCAACGACACCTGGACGTTGTTACCCTGGTATTGCCGCCAGATATCTTCCAGCCACACGCGAAAGGCGCGATAATTCGACACGCCGGTTAAATCGTCGCTGGTTGATATTTTCTCCAGTGCCTTATTGGTTTGTGAAACCGATTCGAGCAATCGCTGCAGATCTTCGATCAGAGTCTCGTTGTCATATCGATAGTAAAGCGCATCGTTGACCAGTTCGTTCATGCGTTTAACGCTGATAAACCCGGCGCTCATGAAGAATATGTAAAGCGCACTAAGCACAAAGGTTCCTGAATTCTGCTGCAGAAATAGCCAGATAGTCACGGGCAACATAATAGATATCATATAGGCGATATAAACGCGTAAAGAGGTCGACAAATAAGCGATCGCGCCAGCACCCATTGTCAACAGCATCGAGTGAAGAATGATTTGCACATTGGCTGTGATGTAGGGCATCAGCCAGGCTGCGCCACAACCCAGCATCAAGCCGGCGGCAACAACGCCAACCAGGAAACGGTCATGCCATCGCTGATACGGGAAAAACTCCTTATTGCGAATACTGAGAAATTTCTGCAGCAAATACCAACGCGCCAACATGATCAAACACAGTAAAACGAACCAGGCAACGACCCAGTGCTCACGCCCCTGGATCGAAAGTTCAACATAAGCCAGAATCGAAGCCACGCTGGATACAAAAAGTGTAATGAATATACCCAGGCGGAATCGATTGTATAAAAACGCAACCAATTCCTGCTGCTGCAGATGGTGTGTGTTGACGGGTAAGCTTTCAGTGTTGATCGGGAAATCCCTTTTCGGTCTTTGTTCGCTAACACGTTTATAATATAGTGCTTGACGAGTTTAGCGGATATCAATAGAAATGAGCAATACGCAAGACTATGTGCAATGGTTTCGAGGTGCCGCTCCTTATATAAAGGCGCATCGCAAAAAAACCTTTGTCATCATGGTTTCAGATGAGGTTATTTTTTCGGACCGGTTTATCGGTCTGGTGCATGATATCGCCCTGCTCAACCATCTCGGTATTAAGCTGGTCATTCTTCACGGTAGCCGCAACAGCATCGATAAGCATTTGCAAAATAACCGGCTCGATTCGAAGTTTCACCAGAACATCAGGATTACCGATAGCGCAGCCTTGCCATTCGTGGTGCAGGCGATTAACGAAGTTAAAACCCATTTTGATTCGCAGCTATCGATGGGTTTGCCGAATACCCCCATGTCAGGCTCTGAAATTTCACTGGTCGGCGGAAACTTTGTCATCGGTATGCCACTCGGGGTCATCGATGGAATCGACATGCAACACTCCGGCAAGGTCCGCGCAATCAAACACGAAGCGATCAATGAACTGCTGGCGCTCAATCACGTCGTACTATTGTCCAACCTGGGTTACTCACGGACCGGTGAAATCTTCAACTTACCCACCGAGGAACTGGCAGGCGAAGTTGCTCGCGCACTCAGGGCCGACAAGCTGATATTCATCCAATCGGGCCTAAGTGAAACCGAGACACTGGCGAGTACGCTATCTACCAGCCAATGTGAGGCCAGGCTTCTAGATCCGACAACACCGGCAGATTTGAGCAGTTTGCTTGGCCAGGCGATCCTCGCAATTCAGGCGCAGGTTAAACGCGTGCATCTTATCGATCCGCAGGTAGATGGCGGTTTGCTGCTCGAGCTATTTACCCGAGACGGTTATGGAATCATGGTAACCAACCTGTTTTACGAGGGTAGCAGGGCTGCCTGCATCGACGACATTGGCGGAATTTTGAGTCTGATCGAACCGCTGGAAGCCAGTGGAGCCCTGGTGCAAAGGTCGCGTGAACAAATTGAACTGGAGATCATGCATTTCCAGGTTATCGAAAAGGACGGCATGATCATAGCCTGTATCGCCTGTATCCCGGACGGCGAGAAAATGCTCGCGGAAATCGCTTGCCTCGCGGTGCACGAAAATTATCAGCGCGCTGGATTTGGCAATCAATTGCTGCAAATTGCCGAGGATCGGGCCAAAACATCCGGCATCACTTTGTTGTATACGTTGACAACACGCACTTCGCACTGGTTTTTCGAACATGGTTTTATCGAATCCAGCGATTTCAACCTACCCACAGCGAAACGCGATAGTTACAATCCGGCGCGCGCTTCCAAGATTCTGAGCAAGTCTATCTAATGTCTTATGATCTCAGCAATTATCTGGTTATAGGAGTATCTTCACGCGCTCTATTCGATCTCAGCCGTGAAAATGAAATATTTGAAACTGACGGCCTCGAGGCCTACTGTCGTTACCAGCTGGAGCACGAAAACGACATTCTGAAACCCGGTACCGGGTTTGCGTTGATCGAAGCAATGCTGAATATCAATACCATAAACCCGGGGTTACGGCGTACCGAGGTTGTGATCATCTCCCGTAACTCTGCCGATACCAGTTTACGCATCTCCAATTCGATCGATAGCCACAAACTCGATATTACGCGCGCTGCATTCACCGGCGGCGAACCGGTAGCCAAGTATCTGAATGCCTTCGAGGTCGACTTGTTCTTATCGGCAACCGAAGAAGACGTACAGGCAGCAGTCCAGTCCAATGTCGCCGCGGGTTTGATCTATGACGGACCCAGCCACAATCGCGCCGATCCGTTACAGCAGATTAGAATCGCCTTTGACGGCGATGCAGTATTGTTTTCCAAGGAGTCGGAAATGATTTACCAGCAACGGGGGCTCGAGGCTTTCATCGAGCATGAAAAACTGAATGCCGAAAAACCATTGCCGGAGGGACCATTCGCCAAACTGCTTAAAACGCTGTCGTATTTACAATTCGATCTTAACAACAGCTCATCACAAACCAGTCCACCGATACGCACTGCACTTGTAACGGCCCGTAACAGCCCGGCACATGAACGCGTAATCCGAACCTTGCGCACCTGGAATGTTCGCATCGACGAAACCTTTTTCCTCGGTGGCGTCCCCAAACACAAGATCCTGGAATCCTTTTCCCCACACATTTTCTTCGATGATCAGCATCAACATTGTGAAGGCGCGGCCAGGGTTGTGCCAACCGCCAGAGTGCCGCACAGGGACGATGAAACGAAAACGGCCTGATTAACAGACCGTTTTTATATTATCCGAGCAACAAAAGACTCAGTCGTCGCGCCGCTGCTTTTCGAGGCGTTCGTGCTTTTCCTGGGCTTCCACCGTGAGTGTGGCGATGGGTCTCGCCTCGAGACGAAACAGTCCGATTTCCTCACCAGTATCGTCACAGTAGCCATAGGTACCGTCGGCGACCCGGGATAGTGCTGAATCGATCTTGTTCACGAGCTTGCGGTAGCGGTCTCGAGTGCGCAATTCAAGGGCGGCGTCCGTTTCCAGAGTAGCTCGATCATTGATATCAGGCTCCTGCCAGTTTTCTTCCTTTAGATGCGAAATCGTGTTTTCAGATTCCTGCAATAACTCTGCGCGCCAGGTCAGTAATTTCTGACGAAAGTACTCCAGGTGCTGCGGCGACATGTAATCTTCTTTGGGGCTGGGCTTATAGCCTTCGGGTAATTCTATTGTCATTAATTGGCGCTCCAGTCATGACCATTAACAATAAAAGGCGGGCAGTATAGGGACCTTCTTTCAGTTCAGCAAGTCACCATTTGAATTTTTTCCGTACTTGCGGGATTGAACGCTATGACAGACATAATTTGAAGCTTTCAGGGCAGCCCGGGAGTCGATATATAGGAGCCATTCCGACTATTTGCAAACAAATCATGTTCCTGGTTTGTTCTTTTGCAGGATTAAAACTAGACTTAGACTTCGTTCTTCCAGTAACTCACTCTCAGTATCGATTCTATGTTCATCCTGCGCCTGGTAATCCTGTTGGTCATTGTCGCGGTTCTGCTGTGGCTGCTAAAACGAATGTTCAGCCCCGAGGCGGAGCCGGAACAACTGAAATCCGACAAATCAGAAAACATGCTGCAATGCAAATATTGTGGCGTCCACGTTCCAGAATCCTCGATCGTATCGATAAATGACGAGCCCTACTGCTGTCAGGAACATGCAGACCTCGACCAGTAATACTCCGCTTTATAGCGGTTACAAAAAGCGCACCACGAACTGGACCTCGGTTCGCCTGCTCAATGTGTATCGCCTCGGCTTAGCCACAATATTTTTCGGCCAGAGTTTTGTCAGTCCATCGCCATTACTCAAAATAGTCGATCTGACGCTTTATTCCTGGAGCAGTTTCGCCTTCCTCGTACTGGCCCTGATCTGGATTGTTGCGACCCGTATCGAAAGGCGTGGCTTCCAAAGCCAGGTTTCACTGCAAATCTACAGCGATACGATCATCATTATTCTTTTGATGCACGCCTGTGGCGGCATCTCCAGCGGCCTCGGCATGCTGTTAATCATTTCGGTAGCGATTACCGGATTACTGACCGAACAGGCACTGGCAATACTGTTCGCATCACTGGCTTCGCTAGGCCTGCTGGGTCAGCATGTTTATTCGGTCATCAATATCCCGGGTTATACCGGTACTTCTACCCAGGTTGGAATCCTCGGCGCCAGCCTCATCGCGACCGCAATCGTAACCCACAACCTGATGATGCGGGTACGCAGCAGCGAGCAGCTGATTCAGCAACGTGAACGCGATGTCGCATTGTTGTCGGCACTCAACCAGGAGATCATCGAGAATTTGCAGGCCGGAGTCATCGTACTGAATCGTAATGATCAGATCCGGCATATCAATCGAGCCGCGCTGGAAATGCTACACATTGCCAACCGGCAATCGATCTCCCTGTCCGGCGACTGCCCCAAGTTATTGGCCGAACTGGAAACATGGCGAGATGCCACTGACGAAACCTCAGCCTCGTTACCCTCGGAAACCGGGACCGATAATATCCAGGTCAGTTTCCGTGAATTACAAAGCGAAGGGCAACCCAACACGATGATTTTCCTGAACGACGTATCCTCGATACGGGATAGCATGCAGCAGGCCAAACTGGCGTCACTAGGCCATTTAACAGCCAGTATCGCGCATGAAATCAGGAATCCACTCGGTGCAATCTCCTATGCCACCGAACTACTCGATGAAAACGATGAACTGGGCGAATCCGATCAGCGCATGCTGGAAATCATTCACCAGCATACGCTGCGTATCAATCACATCATCGAGGATATTTTGACGATCTCACGGGGCAGTTCGACGGTAAAGGAACATATAGATCTGGGTAGCTGGTTGCCGTCTTTTATCGATCGTTTCTGTCAATCCGGCCTGGCCGACGCCGATATCTTCCAACTCGAGATCGAGGCAGGCAATACCGGTCTGCAATTCGATAACGGTCATCTGACTCAAATTCTGACCAACCTTTGCACCAATGCCTGCGTGCATGGCGCCAGTGATAAACCAATCACAATTCGCGTTTTTGCGACTCCCGCCTATCCTCTATGCATTGAGATTGCCGATCAGGGGCCTGGCATCAGCAGTAAAATCCTGGATCAGATTTTCGAACCGTTTTATACCACCAGCCACCATGGTTCGGGCCTAGGACTCTATATAGTCGGACAACTATGTGAGCTCAATAATGCATTTATCTCGGCACAAATCAACCCGCACAACGGTACCAGTTTTATCCTGCAGATGACCTCGCTGGCGACCGACCCACAGGAAGAAAAATGACCAAGCAACGTGTTTTAATCGTTGACGATGAACCCGATATCCGCGAGTTACTGGAGATCACCCTGTTACGCATGGGTCTCGAGACCCGTAGCGCCGAAGACTATAGTAATGCTACCCGTCTACTGAATGACGAATCCTTCGATCTCTGTTTAACCGATATGAAGCTTCCGGATGGAGACGGCATCACCCTGGTAGAGCATATCCAGCAGTATTGTCCAAATACGCCGACCGCCGTGATTACCGCGCACGGCAGCATCGATCTGGCCATCAAGGCGATGAAATGCGGGGCATTTGATTTTGTCTCCAAACCGGTGTCACTCGAAACACTGCGCAACCTGGTGGACAAGGCATTGACCTTACCGAGTTCCCCGCAACTGGCGAGCGATACTTCTGACGCTAGATACCAGATTATTGGCGACTCGCCGTCGATGGTCGAACTTAAACGCTCGATCGCCAAATTCGCACGCAGCCAGGCCCCGGTTTTCATCTGCGGGGCTTCAGGCACCGGCAAAGAGTTGGTCGCACGCCAGATCCACCTGCAGGGCTCACGCGCAAATTCCGCCTTTGTTGCGGTTAATTGCGGCGCGATTCCATCCGAGTTGATGGAAAGCGAACTGTTCGGGCACCTCAAAGGCAGTTTCACCGGTGCCACCAGCGACAGCGAGGGATTGTTCAAGGCGGCCCATGGAGGAACCCTGTTTCTCGACGAAATCGCAGATTTGCCGCTGGCGATGCAGGTCAAGCTACTGCGTGTAATCCAGGAAAAATCAATCCGCGCGGTCGGTGCTCAGCAGGAAGAACCCATCGATGTACGTATTATCAGCGCTTCACATCGAGATCTCGATTCGATGGTTGCCGATGGTTCCTTTCGACAGGATCTTTATTACCGTATCAACGTTATCGGGATTATGGTACCTGTCCTGTGCGAACGCGGGACGGACATCCTGCAACTGGCCGACTTTCTGATCGAAAAACACAATTACCAGAATTCAACCGGCGTCTCGATCAGCGAAGAAGCTTTAACAGCGCTGCAGAGTTACCCATTCCCGGGTAATGTGCGGGAACTGGAAAACATTCTGGAGCGGGCGTTAGCGCTGTGCGAAAACGAATTGATAGAAATAACCGACCTGCAGCTACCGGATATAGCGCCCGATCCAGACGATCAACAGCAGAGCCTCGGCGAAATGACCCAGAGCCTCGAAAAGGAGCAAATTATCAGCGCGCTTGAGGATAATCGCTGGAATCAGTCAGCAACGGCGCGTGCGCTCGGCATCACTTTACGCCAATTGCGCTATCGCATCGAAAAGTTGAAGCTTAAAAGTCCGTAATTTCGACGAATGCGGGGTAAATATCTGACAATCCGTGTAAAAACTTGACAATATTGTCAAGGGTTTGCTTCGTGATTTGTAAGAGACAAATTTGAATATTTTGTAAGCTCCTGTTTTAACTAAATTAATTAATATTTCTGAAAGTTGGCACCAGGATTGCTTATATAACATCATGAAACGGCATTAGTCGATTTCTGAATCGAATATTAAGCTTTTAGACAAGAGGAAATACAAATGAAGAAGCAACAATCTGGTTTTACATTGATTGAATTGATGATCGTCGTAGCAATTATCGGCATCCTGGCCGCGATCGCTATTCCGCAATACGCCGACTACACCCAGCGCACCAAGGTATCTGGCGCAGTTGCGGCATCCGCTACCTGGAAAACTTCAATTTCACTTTGCGCGCAAGAGCAAGGTGCAATCACTAACGCGCTGTGTGGAACTCCGGGCACCAACGGTGTCCCTGCCGATATAGCTGTCGGTGATAACGGCGCCACGTTGAACTATGTGGATGGCATCGTCACTTCAGGAGCCGGTGTTATCACCATCACTTCTACCGGCGTTACTACTGCTACTGCCCTGTTAGTGGTTACTATGACTCCAACTCTGAGTCCTGCTGGCGTTAACTGGAACATGACGGGTAACGGTTGTTCATCCACTACCCCTGGTCGTGGTATTACCTGCCAGTGATATCTAGCATCGCTTGATTTAGCGACCGATAACGGGCCCTTAGCGGCCCGTTATCATTTATCGATTGTTCAATCCATCAAAGCATGATTTTTCGAGCCATATTTTTCTATAATAAATTAGTTAAATTGATCACCAATCGAGAAAAATTGTCATAACGGATACTGTAACTCTAGTTAAAGAAAACCATACTGCTCAAGTGGGGTCTCACAGAGGCTCTAGACTCAAAGATCTTTCGTTGGAGTACCTGCGCAAAGCAGCGAAGCGTTGT
>JAAESG010000573.1 GCA_024229615.1 Gammaproteobacteria bacterium | reverse complement strand
GGTGACCGTCACGGTGACGGTTTGTGGGGCACTGGTGTCGTTTCCGGCACCGGAATCGTCCGTTGCGGTATAGGTAAAGGTCACATCACGGGTCTCGCCGGCGGCGAGATCCTGGAAGTCGGTACCGGGATCGAAAGTGAAAGAGCCATCGTTATTATTGATGACTGAACCTTCGGCCGGCGCACTGGTGATCGCAAAGGTGTGCGTATCGGTGACATCGGCATCCGTTTCGACAAAACTGCCGGTGACGGTCGGACCGTCTTCGACAGCCGCAATGGCGACGTCTGCAGCCTCTGGTTGATCGTTTACCGGACTAATCACGCCGCTGACTGTTGCTGTGTCGCTCAGGCTGCCGTCGCTGAGCGTGTAGTCAAAGCTGACGGGGCCGTTGTAGTTCGCGCTGGGTGTAAAAGAGATGTTATCGAATGCGTCAATATTCACAGTACCATTGGTCACCACAATACTCTGAACACCACCGACCAGTGCCGTACCGTTAATCGCAGTAATACTGATCGTATCGCCGTCCAGGTCGCTGTCGTTGGCCAGTATTACGGCATTTAGGATTCCCGTAGTGCTATCTTCGGCTCCGTCAAGAGCGCCGACATCATCCATCGCATCTGGGACGTTGTTGACCGCACTGACGTTGATATTTAGCGTTCCGACATCGCTCAGGCTACCGTCACTGACGGTGTAACTCACACTGTCATTACCGTTGAAGCCAGCTGCCGGGGTGTAGGTATAACTGCCATTTGAGGCAATGTTTATGGTGCCGCCCTGAGTAGTGGTGAAACTGCCAGGTACAACTGTTAAAGCGTCACCATCGACATCGAGATCGTTTGCATCGAGGTCGATGGTTGAAGTGTAAAGCGTATTCTCAATTGCGGTAATGGTGTCATCGACCGCAACGGGCGTGTTGTTGGTTACAGCTGGCGTGACTACTGGTTCACTACTTGTTGTTGAAGCGTCACCTGGAAAAACTACGCTGTCATCGCCCAGATTGCGCTGATCATCCAAATTCAGCCCACCGTTGTTGAAAGGTGTAACCCGGGTTTCGACAATGCCTTCGCTTCCTTCCCTGGAATAGACCGATGCCTGGTGCAGTGCATTGGAGCTGCCGCCCGAAGCACCTGCAGCCGTTGCTTCCAGTTCGGCTAGGTCTATACCTTCGACGATCAGGCTTTGCAATTCGGCCAGTTGATCGGCACGGTCATCGGGATAAGCGTTGAGGCTCGCGAAAACAGACTCATCCAGTAATATTTCGGTGTTTTCACCGAGCTGCAACTTCTGTCCATCATAGAACTCGAGCACAATCTGGGTGCTGATGCCCGTCGTGAGGACATCGCCCTCATTGATCTGGTCGCCGATGCTGAGGACTCTGATAACGCCGTCTATGCTGCGAACTTGTGCGTCGCCGATTAATTCAGCGACATAACCAATACTTTTAGTAGCCATATTTCTGCAGAAAAAATTAAATTGAACAGTATATATAGGTGTGTTTTTGCGACTTCGCGTAATACCAAAGTCGTAGAGGCGGAGGTTTATTGTTACTTATTGAGAGCCAGGTCACATTGCACGGCTGCAAAGTGACGAATGACTAGGCCTGTTTGAGGTACAAGACCAGGCCGACGCGGCCTTTCAATTCGAGTTTCTTGAATATATTGGTTAAATGAGCCTTCACAGTTGGCTCGGAGATATCTAACACATCAGCTATTTGCCGATTGGACATACCTTCCGAAACAGCCAGTGCAATTTGTTTCTCACGTTCGGTTAACTGTTCCAGTTGGGACCATTGTTGGTCCGGGCTGGCAGACTGCCGCGCTAGTTCAAAGGTTTCCTCGAGCATCTGTGGTGGAAACCAGCTTTGACCATTTTCCAGCATCTGTAGCATCTGGTGATAGTGCAGGGTGGCCATATGACTGTTGCAATAGGCCTTAGCTCCAAGGCGTACACACTCGAGCATTTCACGTATGTTGGGCAGGTCGGAGCAAACACCGACGCGGAAAGGTTTTCCAGACACATATTTCAGTAGCCATTCGTAACAGCTCAGCTCCATGCTTGAAATATGCAACAGGTACAGCTGTTCAGGGTCGTCCGATGGCGCCTGCAGATTGCTGCGGCACTCGATTGAGGTGTCTAAATGAGGTTGCAAGAACTGCTCAAATGACTCCGATGCTGAGTAAACAATAAGTTTCATTAACGCTCTCTTAGCGCCTTGTCTATTCCACGATGTACCGGTTCTGTCAGATAGGACAAGATCGTCTTCTTGTCAGTTATGATATCTGCTTCGGCAGTCATGCCTATTTTAATCGGTAACTCACCACTTTTCCCCCCCAGGAACGACTTACTGGGTTTGACCCTGACCAGGAAAAAACTTTCACCTTCATCATTGGTAATCGTATCCGCACTGATGAAGGTTACGATCCCCTGCAAACTGCCATGAATGGCGAAATCGTAGGCTGAGAATTTCAATCTGGCAAACTGCCCGACATTTACGTAGGCAATGTCGGCCGGTTTAATTCTTAATTCGACCAAAAGGGAATCTTCTTGAGGAACGATGTCGAGAATTTTGCTACCCGGAGTGATGACGCCACCAATGGTGTTGATGTAGAGTTGCTGGACGATGCCATTGACAGGAGAGCGCAGGGTAGTGCGTTTGACTCGATCCTGCAGTGCGGTTTGCGTTTCCTTGATTCGACCTATTTCCGCGTTGACTTCATTGAGTTCTTTCTTCGCATTGTTCTGAAAATTGAGTCTTTCTTTCTGCTTGTTGAAGCGTGCTTCGTCGATGGTGGACTGAATACGCGGAATCGATAGTCGGGCTGCTTCGATTTCACCTTCGAATTCAGCCTCGCGTTGCTGTAACTGTAAAAACTCTACTTCGCTGATGATCCCTCGATCCTTCAATGGTTTTTTAATCTTGATTTCTTTCTTCACCAGTTCGAGAGATTTCTGCAATTGCTTTTGTTTGGACTTTACTTCGCGCAACGCGCTCTTTTGCTGGCTGGTTTTCTCTTCTAGTCCGCTCAGGGTTTCCTTGAGCTGTTGCTGGTTGGAATCGAACAGGCTTTTTTCCGATTTGATCAACTGCGGTGCTTCGTCGCTGACTTCCTTGTCGGGTTTGAAATCCTTGTTGAAAGCCTCGGCGCTAAGACGACTGGAGCGAGCCAGAAGCTCCAGATAAAGCAATCGGTTTTCTTCAAAGGAACTCGAAAACGCAACGTCACTAATTTTAAGCAGCGACTGGCCGGACACGACGGCCTGGCCTTCGGAAACCATGATCTCCGATATGATGCCGCCTTCCAGGCTTTGGATATTTTGCACCTGGCTTGCCGGTGACACCTTGCCTGAGCCGCGAATTACGACGTCGATCTTGGCCCAGTTCATCCATACGATTGCGGCGACGACAAAACATCCAAAAATCATTACCACCACAATCAGAAAACGCGGAGTGCGATGTACGACCGCGGCCGACAGGCTGCGCATATACACCAGGTCCTGCTTGCCGTGGACTCCTATCTGGGTCGAATCTTCAAGTTCTGTATTGTCATCGCTATGCATTCTGAGTACCTTTCAGGGCATCCAATACTTCTTTCTTTGCTCCGTCCATAACGATGCGTCCCTCGTCAACCACGATTAATCGTTCTACCAGGTCGAGCATAGGTGCCTTGTGAGTGACCAGCAACAAGGTTCGGTCCCGCGAATACTCGAACAGGCGTTGCTTAATGACGGACTCGGTGGTGTTGTCGAAACTGTTGGTGGGCTCGTCGAGAATCAGAATCGGTTCGTTCAACAAGACCGCCCGTCCCAGCGCGATCGCCTGTCTCTGTCCACCGGAGAGGAATCCCCCGTCTTCGCCTACCTGGGTATCAAAACCCTGTGGTAACTGGTTAACAAACAGGTCCACACCACTGATGTTGGCCGCCATAAGCAGTTTTTCGTCGTTTACATGCATATCCTTATAGGCAAGATTCTCACGTATGCTACCGCGTAGCAGCTCGATATCCTGTGACAGGTAGCCGATGTTTCTGCGCAGATCGGCGGGGTCTATCTGGTTGATATCAATGTTATCGATTGCAATCGAACCACTATCCGCCTGGTAGAGCCCGATGATCAGTTTCACCAACGTGGTTTTGCCCGAGCCCACCTTGCCGATGATACCAACATGCTCACCGGGATTGATTTTGATGGAAACGCCGGAGAGTGATTTTTTAGGTGATTCGGGATAGCTGAAATCCAGATCCCTGAATTGAATCGAGCCTTCGAAGCCGTCTCGTCGCACATAGGACTTGCCCTCGGGTCGTTCGATCGATTTCTGCATCAGCTCATCGAGAGATCGAAAGGCTGTCCGTGTTTGTTCAAAACTGGTGATCAGGGCAGCGATCTGGCCCATCGGGCCTACCGCGCGTGATGACAGCATAACACAGGCGATCAGGCCACCGAGGCTGAGTTCGAGGTCGCCGATCAAATAAATGCCGAAAACAATCAGCCCGATAGTGTTGAACTGTACCATCAGGTTGGTGACAACGGTGATCGACGAAGACAGCATGCGAGCTCGCATCGAGCGGTTGGCAATGGTACCTGAGGATTCTTCCCAAACCCACTGTGAGTAATTGGATACACCCAAAGCTTTTACCGTCTTGATGTTTCGCAGGGTTTCGATCAGGTGTGCGTTCTTGTTGGCGCTGGCCTCATAGGTCGCTTCCACGCTGGCTTTGAGTGGTCTAACAAGGATAAAGCTGTATAGCAACAAGATAGCGATGATGATTAACGGCACCGAGATCATCGGCCCGCCGATATAATAAATTACGATCAGAAAAATGACTGCAAAGGGCAGGTCGACCAGGGTCGCAATGGTTGACGCGGTAAAGAAATTGCGAATGCTCTCAAACTCGCGTAACTGGCTGGCAAAGGCGCCGATACTCGCTGGCCACTGACTCATTTTCAGGTTGAGAACCTGGGAAAAAATGATCGATGACATGATGATGTCGCTTTTCTTGCCGGCGATTTCGAGCAGGTAAGTACGGACAAAGCGCAACAGAGTATCGAACAGGTAAACTGTAACGATGCCGGCCGCCAGTACCCACAGGGTCTCGATCGCGTCGTTGGGTACGACCTTGTCATAGACGTTCATCGTGAACATCGGTGTTGCCAGGATGAACAGATTGATCAGGATAGAAGAAAGCACAACGCTGGCGAATATCTCTCTTGATTTGGCCAGAGTGCCCCAGAACCAGTGACCTGAATCCGGACTCACTCCCTTTTGCGTGACCGCGTCTTTTTGAAGTTCCTTCTTTAAAAGAAAGGCATAGCCGAGGTACTCATTGTTCAGAACATCGAGTTCCAGCCATTCCTCGCCTTCGCCAATTTCGGGAAAAATAACCTTGGCACGTTTATTTTTGCGATCGATACTTTCCAGAATACAGGCGTTGCCATTTTTCAAGACAAGAATGCAAGGTAGCAACAGGCGTGACAGCTGAGCGAGCTCGCGGCATATCAGGCGACTCGCAAAACCGGCGCGTGAGGCAACGCGTGAAAACAAACCCTTGGGACTGTCGATACTGAAAAGTTCGGGGCCGTCCGCACCAGGTTTTACTGGCAGGCCGGCGATCAATGCATCAACACTAATCGGACGATTGTGTATCTTGGCGAAGATAACCACGCATTCGAGCAGGGGATCATACTGATGATGGGGATCAATCATATAGGGCTATTTATCTGACAATTGCGTGTTATCAATACTGCCCGAACTCGACCGACAGAACCGTATTTTATAGTTGTAAATCATACAGTGATGCAAGAATCGATGGATTATAACCGTACTGGTGTCATGGTGGAACATCGCGTTATATAGCCTCAGTTGGGCTGAGAAAATTCCCTTGCATGATATCGATTCCAATGGATTTCAATCCATCGAAAACTTCCTGCGAATCTACTCCTACCGCGATGATCTGGATATCCAGTGTATCGGTGATAGTGCGTAGCGCCTGGTAACCGGAAGGCATGTCGTTGCGACTCATTTGATGCAATGTCTTGGCATTGATCTTGACATAATTGAATTGGCCGGACTGAAGTAGTTGCAGTGATTGTCCAAGGTCGAGATTATCTATACCGAACTGATGTTGATGTTTTCTGACGCGCTCCGAAACCTCAGCACACATGATCGGATGCTGATTAAGTACGTGATGGCTGGCCTCAATACACAGTCTCGTTCTGGATTGTTCGCAGCTGGTTAAAAGCTGGTCGAACTCTTGCTGGGCTTCGGCGTGTTCAAAAAATGCAGCGCTCAGGTTTATTGCGAGTGGGATTTTGCGGTCGATGTCGCTGTTGCTGGTGACCATCTGGAAGACTTGTATGTCGATATCGAGCGACATGCCGAGGCTCGAAGCCATCGGCATGAAGGCCGATGCCGGAATGATTTGGTCCTGTTTGTTACGCGCCCGGATAAACAGCTCTCGCTGGACAGGAAAGCGTTCGTTGCCGATAGCCAGTTGCCCCACCAGGAATAGCTGATTCGATTTCAGCATCGACTCAAGCCAACTACGCCATTGCATTTTGCCCTGGGGTAAATCCAGATTGGTTGAGCGTTTGCGTTCGATTGAAAATGGACCTTTGGTGTCAGCTTGTGACAGGCAATAGTCGATGCTGGAGAGGATGCCGCCGATTTCACCTCCGACTTGCAGGTCGCAAATCCCGGCCAGCAATTTGACTTCGGCAAGGTCGGTTTGCTTGTTCGTTAATTTCTGGAAGTCATCGAAAAGATTGCCCAGAAATTGTGCCACCGCGGATTCGTCTGCATTACTCAAAAAGGCAAACTCATCCTCATTGAAACGAGAAATACGCTGCGCCTCCTGGTCTGCGCCGGTTTGACGTAGCAGGTCAGCGAGGATCCGGATCAGGTTGTCTGATATTTCATAGCCCAGCCGGTCACGCAGTTGATCGAAGTCGACTATTTTGATGATCGCCATACAACCGTGAGACCCCGATTCTTCGGACATCGACTGCTGCAATTGGTCGAGCATGTAACGACGGTTGCCCAGATTAGTGAGTTTGTCCCGATACAGGAGTTGCTGGTACTGGCCTAGAGTCTTTTCCTGGTCGTCGAAAATGGTCTGCACCTTGGAAACCATCAGGTTCATCGCCTCCACTACTCGTTTCAACTCGATCGTGGAAGGAATTTTCTGCTGATGGACAAACTTGTTACGGTGTATCGCATCGGCTTGTTCTTTGACCCGTTGCAATGGATCGAGCAGGTATCTCAGGATTAACCACAGCACCAGCATCGACACCACGAATAACAGGGCCAGCCAGAGCAGCGTTGATACCAGGGCCTGGTACATACCGCTGTATGCGAAGCCCGGATGAATTTCGAGGTTGAGTTGGCCCAGCTGAGTCCAGCCTTTCATGACCTGAGTCGTGCCGCGCGCGGGCTCGAGCGGAACCAGGCCCAGGAACCAGTCGGGCACGCCGGCAATTTCGAGTTGCTGACTTTTTTGATGAATGCTCTGACCATCCACGCCAATCAGCTCGATACGGGTGTAGTAACCGCTGTCAAACACCGCGTTGAACAAAACTTCCAGTGTCGATTGATCCTGTCCCTCTGGTAAATTACTGATCGCGATACCCAGCGTGGTCGCCATGTCCTGGGCCGTGGTCTGCAACTGTCCCTGTTGAAAATTACCAGTACGGGTTAAGTCGGTATAGAGGATGATGAGTAGCAATATTAAAAATACTGCCGACACCAGTATGGCTATTTGTTTGAATAAGGTCATTGATTTTCCTTTAGAATATCGGCCAGTAATTTTTTCCACTTACTGTTTTTTATTTTGTTGGTGGGCAGAGATTTACCCAGCCCGGCCGAGGCATTAGTCAAGAAAAGTGATTTTGCGTTAAAACTGTAAACCGGTAGCAGATCCTTGCGCTTGTCTGCGCTCAGGATTCGGGGATTATAATTGTCCAGAACCAATGGAATGCTTGCGGGGGTAGGAAAGTAACTCAGTACCATGTGCGCCACATTCTGCCTCAGAGCCTTAACATAGGTCAGGTAAAGACGTTTGTCCGGTACGCCAAGTTTGCGCAGCGCGAAATACTTGGCGATGACAAAATCTTCACAATCTCCCTTCTGCGTAGCGAGGAACTCACCTGGCGTGGCCCAGTAATCCTGTTCGCCCCAATGTAAGTGGTCTTCGCGATATTCGAATTGATTAAAAAATCGATTCACTTCGGTGAGTTGCTTTCGAATCGGTTGGCCTTCGAGCTGTGCGAGTAAATCGTTAATTGCGAGACCCCTGCGATAAGCCTGATCGGAATACTCGGTCTTTAAATGGCTGAGCATGTCTTTGCTGAGCAGAGGACTCGCCTGTTGCTGGCCCGGGACTCCGCACAGTAGTGCGACACAAACAGGAATGCTTATCTTCTTCACCGCAAAACCTTCTTGCATCGGACGTGGTCATAACCGTAAATTATGCAGCAATGATACGATCGATAAGGTATTGAAAAATAAAGCGCCAGGGTATTCAGGAGAGGCTTCCAAACTCATACTACTGCCTCCAAGTGTAGACCAATTACTGCAATAAACCGTCTGTGTTACTCGGCCGTATTCTTTGCTTTAAAAATAAATTCGCCACGTCGATTTATGGCCTGACCGGCTGGCGTCGAATTGTCAGCGATGGGATTTTTCTCACCCATTCCCATGGCGATTATATTCGCGCCATTTATGCCGTTACTGGTGAGCAAATTTTTCAGGGCCTCGGCCCTTCGCTCCGAGAGGGCGTTATTGTAGGCGTCCGAGCCGATATTGTCGGTGTAGGTGTATACCTCGATAGTGAGGCCTGTGGAGAGTTTTATCTGCTCGATGATACCCTCGACCTTGGACTTGGATATATCGGTCAATTCAGCCTCGTCATAGATGAAATTGACTAGCTGAATTTTAGACAGGCTGACCACTTCAGGTTCACGCACTTTAATCTGTACGCTGGCGGTTGCGGTAACCGCTGCTCCATTGTTGTCGGTAACCGTGTACTTGAAATGGTCGACGCCGATAAAACCTTCGATGGGTCGGTAAACCAGATTGCTACTCTGATTGAATGCCAGGCGTCCGACCTCCGGCTGGCTAACATCGACAATTTCCAAAGGATCGGAATCCGCGTCGGTATCGTTGGCGAGCAATTGTTCCCGGGTGATAATCAAAACGCCGTTTGTTTCGACTTCAAACTGATCGTCGGATAATTGCGGAGGTGAATTTTCCCTGGATTTGACCGGTTCAGATCTTTGTACGGGAACTATTTCCAGGCAACCGAAGGGATTAACCTCGGAGTTGTCGAGCGAGTTATCACAGTGATCCATCGGATCGATTTCCCGGTCACTATCTTCGTCGTCAGGTAATGGGAGTTTATCGATTACATTGGATTCCAGGCGGGCGATTTTCAATTTTCCAGGCGAAAGTTCAAATTCGACATCGGTGGCCTGGAACAGTGCGCCGAGACCTTCATAAACCCGGTATCTTGCGCCCAGTGAGTCATACCTGGCTTCGGTATACTGGTTCTTGGCACTGTTGTGTTCGTTCTTCGCATCGAGTAGATCGATCAGATCACGCTGACCGATAAAAAACTCTTCCTTGTAGGATTCGACGGTTTGCCCGACCTTGATCACATGTGAGTTGAGAAACTCAAGTTGCTTGACCAGCAAATCATCCGCGGTCCATGACAGGCGCAGCGTATTGATGACCTGGCGTCTTACGCGTGCCGCGAATTCCTTTTGCGCGTACACCGCGCTAATTTTTTTCTGCTGCTCGGCATCATTTCTGCCACCGCGATACAGGTTGTAAGAAAGGTTGAGCACCAGACTGGTTTCCTCAGTATCGCCCGCCAGGCCCCCAATATCATCGCCATACTCGGTGGCGAGCCTCAGGTCGACATTGGGATAACGTGTATTGAGAGAGCGACGATGATCCGACTGGGCCGCCTCAATATTGCTCCTTGCCACGTGCATCGCCGGATGTTCAGCAAGTGCCTGGTCTATTAATAAGTCCAGGCTCTCCCTGGGTACGGCTGGAAGCTCCGGTTCGGTCAATGTCTGCGGATCGACGTACCGCCCCAGGATATGATGTAGTTGAGTAGCAGCGTCTTCGAGGTTGTTCAGTTGGGCGATTTGGCTAGCCTGGGCTCGCGCCAGTCGCCCTTCGGTTTGTTGCAACTCTGAACGCCGACCGACTCCGGAAAGATTGCGATCCCTGATTTGCGAGAGGATCTCCTCGTGAGCGGCGACATTTTCGAGCGAAAGCTGGTATAGCCTGCGCTGTTTGATGACTTCCAGATAAGCATGTATCGCAAGCAATGCGATATTGTCGGCGGTATCGTAGACGTCGTATAGAGCCGCGAGGGTTCGGGATTTGGCCTGTTCGATCTGATGGGTGGTGTCGTATCCGTTGAACAGGTTCTGTGTCAGCGATAACTCAAATCGGGTGCTGTCGTAGTCAACCGACTGATTGCCGGTGGCCGGAGATTCGGTGTCGTATACACCGGTAGATGCCTCGAGGTCGATACTCGGACGCCAACCACTCTCTGCGATATCGTGGTCGCTGATCACCTGCCGGTAAATATGAATCTTTTCTTTCACCTCCGGATGGGCGCTAATCGAATCAACCACCATTTGCGTCATGTCGAGAGCTCTGGCGGGTGCAGCAACAAAAAACCACAGCACTAAACCAGTTAGTGCTATCAATATTATGCGCTCGCTGTCTGTTGTCGGGTTCATAAAATATCTAATACGGTTTTCGGTAAAAATCTCAGTGGAGACATCTCAGTGGAGACTGAAGTTCCTGCAGTCGATGAGCATAACCTCCGGCGACTCATTCCAGAGAGACCTGGCTAACACTTTGGTTAGTTTCAACCTGCTACAGAACAAATTTAACAAACAAAATTAACTAACTGAGTTAAGTTGTTGATGATAATAGACTACTATAACGCGTAATCAACCGGAAAATGCACAAAACAGGCTTGACACGAGCGCCTATAGTGACCTATTTAATCTTTTGAGGAGGTATTCGAGGGCCGAGACGGACGCTAACCATAGAGGACGAATGCCAGTACAGCCGAGGCGGCTAAACCCAGGGCGATAATGATCCAATCCGAAGAGGTATAGGTTTTCTGTACTTTAGGTGTCTCTGAACCCTGTGTTATGGCGGTAAAGTTTTTTAAATCCGAATCGTCAATCCTACCCTTGCTTTCAAGCCGTTTGAGTAATTGCGCACGTATTTCGACGTATTGCTCGCGTGAAATCAGGTCGTTTGCATAGGTTTTCGCGAGCAAACGCAAAGGTGTTCCATGCCGATCCATTAATTTTGAAACTGCGCGTTTATCTGCTTGTTAAGGCTTTGCAGACGGGAGTCTTCAGGAAATAGTTTCAGACCGGTGATGATGTAATTTGAAGCCTCGACATATTTCCGCTTGGCAATCAGTTTTTCAGACTCGGACAGGTAAAGGTCGGATAAAGCCTTGTCTTTTAACAAATAGTGTTTCGGATCGACACGTTTGATCAGCGGTATGACCGTGGTGAGGTCTTCGCCATTTGCGGTTTTGACCAGTTTTTTATCTTTTAAGTAACGTTTGTATAGCGATATCAGGCTGTTCATAAGGCGATCTCGCTGTTCTTTGACCTGGTCTTCGATGGTCGACAATGCAACTGAATCGGGATAGTGCTTTTTCGCCTGACCAAGCAAATTCTGGGCTTGCGGAAAATCGTATAATCCTTCTTTGGGTCGAAACACCGAACGAATCCGGTCGCGATAAAAGGTGATGATCTCGCGTCGTAAACCGACTGAAATAATTTTCTGCTGTACTGGGGCCAGTTGATCCAGCGACCAGATGGTTTCTATCATCAGAGCCTTGTCACCATTTTTGATTAATTGAATCTTGTCATAAAGTTCTTGCTCGGCCTGAAACTCGAGGAATGGTTTGTATCCGATACCGCCACCTATAACAAACATGAACAGGGCAGCCAGCAATATTGATTTGGAATGCGATTTTTTTGAGCGCATGCCTTCGGCAAATTTCTCGACATCGACGATGCGATCTTCGCGTACCACAGTTAACGCCTTCATCAATGTTTTTTGCTGACGACGGTTGAGTCCTTTGATGGGCTTGGGTTTTATTCCGAGTTCCTTGATCTTTGGCGAGGCTACCTTGTTATATGGGTGCTTGCCGCCGGCGAGCAGTTGATAGGCAACACAGGCCAGGCCATATATATCGTCGCGCGGATCCGGATTCATACCGGCGAACATTTCCGGCGTCGCATAAGCCGGGGTAACGGCGCTTAATTTGGCCGGATCGAACATCGTGTTTTCACGTTCTTCGTCGGTTTGGGTACTTGCCCTGGCGATGCCGAAGTCCAGTAGTTTGACGTGACCGTCACTCAATAAAAAACAGTTTCCCGGTTTGAAGTCAGAGTGAATCAGTTTCTTCTCATGTGCGTAGGCGAGGCCACTACACAATTCTTCGATAATATGTAGTGCGTGGTCGAGTTTGAGCGGCTTTTTGTTGATTTCCTTGATCAACTGATTCAGCGGCTTACCCTGGAGGTATTCCATGGTCATGAATACCGTGTTGCCATCACGATCAAAATCGTAAACGGTTGCAATATTGGGATGCGCCAGTCGTTGCGCCTTACTGGCCTCGCGCTGCAGCGCAATGAACGACCCCGAGTACTTTTTGAATGCGTCGGTCAATACCTTGATCGCAACGTATGGGTCTTTATCCTGAGCCTCGACTTTAAGTAAATCCTTGGCTTTAAAAACCACACCCATACCACCCTGGCCAAGCTTTTCCAGCAACACGAAGCGGTCTTTCAAGGTCACACCCGGGCCAAGATTTTCGTAGCGCGCCGATTTATGTGGCTTCTCTACGATTCTGGAGTTCATCGGGGAGTCGTCCTCCCTCAGGGAAGGTTCCGAGATTTCTATTTCCTGAGCGCTACTACTTCCGGCTCTGACTATGACAGTCTTGTCACTCGTATCTTCCTCATCGACTCTGGCGGACAGCTCTGAAATATCGGTGAGATGCATTGTTTTGTCTTCACCAAAATAGGAAATATCGGTTTCCTGGCTATTTTTCAGCGTAGACTTGATATTTACTTTTGAGATGACATGTGAGATTTGGGTAAATCCGTCTGAGTCGATTTGGTCGTTGGTATAAAGCGACTGCAGATAGTTCTGTGCTTCAGAGTGCCCGTTTGGCAGGGCGCTAAATATGCTGGCCAAACCGTCTTCCAGGTCGACCATCTCCAACGACCCCGCGATATAGTCGTTAATCAGTGATTCGCAGACTTCAGACATCGTTTTCCTTTTGACTTATTTTCATTGTGATTATCGAAGTATTATCGGTGCCACCAGCATCCAGCGATGAGCTCAGTAATGATTCCGAGAGCTCGGTCATATCGTCGGGGTGAGAACTGAGTATGGGTGAAATTTTGGATTCATCCAGGTCTTTATAGAGGCCATCAGAGCAAATGATGTAAATGTCACCCGCCTGCATCTCGAAATATTCGAAATCCATACACAATTGATCGTCTATGCCCACCGCTTTCAAAACCACGTTAGCTGCTGGATGATTTTCGGCATCCTTGGCTTCAATTTTCCCCATTTTGACCAGTTCCTCAACATAACTGTGGTCTTCAGTCAGGCGCTCCAGTTTTGAATCTCTGAAACGATACAGGCGACTGTCTCCCGCCCAGAAGGTGAACAGAAGATTATTCCATATATAAACGCAGACTACGGTACTGCCAATGGTTGCATTGCGCCCAAGTTTAAATGATTTTTTTCTGATGATTGAATTCGAGTTTAATATATTTTCTTCAAGCAACAAAATACTGTCATCCAGCGAAGCGTGTTGCTTGAACAGACTTAGATTATTGGTAATGGTTTGGCTGGCAAAATCACCCGCGTGATGACCACCCATGCCGTCGGCGACGATCCAGACATTTTCATCCGCATTGACCAGTATCGAATCTTCATTTTTTGTTCTGACGTGTCCAGTGTCGGTCACGCCGTTGCTAGAAATTTGAAAGCTGATCGGGGATTGCTGATCGTTTTTTGCTGTGTAGCGTGACAACGCAACTCCTTCTAATTTACCGATTATTTTGGCATTAATGCTAATAATAGTAAATTAATAGCAAAATGATATGTGTAACATGAAGAAGCAGGCATAACATGATGAAAATTTTAGTCAAGCGGCCGAGATATTTCACCTATACTAGTTGATACTCACACAATATCCATGGAGTGATTAACATGAAAAAAATAATCGGGCTGGGTTTCGGGCTGTTATTTTTCGTATCGAATGTCAGTGCGATCGATTTGGGGGTTGGAGCCAGGGCAGGTATCAATGGGATAGGGCTTGACCTCAGTGTCGGCTTGACCAAAACGCTTAACTTGCGGGTTGTTGCCACCGAAGTCGATATAGAAGGCGAGGATGAAACCATCACTGTCGGTAACGACGTTGAAGGGGATCTTGATGCGAAACTCGATTTTGATTATGGCGCCAGTGCACTGTTACTGGACTGGCACTTGTTTAACGGCGGCTTTCATTTGACCGCGGGTATGTTCAAGAACAATGGCGCGGCTGAATTAACCGGTACATTACAGGATACTATTGTCGTCGATGGTGACACGATCGCTCCAAGCGATCTCGTCGATGCAGGTATTAACGGTGAGATTAGCCTGGGTGACTCCTATCAACCCTATGTTGGTATCGGTTGGGGTCGCAGGGCTGGCGGAGACGGCGGATTGTCGGTTACTTTCGATCTCGGAGTCGCTATTGCCGACCCGGAAGTGGAATTAGAAGCGACAGTTATTCCGGGCGGTAATTTCACCAATCAGGCAGAATTAGACGAGGCTATTCGGAATGCTGAATCAAACGCGCAAGACGATCTTGACGACCTGGAACTCTGGCCCGTGCTGGCAATTGGCGTCAATTATGCATTTTGATCTGTCATAACTTTGCTATGATATCAAGCAGCCGATCCTCGGCTGCTTTTTTTGGATGGTTCGATGGCAAGAGTGGTTAACTGTGTAGTTTTGGGGGCAGAAGCACCGGGTCTCGACAGGGTGCCTTATCCTGGCGAACTCGGGCAACGGATCTACGACAATGTATCTACCGAGGGATGGGCTCAATGGATCGAGCGCCAGACCATGATTATCAATGAAAACGGCATCTCGACGATAGATCCTGCCAGCCTGGCGGTGCTGGAGCAGCACATGCTCGGGTTTATTTTCAAGGAAGGTGACATGGGGCAACAGCCAGAAGGTTTTCGAGCTCCCGGCGCGAAAAAGTGAGTTAGAGCGTGAGCTTTTCCAGTTCCCATTTTGGTGTAGTTACAAAATTCAGTTTCGAGTAGGCGCTCTTCAGTGCGGAGTAGGTTTGATCAAACCCGGGTGCCTGAGCAAAAATGAAACCCAGGTAGCTGGCCCCCTCGGGCAAGGGGATCAATTCGTAACCCGGACGGATGTGGATTTCGATATCGCGAACGAACTCGGTTTGCAGCGCGTCGGTTAAGCCTTCCACCCGTTTCAGAATTCCGGCATTCGTAATCGGAATCATTAATACCCCGGCGGAATCGCCTTCTTGATCGATATCCGGAATCAATCCACACATCCCCTGGATAACCAGTTCCTCGAGCTTCTGTTGCAGAGAAAACTCAATCAGTTGGCCACATTGCCCACCGATGGTGCGTGCCGCGAGTTCAAGCAGTATTGGGCCCGAAGAAGATAGACGAGCTTCTGCGTGCAACGGCCCGTGCTGGAGTCCGTAGGCCGAGCAACAGTTTGCAATTTCATCTATGAGCGCGTCTTTCTGGCGAGTGTTAAGGCGACTCGGTGTCAGGTAGTAGGTTTCCTCGAAGTAAGGGCCGGTGAGTGGCTCAGGTTTGTCAAAAATAGTCAGCAGGTTAAATTTCCCATTGACGACAAAGCCTTCAACCGCGTATTCCGGGCCGTCTATATAGGCTTCAGCGAGTAGGTGTTCGCGCGTGAACCCGAGCTGTCCGCTCGATTCGAGAATGGCGTCAATTCGATGCATGGCAGAACTATATGCAGCCTCGTCATCAACTCGAATTACCCCTCGACTGGCGGATAATGCAAGCGGTTTGAGTACAACCGGATAGTCAATCGTCAACATTGCCGGAGAGGTCTCAATAGAAATAACCTGGTAAGCGGGCGTATTACAGTTAGCCCTGCTCAAGGCTTCGCGTCCTAGATCTTTGCGTTGGGTGAGCAGCGCGGCCTGCGCACTGTTTTGCGGCAAACCGAGATAGCCGGCGACGCGACTACAGATTTCAACACCGCTATCGTCGGTCGCCAGCACACATTCGATTGGCAGAGTTTTTACTGTTTCGATTATCGCGTTAAAGGCCTGTTCGGGTTGACTGAAATCGACCGTGATGCCGTGCGCAATTTCAGGCACCAGTGAGTACGCGCTGTTGGAGATTACCAAGATGCGCATGCCCAGAGCCCGCGCAGCCGTGGTATAGGCCGCGATCCTGTAGCTGCCAGAAGGGGCGACTAAAAGAACAAAGCCCGGCTTGGAGCCAGGCTTTGAATTATGCGGTTGCGTTTTTTTGGCCAGTGATCAGCCACCGGCCGCGCCGCAGCCGCCACAGATCCCGGAGCCACCGGTTTCGGCGAATACATTGTTGAAAACGAAACGCTCGCGGCCGACTTCCTGAATGTAATCGATTTGAGCACCTTTGAGGTAATTCAGCGCAACTACATCGACCAGTATTTTGAATCCGTCGAATTGCTGGATCGTGTCAAAGTCACCTTGTTCATCGGTAAATGTCATGCCGTAAGAAAGACCGCCACAGCCGCCACCGCTGATATAAATTCTGATCGCCGAAACCTCTTCGTCGGTCTGGTTGATGATCTCGTGCAATTTGTCCTGCGCTGGCTGAGTAATTTCCAGATCGCTCTGCGTGAGGCATGATTGAAACACAGCGGATCCAGTGTCTGTAGACGCGCTCGCAGGAGTTGCCTTGGGTTTTTGCGGTGGGGTGTATATGCCTACGGTTTCCATGATAGTTACCTGCTTAGTCGATGGATTAAATTATACACGGGAATTCCGCGTTTCAACATGATTTAGAGATTTTATGCTTTCTCTATCGTCGAATCGAATAAATGGCCACAAATGTTGAAAATACAAGTCCAAATGCCGTTACAACCTATTAGTTTGTCGTGTTTTTTAGTGATACTTCGAAGCGTTTTTTGTATGATCGCCTTCTTTTTAATCCGAGGCTCATCCGATGTTTTCCAAATCAATGAATATTGCCGATTTCGATCCCGAGCTGTGGGCGTCGATGCAGGAAGAAGAAACGCGCCAGGAAGATCACATAGAATTGATCGCATCAGAAAACTATACCAGTCCGAGGGTCATGCAGGCCCAGGGATCGGTGTTAACCAACAAGTACGCCGAGGGTTACCCATCCAAGCGCTACTACGGTGGTTGCGAATATGTCGATGTGGCGGAATCGCTGGCGCTGGAAAGGGCAAAAAAGCTTTTCAAAGCTGATTATGCCAATGTGCAGCCGCACTCGGGATCACAGGCCAATGCTGCGGTATATTTTGCCCTGTTGAACGCGGGTGACACGATTCTCGGCATGAGCCTGTCGGATGGTGGCCATCTGACCCACGGCGCCAAGGTAAATTTCTCGGGTAAGCTCTTCAATGCGGTCCAGTACGGACTTAACAACGAAACCGGCGAAGTCGATTACGAGCAGATAGAAGCACTCGCAAAGGAACATCGACCAAAGATGATCGTTGCCGGATTTTCGGCCTATTCACGGGTCATGGACTGGCAACGGTTTCGTGATATCGCCGATTCGGTCGGAGCCTACCTGTTCGTCGACATGGCGCATGTCGCCGGACTGGTCGTGGCCGGTGTTTATCCGAGCCCGGTTGGGATCGCCGATGTTTGTACCAGCACCACTCACAAGACCCTGCGCGGACCTCGCGGCGGTATCATTCTGGCCAAAGCCAACGAGGAAATCGAAAAGAAACTCAACTCGATGGTTTTTCCTGGAACCCAGGGTGGCCCGTTGATGCACGTCATCGCCGGCAAGGCGGTAGCCTTCAAGGAAGCCATGAGTGATGATTTTGTCGAGTATCAAAAGCAGGTACTGGTGAATGCCAACGCGATGGCGGAAGAATTCATCAAGCGTGGTTTTGAAATCGTTTCCGGCGGTACCGATAACCATTTGTTCCTGTTGTCTCTGATCAGCAAGGGTCTGACCGGTAAAGACGCCGATGCGGCCCTGAGTAAGGCGCATATCACGGTTAACAAGAATTCGGTTCCGAACGACCCGCAATCACCTTTCGTCACTTCCGGTTTGCGTATCGGCTCTCCGGCGATCACCACGCGGGGTTTCGGTGAACAGGATTCTCGCGATCTCGCCAACTGGATTAGCGACATTCTGGATAACATGGGTGATGAAGACGTGCTTGCCACTGTACGTAGCAAAGTCACCGACATTTGTGCGCGGCTTCCCGTATACAGGAACTGATGTCTAAACGATGAAATGTCCATTCTGCGGTACGCCTGATACTCGGGTGGTCGATTCCCGACTGGCGTCGGAATCGGCCCAGGTGCGCCGCAGACGGGAGTGCGTTTCCTGTGAAACGCGCTTTACCACTTATGAATCGCCGTTGCTGAACATGCCCATGGTGATTAAGAACGATGGTAGTCGTGACGCATTCGATGAAGTCAGATTGCGCAGCGGTATGATGCGCGCGCTTGAAAAGCGACCGGTTTCGGCGGAGCAGATTGAGGACGCGATAAACCATATCAAGCGGCAACTGGTCGGTCTCGAGGCGCGCGAGGTGTCATCGCGTGAAATCGGCGCAATGGTCATGCATGAGTTGCAGCGCGTTGATCAGGTCGCCTATATTCGCTTTGCCTCGGTGTACCTGAGCTTTGAAGATATCCAGGCTTTCGAAGAAGCGATTCAAACACTCGCTGCCGAACCTACTCCGGAAATGCACCGTAGACAGGTTCCGTTGATTGATGAGGAAAGTTAATGCCTGCGCGGCAGCATCACTACTGGATGGCCGAAGCCTTGCGCTGCGCGCGCAAGGGGTTTTACTCGACGCCACCTAACCCGCGAGTTGGTTGTGTCATCGTTGGCGAGGGTGTAATGCTCGCCAGTGGATGGCATGGTTATACGGGTGGCCCTCACGCGGAAGCCAATGCGCTGCAGTCCGCGGCGATTCCCGCCGGCGCCGATTTTTATGTCACACTCGAACCCTGTTCGCATCACGGCAAAACACCACCTTGTGTCGACGCGTTGATCGAGGCGAAACCGGCAAGGGTGATCGTTGCGATGTCAGATCCGAATCCGCAGATCGGCGGACAGGGTCTGCAGAAACTGCGCGCCGAGGGTATCGAGGTCGTTTGCGGCATTCTCGAGGCGGAAGCTCGTGAGCTCAACCGTGGTTTTATCAAACGCATGGAGCAGGGTGTGCCATTCGTCAGCATTAAAATGGCTTGCTCTGTGGATGGCCGCAGTGCATTGAAGAATGGCAGCAGTCAATGGATTACCGCGGCAGCGGCACGGCGTGACGTGCAATTTTTACGCGCACGATCCTGCGCGATTCTGAGCAGCGCACAAACCGTGCTCGACGACGATCCATCGCTCAATCTGCGCCTGACCAAGCAGGATTTGAAACAGATATTCGAGCTCCGCCACCCGACTCGGGTGTTGGTCGATTCGAGATTGCGTTTAAGTGGCAACGAAAAGATATTTACCACGGTGGGTGAAATCTGGATCTACACTCAGAGTCAGGATGAAGAACGCAAAGAACGTCTGCGTAATCGCGGTGCTAGCGTCATCGAGCTTGCAGCCGATGCAGATGGGCAGATCTCGTTGACTGCGATGCTGCAAGACATGGCCCGGCGCGGCATCAACGAGGTGCATAGTGAATGTGGCCAGCATCTCGCGGGTGCATTAATCAACCAGCAGCTTGTCGATCAAGTGATACTATATCTGGCTCCGCATCTGCTCGGCAGCCAGGCACGAGGTGGATTCGAACTCGGTGAATTTACCGCTATGGAGCAACGTAAAACCTGTACCATGCGCGATGTGCGCCAGGTTGGTGACGATCTGCGTTTAACCCTGAGTGTTAATTGATGTCTACTATCGTTGCTGTCTTGAAAAACAATGTCGCCTGTATCGCCGCCGACAGTCTGACCAGCTTTGGCGATACTCGCCAGGCCGCCGACTATGTCACCGATTCTGACAAGATTCTTCAGTTTGGCGAAAACAATTACATTGGAATAGTCGGTAGCGCCGCCCATCACCTGGTGATGCGTAACCTGCTTGACAAGCATGCCGACAAAATAGACTTCTCCGATCGATTTAATATTTTTGAGACAATGCGCCAGATTCATCCCATTCTGAAAGAGGAGTACTTTCTCAACAGTAAGGATGAAGATGACGATTCCTACGAGTCGTCACGGGTCGACGCGTTAATTATTAATGGAAGTGGTATTTTCGGTCTCTACTCGTTACGCGAAGTCGATCAGTATACGCGTTTCTGGGCGGTTGGCTCGGGCGCCGAATTTGCCCTCGGTGCAATGCAGGTGGCTTACGATTTACTCGACGAGGCGCAAGCCGTCGCGAGGGCCGGAATCGAGGCCGGTGCCTGTTTCGATAACAGCAGTGCTTTACCTATGACCAGTTACAGCCTGAGCCTGGCCTGATGTTCACCGGAATCATCCAGGCCCTTGGCAGAGTCGAAAGCAGCGAACCCAGGGATGGTGATATTCGTCTCGGCATTAATTGTGGCGACCTCGAGCTATCGCATACCCGACTCGGCGACAGTATTGCAGTGAATGGTACCTGTCTGACCGCGGTAGAACTCCATGCCGGGTCTTTTACTGCCGATGTCTCTGTCGAGACCATGAACAAGACCAGTCTCGGTCAGCTCGCTATCGGCAGCCCGGTTAACCTGGAAACGGCGCTGACCTTGAACACGGCTCTCGGTGGGCATTTGGTCAGCGGTCATGTGGATGGACTCGGCAGCCTGGTTGAAATGCATACCGACGCGCGTTCGATTCGTTACTGTTTTGAGGTAGATTCGGAGATTCAGCACTATATCGCAACCAAGGGTTCGGTCACGGTGGATGGCACCAGTCTGACCGTTAATGGCGTCGATGGGAACCGTTTTGATGTTAGTATTGTGCCTCACACTCAGCAAAAAACCATTTTTCAATACTATGAAACAGGCACCAGGGTTAATATCGAAGTCGATATTATCGCGCGTTACCTGGAGCGGTTATTGCAGGGCCGCGTAGACGACACTGCGGGTAAAAACCGGCAGCTGCTCGAAACCCTGATAAAATCGGGATTTATCAATTATGAATAAGCCAGTTAAATTCGATATGAAATTAAATTCAACCCAGGAAATTATCGACGATATCAAGGCCGGTAAGATGGTTGTGATTATGGACGATGAAGACCGCGAAAATGAGGGCGATATTCTGATGGCGGCCGAAGCTGTAACGGCCGACCACATAAATTTCATGGCTAAACATGGCCGTGGATTGATTTGCCTGACGCTATCCGAACAACGTTGTAAGCAATTACGCCTGCCGTTGATGGTAGGCGATAACCGCGAAGTCATGGAAACCAATTTTACCGTATCGATCGAAGCCGCTGAAGGTGTTACCACCGGGATTTCCGCGTCTGATCGCGCCACCACCATTCAGGCCGCGATCAAGCCTGATGCTGCCCCGGGTAGCATTGTGCAGCCGGGCCATGTATTTCCGGTCATGGCGCGCAAGGGCGGTGTGTTGTTCCGCGCCGGTCACACCGAGGCGGGATGCGACCTGGCTCGGCTCGCCGAATTTGAACCTGCTGCGGTCATCGTCGAAATTCTCAACGATGATGGCACCATGGCGAGGCGCAAAGACCTTGAAATATTTGCGCAGAAGCATGATCTGAAAATTGGCACCATCGAAGATTTGATTCGCTATCGCATCGAGAACGAACACACCGTCGAGCGGATCGTCGAATCGCGTTTTGAAACCGATTTCGGCGAATTCAAATTATATGCTTTCGAAGACAGTACTGCACAGGAACTGCACATTGCACTGGTTAAGGGTAAGATCGATCCTGAAAAACCCATACCGGTGCGGGTGCATGTGCAAAATACCCTGACCGATTCACTCGCCGGAACACATGGTCGTGGCTGGCCTTTACGAGATGTCATGCAGACTATCGATAAGGCTGGCGAGGGTGTCATCGTTTTTTTACGTCAGCCGGAGACACCGAAAGACATGGTCAATATTATCGAATCGATGATTCTCGGCCATGGCAATGACGATCACGGAGATGACCAGCGAACCTACGGAATCGGTGCCCAGATACTGGCCGATATCGGAGTACGCAAGATGAGCCTGCTGAGTGCGCCAAAAGTATTTCATGGTCTTGCAGGATTCGGCTTAGAAGTCGTAGATTATTATTCGGAGTAGCAAACAAAATGACAGACGCCAATCGAATTGATGGTGACTTGACGGTCACCAAGGCGAAAATTGCAATCGTCGTTGGACGCTTTAACGGTTTCATCGTTGAAAGCCTGTTAAGCGCGGCACTCGATACCTTGCAGCGTGCCGGTATAGATGCCGGGGATATTAGCGTAAGCCATGTCCCCGGCGCGCTCGAGATACCGCTGGTGGTGCAGAAATATGCCAGAGGCGGAAAGTACGATGCGGTCATTGCACTGGGTGCGGTCATCCGTGGCGCAACACCGCATTTTGACATGGTGGCGGGGCAAAGTGCCAAGGCCCTGGCGTCGCTCGCACTGACGCACTCAATCCCTGTGATCAACGCGGTACTGACCACGGACACGATTGAACAGGCAATCGAACGCGCCGGCACCAAGGCTGGTAACAAGGGTGCGGATGCGGCCATGAGTGCGATGGAAATGATCAGCCTTCTGCGTAAAATCAAGTAACACCGGTGAATGACAAGGCGCGGTTTATCAAGAAACGCAAGCACGCTCGTGACAAGGCGTTGCAGGCCCTGTATCAATGGCAATTGTCGGGTGAGGAACTGGACTGGATAAGAGATCATTACCAGCAGGAGCAAGGCGTTGCTTCAGGTGATGAAGAATATTTCCTGGAGTTGCTTTACCAGATTCCACCGCAGGCCGAAGCACTCGATGATTGCTATCGCCGGCATGTCAGTCAGTTCGAAAATCATCTCGATCCCATTGAGACCAATATTCTGCGCATCGCAACCTACGAGCTGGAAAATCACCCTGAAATTCCTTTTAAGGTTGTGCTCAACGAGGCAATTAGTCTGGCCAGGACCTACGGCGCCGATGAAAGTCACAAGTTTGTAAATGGCGTGCTCGATCCGTTGTGCGCAGAATTACGCAAACTCGAAGTCAACCGCTAACCAGCACAACCGGGTTTTGGCGATGGCGCAAGACGAATTCGCGATAATAGAACAATACTTCTCAAATATCGGTAACTCGGCCGGGCCTGCCTCGGTTGGCATCGGCGACGATGCCGCGGTCGTGGATACAACGCCGGGTAATCAACTGGTAGTCAGTATCGACACGCTCATCGGAGGAGTCCATTTCTCGCCCGACACTAGCCCTGCAGATATCGCCTACAAGGCGCTCGCGGTCAACCTCAGCGATCTCGCTGCGATGGGTGCAACCCCTGCCTGGTTCCTGTTATCGCTGACCTTACCAAAGTTTGATTCGAGCTGGCTGAGTCAGTTTTCCAACGGGTTGCGGCAAACTGCGGACCTGTATAGCTGCCAACTGATCGGTGGCGATACCTGTCGAGGAGAGCTTTCGGTCACCATCCAGATCGCAGGTACGGTACCGTCGGATCAATATGTGACGCGCAAGCAGGCGCGTCCCGGTGATTTGATCCTGGTCAGCGGTGAGCTCGGCAATGCTGCGCTTGGACTGGCACATAAAAAGGGCGAGGTTGAATTGCCAGAAGAGCACAGATCAAAATGCCTTTTGGCCTTGAATCGTCCTCAGCCAAGACTTGAGTTGGCCATCTTCCTGCGAGAATTTGCGAGCGCGGCGATCGATATCTCCGATGGCTTGCAAGGTGATCTGGCTCATATTCTACAGGCCAGCGACTGTGGCGCCAGAATTTCGCGGGTTGCGATTCCGGTGAATTCCTGGATAAAGCAGCAGGATGCCTACCAGTATGCACTTGGCGCGGGGGACGACTACGAAATATGTTGTTGTGTCGCAGCCGATTTCAAAACTGAAATTGATGCCTGGAATAGCGAGCATCCGGACTGTCGCCTGACTGCAATAGGCGAGATTACCGAATCCGGTTATTTTTTGCGGGTTGGCGAGAACCTGGTCGATCTTATCACTGCACGAGGCTACCGGCATTTTGACTAAAATCCCGCCGAAAATGTTACGCAATCCGATACATTTGTTATCTCTAGGATTCGGCTCGGGACTTGCCCCTGTTGCGCCCGGTACCTGTGGCACCCTGGTGGCGATTCCAATCTACTTGTTGCTGGCGCAACTGGCTTTAACCTATTATCTGCTGTTCATCATGCTCGGATTCGTCGCCGGGATTTTCCTCTGCGGTTACAGCAGTAAGGCACTAGGAGTGCACGATCATTCGGGAATTGTCTGGGACGAGTTTATCGGTTTCTGGATAACCATGATCGCCGTGCCGTGTAGCTGGCAGTGGATTCTAGGCGGCTTTGTGCTATTTAGAGTATTCGATATTGTCAAACCCTGGCCGGTGAAGATTGCCGACGCAAAGATGAAAGGGGGGTTTGGAATCATGTTTGACGATGTGCTGGCGGGCCTGTATGCGCTGGCCTGTCTGCATGTCGCACTGATGCTGGTGGATTGATCTTTGAAACGAACACGACTCAACCTGGTGATGTTACTACTACTCCTACTGGCGGTGGCAGCACACGCAACCGGGGCTAAAGTCAAAGTCATCGCATTGTTCACGGACAAGGCTTTGTTACAGATAGGCGACAAACAAAAGATAGTAAAAAAAGATGAAAGCTTTGAGGGCGTTATATTGAAATCGTCTTCAGGTCGTGGGGCTGTAGTCATTATCGACGGTGACGAAGTCAAACTCGGAGTCAACCAGTCGATTGCCGGCAATTTCAAGAAGCCCGATCGAAGCAGCATGAAGATTTACCCCGATCAACTCGGGATGTACTACACCGACGGTGCCATTAACGGGCAAGCGACCCGTTTCCTGGTGGACACCGGTGCAAGTTTTGTCACCATGAGCGGCCGCAAGGCACGCAGCCTCAAAATTGATTTTCGCCGGGGCATACGCAGTACTGCCCAGACTGCGTCAGCGGTGGTTCCGGTCTGGCAAATCAAGCTTGATTCGGTCAGCATTGGCGGTATCCAGGTGTCCAATGTCGACGCCACCGTCATCGACGGGGACCAGCCCTTCGAAGTGTTACTCGGTAACTCCTTCCTGCAGCACACCCGGTTGCAAAAAGCCGGATCCGTGCTCGAGATCAAAAAGCTTTTTTAAAAAATTTTCAGACCGTCAGGGGAATATTCCGTTAGAATACGCCGCGTCTAATTTCAGCCTGAAAAAAATGATCAAAACCCGATTTGCCCCGAGCCCGACCGGAGTCTTACACCTTGGTGGCGCCAGAACCGCGCTTTTTTGCTGGCTATATAGCAAGAAGGTAGGCGGTAAATTCGTATTGCGCATCGAAGATACCGATCTCGAGCGGTCTACCCCCGAGTCGGTACAAGCGATACTGGATGCAATGGATTGGCTGGGGCTGAATTACGACGAAGGGCCCTATTATCAAACGCAACGTTTCGAACGCTATCTCGAGATAATCAAGCAATTGATCGAACAGGGCGATGCCTATTATTGTGAGTGTTCCCGTGATCGCCTGGAAAGTCTGCGTGAACAGCAAATGGCCAGCAAACAAAAACCCCGCTACGACGGTTGTTGTCGTGATCTCGAACTGCAACCCGAGGACGGCAAACCGATGGTGGTTCGCTTCAAAAATCCACAGCAGGGTGCGGTCAGTTTTCGAGACCATGTTAAGGGTGAGGTCAAGGTCAGTAACGCGGAACTCGATGATTTGATCATCAAGCGCAGCGATGGCAGTCCGACCTACAACCTGTCTGTTGTCGTTGACGATATGGACATGAGTATTACCCACGTATTGCGTGGCGACGACCATGTCAACAATACACCGAGGCAGATCAACATACTTTATGCGTTGGACGCCCAGGTCCCTGAATATGCGCATGTACCGATGATTCTGGGCGATGATGGCAAACGGCTATCGAAACGTCACGGTGCGGTCGGTGTCATGGAATATTGCGAAGCCGGTTATCTGCCCGAGGCGATGTTGAACTACCTGGTCAGACTCGGTTGGTCACACGGCGATCAGGAAGTGTTTACACAGTCAGAAATGATCGAATTATTCTCGCTTGATGGGCTAAATCGGTCGGCGTCGTCATTCAACACCGAGAAGCTCAACTGGCTCAATCAACAATACATAATGAATTCGCCACTGCCGGATATCGTCGTATTGGTAAAACAGAGACTCGATCGGTTGCCGGTTGAATATGATGACAACCTTGACTTCAGCGCCGTCGTGGACCTTTACCGTCAACGCGTATCGACGATCAATGAGCTGGTTGACAGTATCCTGTACTGTTTCCAGGACTTTGATGACTACGATGTAAAGGCGGCGAGCAAGGTGCTCAAGCAACCGGCGCTTGAACCTCTGCGCTGTCTGCACGACGGATTGTCAAAACTCGAGAACTGGGACAGGGCTTCGATACACGGAGTGATCGAATCGATCACCGAGGCTCTGCAAGTTGGTATGGGCAAAGTCGGGCAGCCGCTGCGTGTAGCGGTCACCGGAGGGTCTTTTTCACCGCCCATCGATCAAACCGTCGAGTTGCTCGGCAAGACAACCAGCCTGGCCCGAATAAGGCGAGCGATCGATTATATTGCGATAAATAACCCATCGTGATATCTCATATTATTCAGTAACATGCTATATAAGCGTACAGAACCCAGAGTTGGGCATGTTAAACTGCGATCGGGTTAAATAGTGGTATCAAAAAAGGATTTTCTATCTACAGAAACTCGATCGGCCTGCTATTTCCCGGTTCAGGCCAAGGTATAGACAGAGACGGAATCGCCGATAAAAAAAGCATGAGGGATAATAATTTAGTGGCACGAGAAACAATCAATTGCGTGGTGATGTTCGCCGACGTAGCGGGTAGTACAGCTATTTATGAAAACATGGGCGACGACCTGGCTCGAGAACGCATTTCCAAAGCCCTGAACGCATTGATTTCGATTTCTCGCCGCCACAACGGAAAGTTGGTAAAAACCATAGGCGATGAAATCCTGGTTTACTTTACCGATGTCGATATGGCGGTATATGCGGCCAAGGCGATACAGGAAGCCATGGAAGATGACCGTTCCCCTGAAACCATTGGTGTTTCAATCCGCATCGGCATGCAGTACGGTAGCACCATATTGGAAAACGACGATATTTTTGGTGACACGGTAAATGTCGCCGCGCGTGTCTCAAGCATGGCCAAAGCGCGTCAGATCCTCTGCACGCAGGAAATCGCCTTCATGGTCAAGAGTGCCGATCTGTCCAACAATATGCGCCCTTATGATCGCTTGCGGGTGAAAGGCAAAAACGATCAGCTCGATGTTTACCTGTTCGGCTGGGAACAGGAAGGCGATATCACCAATATGGCCACGGCTAGCAGTTTCACCAATCCGGCGCGTCATGATCAGGTTAAAATCCTGACCCTCAAATACGATGGAAACACGCAGGTCATCGAAACCGAAACCACTTCTCACATCCTCGGTCGGGGCAAGGACTGCGATTTGCTGATCAATAGTGATTTGGTTTCACGCTATCATTCCAAAATTGAACATCGTCGCGGTAAATTCGTCATCACCGATCAAAGTACCAATGGCACCTTCATACGAACCACGGAAGGCCAGGAGATATTTCTGCGTCGCGAAGAATTTACGCTGTTCGGCTCGGGTTATATCAGCCTGGGCAAGAAAGTCGATCTCGAAGATCCAAGCGTAATACATTTTCTTTGCAAATAACCGGGTGCTAAAAAAAAGCGATATAATCCGCCTTCAAATGTAGGAGCGGATTCGCGATGAAACCGGGAAGCAACAGTTTTAATACACTGACCAGTCTTGAGATCGACGGCCAGGCCTACCATTATCTCAGTCTCGAAAAACTGGTCGCCAAAGGTTCCCGGCTACTCGGTGTTAACGCGGTCATCGCCGAGAATTTTGAGCGTATCCATCGTTCGAACCTGATTGGTATGGGTGTTTTACCCTTGCAGTTCATCGATGGTTTCGAGCGCAAGCGCCTGAATCCGAACGGTGTTGAAAAAATTACCATCAGCGGCATGCAACAAGGCCTGCTACCCAGGCAGAAACCGGAGTTGTCAATCACCGATGGTAGCGGGCAGTACATTGGCAGTGGACGTGTTGTGCCGCATCGATACCAGCGATGAAGTTGCCTACTACGAGGCGGGTGGCATATTGCAATACGTGCTCGATAAGGGCGAGGAGTGAAGGCTGATGCTGATTACTTTTAAAACCAGTGCCTATGCCAATATCACGATGCTGGGCGACGTCGGTCAGCAGATGCTTGAAATGATGTCCTTTGGCACATCGGTTCCGGGAGCGATCGATGCTGACGACGTCCCACGGGCACTGCAAAATTTGCAGCAGACGCTGGATAAAATGCCGCAGCATGTAGAGCCGGCTGGAGACGCCGAGGAAGACCAGCCAGCCGTCAGTCTGCATACGCGGGCGATACCCCTGGTTCAATTACTGCAAGCTGCCGTTGTGCAGGAAAACTATATTCGCTGGGAATAGGGTACTCTTTCAAGGTGATATTGACGGGTTCAGCGAGTTGTGAAGCAGTTGATCGCAAGGCGCGCCTTCGGTGGTCAAACGAACCATGGTCAAACCGCCGGTATCGCGCATCGGTGCGGCAGGTAAAGCCGATGTTTGTGAAATCCTCATGGAAAGCGCGTTAGCGGACAAGTACCAGACCAGTATCGATCGCGAATCGGCCTTTGAAGAACTAGCAAAGCGCGCCGAACTGGCCGCGAACGCCGCAGCGGTGAAAAAACCGACGCCGAAAAGAGCCCATAAGGCACCCCGGCCTCGCGGACGACCGCGTCAGGGCATCGCCGAAACCTTTATGAAGAGCGTTGTGCGCAGTCTCGGCAGCAAAACCGGGCGAGCTCTGGTGCGCGGTATCATGGGTTCGTTGTTCAAGGGAGCCTGAGAAAGTTCTCTCGACTCAGCTGTTCACCATCGAATCGACCACCGCAGTCCAGCCATGCGCTATGTTGTCGTGGTTGTAACCGCCGCCACCCATCGCCAGCATTCGGCCCTGACAGTAGTCGTCGGCAATCTTGCATAGCTGTGCGGCTGCATAGGCATGCGATGCCGGACTGAATTCCATATTGGTAATCGGATCGCCCTTGATACTATCGGCGCCGCATTGCAACAGGATGAACTCCGGCTGGTTGTTACGCAGGTATTCCTCAACCAGCGGCCATACTTCCTGAAACACGGCGTCGTTGGAGTAAGGTGGCACCGGGATGTTTAACTTGGTGCCCTGTGCCGACCCGCTTCCGGTTTCATTGGCATGACCTGTGCCTGGGTAAAGGGTTCGACCGTCCTGGTGGATATCCGCAAAAATCAGCTCGGGATCGTCTTCAAAACTGTAAAATACACCGTCACCATGATGTGCATCGATATCGATGTAAGCCACTCGCTTAATGCCGTATTGCGCGCGCAGGTATTCGATCGCAATGCCGCAGTCGTTGAATACACAAAAACCGGCTGCGACATGGCGGCGCGCATGATGCAAGCCCGCAATCGGTGAGAAAGCGCGACGGAATTCGCCTTTCATGATGCGATCGATCGCATCGGTAACCGAACCTGCGACATGACTCGCAGCTTCAAACATGCCCTCGAAGGAAGGCGTATCGCCCGCATCGAGGTAGCCGTGTCCGCTGACCGAATAGTCACGCACTTTTTCGATATAGTCACCGGTATGAAACAGCTCGATTCGATCACTGTTCGCCAATACCGGTTTCTGAATCACCAGCTGCTTGTCGAGACCCAGGCGGAGCAATTCGGTCTGAAACGCATCATGGCGCTGTGGACCGAAAGGATGACCATCCTTGAAGCCGTAATCGGCAAGTTCCTGACCGAGGTAAATGCAGGTGTCTTTGGAGGACATGAAAAAGTACCGGTTAATCAACTTTGGCCATTAAAGACCAGCCGGGCAAACAGGTCAAATTCAAAAAGTGTTAACAGGCCCGAATGGCACTTTAGCTTAAGCTCGTAACCTATCGTCGTACCAATCCAACCAGGGCCTGATAAACGGTGGAAATTTTCGCGAAGTAAACCGCAGGCGGCGCAGTCGCCGAGGCATTCGCG